>JBDSNZ010000243.1:0-12008 GCA_039915055.1 Ornithinibacter sp.
TGGCGGTCCGGCTGGAGGAGGCCGGAGTAGGCACGGGCTGGCTGGCGATGCAGTCGGCCTACGACCTTTGCGCTGAACGGGCCTGGCGCACCCCGAAGGGGCGCCTCCTCAACGACGTCGCCTGAGAAGCGCCCGGTCCGATCGAACGCTTCGCTCACTCAAGAAGGGTATGACAAACGACGACGCACGGGCCTGCCGCGGATCGAGTGTGCTCGCAGAACGGTTCACTCGATCAGTGTGTCGACCTCGGGATATCCGGTGACGACCCTGATGTGGCCACCCCTGAGGCGCTCGTGGCGGACACGGTCGTACTCCTCCTCGACGCCGCGCCACGGGTGGGCACGGATGTCGGCCCTCCCCATCCAGCAGGCGGCCTTGGCCAGCGGGCTGAACACCGCGGCGCGCCCGTCGGGGATCGCCATGTCAACGACGGCGACCTTCGCTCGCGGGCCGGCCACGGACCGCGCCACCTGCCACGCCTGGCGCCACGGCTTCATCAGCGACAGCGAGTAGGTGAACAGCACGGCATCCGGGCGGAGTTCCTCCACGGCAGCCCACGCCGGATCCCGATCCGCAGTGGCGTCAGCACACAGGAGCGTCACCTCGGTGTGGAGCCTCTTGGCCCTGCGCTGAGCGACAGCCAACATCTGGGGCGAGGCGTCCACGCCGATCACGTGCCCGGCCGGCCCTACCTCTTGGGCCAGCAGGGGGAGGCTGAGGCCAGTGCCGCAGCCGACGTCCAGGACGGTGTCACCGAGCCGCAGCTCCAGTGACTCGATGCCAGCCAACCTGCCAGCCCGATAGACGGGCCACTCCCCAGAGACCAGGTCGTAGATGGGGGCAACGGCACGGTACGGATCAAGCATTCACACGCCCTTGCACGTCAACGTCCATGATGGAAATCGTGTTGAGACTAGTCGACACCAGCTAGGCGAAGAGGACGATGCGTCGGACCGCCCCAGCTCGGTGCCGTCCTTGAGCGGCGTGGACGCCTCGGCCCAGATCGGCAGGGTGCCCGACACGGGGAGCCACGAGCGACGGCGACCTCCACCCGTTCAGTCCCATCGGTCGCCACCTGGTTCTCCGCATGATCGTCCGTTCCGGTCTCTGCTGACCACCGAAGGACAGGCACGTCGAGGGAACCGTCGACGTTTGATGAAGAATCGACGAAGGATGCCGTTGAGCGGACACGCTGGTGGATCCAGCCGCCCGTCATCGGCCAGACTGCCAAGGTGGCGGCTGACGAATCGAGGACCTCACCGGCGATGCTCGTCGTCGTTGACGAGACCGCGTCGGCGGAGACGGTTGGCACGTATCTCGAGCGAGCCGGATACGACACCAGCAGGGCTGACAACAGCGCGGATGCCGTGCGGATGGCCCGTGCGGACGTCTACGTGAGCAAGCGGTACAGCCCGCGCGAGCTCTTCGCCCGCGTGCAGGTGCTGCCCCGCCTCCTGCGCGCCCGCCGGGGCAGCGAGGACACCCTCGAGGAGGAGCTCAGCTCTCGACCCCGCTATGCACGGGCGCGGCGCGTGCTGATCGACGAAGTCTGGGTCCACGCCGGGGTCGGGGATGAGCACCTCGTCGACGTGCACGTGGCGCACCTGCGTCGCAAGCTGGGTGACGACCCGACGGCCCCTCGCTACATCGAGACGGTGCGAGGCGTCGGCTATCGGATGGGCGCCGGATGAGTGCCCGGTCGCGGTGGCGACGAGACGGCTTCGCCACCCGGCTCATGATCGCCCAGCTCGGGGTGCTCCTGGCGAGCGTGGCCACCGCCGCGGTCGTCGCAGCAGTGGTGGGGCCACGGTTGTTCCACGACCACCTCGTGCGTGCCCGCGGCACCCTCAACGACGACCAGGTGCTCCACGCCGAGCGGGCCTACCTGGACTCCAACCTCGTCTCGCTCGGGGTCGCTCTCGTGATCGCGGTCGGGAGCGCGAGCGTCGTGACGGTGCTCATCGCTCGCCGGTTGCGGCGCCCTCTGACGGAACTGTCCTCCGCTGCCAGTGCCGTTGCCGGGGGTCGGTACGACCGTCGCGTCGCTCCGACGGGTGCAGGGGCGGAGCTCGACGAGTTCGCGGCCTCCTTCAACACGATGGCAACCCGTCTGCAGGTCACCGAGGACACGAGACGCCGGCTCCTCACCGACCTCGCCCACGAGATGCGCACTCCTCTGGCGACGTGCACGGCATACCTGGAGGCACTCGACGACGGGGTGACCACGTGGGGGCCGGAGACCAGCGCGATCATGACCCACCAGGTGCAGCGGCTCTCCCGCCTCGCCGCCGACATCGACGACGTCAGCCGTGCCGAGGAGGGGCGTCTCTCGCTCCACCTGAGCGACCTGAGCACGGTCGGGCTCGCCGTGACGGGCGTCGAGACCGCGCGCACGAGGTTTCAGGCCAAGGGTGTCGAGGTGTCGGTGCTCTCTTCGGGCGAGAGCCGGAGTGTGGTGAGTGGGGATGAGCAGCGTCTCGCTCAGGTGCTCGCGAACCTCCTCGACAACGCCCTGCGGCACACCCCAACGGGGGGCGCCGTGCGAGTGGTCACCTCCGTCGACGGCCCCGAGGCCGTGGTGGCGGTGCACGACAACGGCGACGGCATCCCTCCCGAGCAGCTGCTCCACGTCTTCGAGCGTTTCTACCGGGGCGACACCGCCCGGGACCGCAAGGACCGAGGCTCCGGTGTCGGCCTCACCATCAGCCGGGCCATCGTCGACGCCCACGGGGGGTCCCTGTCGGCGACCAGCCCCGGGCCGGGCCTGGGGTCCACCCTCGAGGTGCGCCTCCCGCTCAAGAGCGAGGCGCGGCGATGACGGGCCTCGCGATCACGGCCGGGCTCGGGCTCGTCGCAGTGGCACTCCTCTACGGCGCGCACTGGCTCCTCGTGCCGTGGCGCTCCGTGGTGCGCACGGTCCCCTACCAGTCGGGATGGATGCCGGAGGCACACGCCCTGTCCCGTTACCACGTTCGCTGGTACCTCGCGACGCTGTTGTTCCTTGCGTTCGACGTCGAGATGCTCTTCATGTATCCCTGGGCCGTGGTCGTCGCCGACCTCGGAGCAGGCGCGGTGACGGAGATGTTCCTCTTCCTCGGCGCGCTCATGGTGGCCGTGGTCTGGGCCTGGCGTGAGGGAGTGTTTCGGTGGGTGTGAGCGACTGGTTGGCAGCGCGAGCAGTGCGCGCCACCCAGGTGCTCCTTGTCGAGTGCCCCGGGGCCTGGGCGTTGAGGGTGTCGACGGAACGCGCGGTCGCACAACGTGGTTGGCGGATCGCTCCGTCACCGGCGTCGGCCGACGTGCTCATCGTCGCGGGCCGTCCGGGGACCGAGCTCGCTGAGGTCCTCGACCGGCTGTGGGAGGCGATGCCCGGACCGAGGGCGCGGCTCGACATCGGCGCCGGAAGCGACATCAGGACCTCTCTCGATGACGCAGCCAAGCGCCTGACCGACTCGCGGGCGCAAGCCGAGGATGCTGCGCACCGCGCCGACCGTGACCCGTCGGTCGAGGAACAGCACGCCGAGATGGACCACGCTGGTCACGAGGGTATGGACCACCGTGACGACGCAGCCATGGGCCACGGCGACGACGGAGAGGTGGACCACGAGGGGATGGACCACGGGAGCATGGACCACGAGGGGATGGAGATGGCGCCGGACGGCATCCCGCTCGCCGAGGGCTCGGAGGATGACCGTGACGGCCTCGAGATGGACGCCATGCCTGTGCGGCTCGGACCGGTGTTGCCGCACTGGCCGGCCGGGCTCGTGCTCGACGTGACCCTGCACGGCGACCTGGTCGTCGACGCAACGGCCCGGCTCCTCGACGACAACGACGTCAGGACCGCCGGACGTGAGGAGCATGCCACCGCCAAGGCCTGTGACGACGTGGCTGCCCTGCTCGACCTCGCAGGCTGGCCGGACGTGGCCACCCGCGCCAGGACGGCGCGCGACCAGTTCCTCGACGGACGCGATGACACAGCCTCTGCCACTCTGGCCGACGTCAGGCAAGGTGTCACGGCATCCCGGCTGCTCCGGTGGTCGCTGCGCGGCGTCGGGGTCCTCCGCCCTGACCGGGTGCGCGAGGTCGGACTGCCTGAGCACCTCGCCGGTGACTGCCTCGATCGCCTCGACGGCCTCCTGGACCGAGCAGGGGACGGAACCGGCTCCCCCGTCCCGGTGGCGGCCCTGGGCCAGCTGGTGACGGGGTGCGACCTCGCCGTCGCGCGGCTCGTCGCGGCGAGTCTCGGCGGGTCCTTCGCGAGGGCGGGGGTGAGCTCGGGTGCCTGATGTGCCGACGGTGGTGGGCGGTGGCTGGGTGGTGCTGGCGCTGCCGCTGCTCGCCGCGTTCGTGACGGTTGCCGTGGTCCTCGACGCGGTGATCAGCGCACGCGCCGAGGGGATGCCGCGCGGTTTGGCACTGACCCGTCCCCTGGACGAGAGCGCTCGGCTGCTGCGCCAGCGTCGCCGCGCTCCGCTGTCGGCCGACACCCTGCTGTGGCGCATCGGTGGGGGAGGGCTGGTGATCGCCGCCCTGCTCATGGTGGCCGTCGTACCCCTCGGGTCGTGGGTGATCTCGGACCTCGACGTCGGTGTCGTCTGGTTCAACGCCATGGATGTCGCGGTGTGGGCGCTGGTGTGGCTCACCGGGTGGGGCGCCAACTCGGTGCACTCCCTCGTGGGCGGCTACCGCTTCCTCGCCCTCGCTCTGGCCTACGAGCTGCCGTTGATGTTCGCGCTCGTGGCCCCGGCACTTGGCGCCGCGAGCCTGAACGTGGGCGAGGTAGCGGCGGCCCAGCACTCGTTGTGGTTCGTGGTGTGGATGCCGGTCGCGTTCGCCGTCTACTGTCTGGGAGTGGTCGCGTTCTCCGTGTGGGGACCGTTCACCCCACCGGTCGGCTCCGACATCGCCGGCGGTGTGCTGTCCGAGCTGAGCGGTGTCGACCGGTTGCTCGTGCAGGGCGGCCGGTACGCGCTGCTCGCCGCCGGAGCCGCCTTCGCGGTGCCGATGTTCCTCGGCGGGGGCGCCGGCCCACTGCTCCCCGGCTGGGCGTGGGTGCTGGTGAAGACCGCGGTCCTGCTCGCTGGCTTCGTCTGGGTCCGCCGCCGCCTGCCTGCGGCCCGCCCCGACCTGCTCATGGAGTTCGGCTGGGTCGTGCTCCTGCCCGCTGTCCTGGTCCAGGACCTCGTGGTGGCCGTCGTCGTGGCGTGGAGGGGTTGAGCGACGTGATCGTCGATGTGGTGTTCTGGGTGCTCGGGATCGTGGCCGTGGCCTCGGCGGTCCTGGTGTTCGTCGTCGACTCGATGGCCCGCGCGACCTACGCCCTCGCCGTGTCGTTCATCGCCGTCGGGTTCGCCCTGGTGCTGATGCAGCAGAACTACCTCGGCATCGTCACGGTGCTGATGATGCTCATGGAGATGGCCATCATGGCGGTCTACATGGTGATGTTCATGGGGATGAACCCGGCCCTGATGCCCATGTCGATGGTCCACGGCAAGCGGGCCGCGCTCGGGGTGGCGGTCGCGGCGTTCGTCGTGCTCGCGGCGGGGGCGGTGCTCGTCGACTGGCCGGTGCGCCGCGGGGTACCCGCACCGGACGTGACTGCCGCCCTCGGCCGCGCCCTGATGAGGGAGCAGATGCTCGTCATGATCGTCATCAGCCCCGTGATGGTGGCCACCATCGTCGGCGGGGTGGTCCTCGCTGCGCACCGCACCAGGTACGACCGGTTCGGCGACGACCTCGACCGGCGCCCACCACGGGACCCCCAGCGGGGCGGGGTGGGCCGATGACCCTCCAGCTCGTCCTCCTCGTGGCCGCGGCCCTCTTCGCGGTGGGCCTCTACGGTGCGATCTCCCAGCAGGTCGTCGTCATGGTGATGATGGGCCTGGAGGTCATGATCAACGCGGTGATCCTCGCCGCCGGCGCCATGTGGTGGTTCCTCGCGCCGAACCCCACCGGTCAGGTGCTGCTGCTCGTGGTCCTCGCTGCGATGACCCTGGAGATGGCCACCGGTTTCGCTGTCGCCACCCTGCTCCACCGGCACCGGGGAAGCGACATGACCGACTCCGCGACGGACCTCGCGCGATGAGGCGGTGGGTGCAGCGGTGAGCGGCACCTTGGCGCAGGCGTGCCTGTGGGCCCTGGTCGGTCTGCCCCCGCTCGCGGGTGCCGCCCTGTTGCTCGGCGACCGCGTGCGTGCGGACCGTGTCGCGCCGGCAACCGGCGTGGGGGTCGCGGCGGTCACCGCGGTGCTCGCCGTCGTCGTTGCCGTGACCATGCCGACGGTGGCCGTCCCGTTCGTGGCCGGCGCCGACTTCGGGATCGGTGTCGACGGGCTCGCTGCCGTCGTCGCCCCAACGGTGGCCGTCGTCGCGGCCCTGGTGCTCCTGGCGGGGTCGGTGGACGTGCGCGAGTCCCGGGCCCGGTTCCACGGCCTCATGCTCATCTTCGTGGCCGCCGCGCTGCTCACGGTGACAGCGACCACGATGCCGGCACTCCTCCTCGCTTGGGAGGTGATGGGAGCGACCTCCTACGCCCTCATCGGCTTCACCTGGCGCGATGAGCACAAGGTGGCGTCCGGGCTCACCGCCTTCATCACGACCCGAGCTGCAGACCTCGGCCTCTACGTGGCGGCCGCGGCCGCCCTCGCCGGGGGAGCGGGGCTTGACCTCAACATGCTCGCAAGTGCCTCACCGGGGTGGCGCGACGTGCTCGCGCTCGGGGTGCTCGTCGCGGCCCTGGGAAAGGCTGCCCAGCTGGTGCTGGCGTTCTGGCTCTCCCGGGCGATGGACGGCCCGAGCCCGGTCAGCGCACTGCTGCACTCGGCCGCGATGGTCGCCATGGGTGGCTACCTGCTGCTGCGCCTCTCCCCGCTGCTCCTCGCAACATCGTGGGCCGGGCCCACCGCCGCGTGGGCCGGAGCCCTGAGCGCGGTCGCGCTCGGGGTCGTCGCCGTCGGCCAGCGAGACCTCAAGCAGCTCCTTGCCGCCTCCACCTCCGCCCAGCTCGGGTACGTCGTCATGGCCGGCGGCCTGGGCGCCGTCACCGCCGGCACCGCGCACCTGGTCTCGCACGCCGTCACCAAGGCGGCACTGTTCCTGGCGGCCGGGGCGTGGTTGTCGGCACTGGGCACCAAGCAGCTGGACGGGCTGCGCGGTGCGGTGGCCCGCTGGCCGGTCGTGCGAGTGGCCGCGAGCGTCGCCCTGCTCTCCCTGGCAGGGGTGCCGCCACTGTCGTTGTGGGCCAGCAAGGACCTCGTCCTGGCCGCCGCACTCGAGCAGTCACCAGCGCTGTATGCCGTGGGGCTCCTCGGAGCCGCCGCCTCCGCGGCCTATGCCGGGGCTGTGCTCCGCGTGCTGTGGGCGCCAGTGACCAACGAGGAGCTGGCCCGGGCTCTGGCCCGTCAGGGTGAGGAGGAGCGTCCGCGCGGCACGGTGCCCGCCGCGCTCACGGCATCCGTCGTCGTCCTGGCCATCGGGGCTGCGGGGATCGGTGCTGTGGGGATTCCAGCCGGCGCGGACCGGCTGGCCCGAACCCTCGGGGCCTCAGTGGGGCAGCCGGGCACCCTGGAGCTCGTCGTCTCCTCGGTGCTGTCGCTCGGCGTCGTCGCCCTGGTCTGGTTCCGGCCGCTTCCGCAGCCCCGGTGGGCGCGCACGTGGTTCGGTCTCGAACACGCCGCGCAGGTGAGCGTCGTTCGCCCGACGCTCGCTCTTGCGCGAACGCTGGAGCGGGCTGACCAGCGCCTCGAGCAGGGCGTCCATGCGGTGACCACCGGCGCGGTCACGATCGCTCTCGCGGCAGGGGCTCTCGACGTCCGTGTCGTCCACGGCGCCGTGCTCGCCGCCGCAGGCAGGGTGCGACACGCAGGAGCCCAGGCTCGGCGTCCGCAGAGCGGTCAGCTCCACCAGTACTACGTCCAGGCCGTCGTGCTCGTCGCGTTCGGCGCAGTCCTCCTGCTCGTCGTGAGGTGACCCGTGCTCTCGCTGACCGTCTTCCTCCCACTTCTCGCCGCAGCTCTCCTGCTCATCCCCGGTGTCGGCGGCCTCGCGCGCTGGGTGTGGGTCGCGACGTCCGCCGTCGAGGTCGTGCTCGTCGCCGGCCTGTGGTGGCGCTACGAGACACCGGCCCCCGGTTCGCTCGCCTTCGACGAGCAGGTGCCGTGGATCCCAGGCGTCAGCAGCAGCTACCACGTCGGGCTCGACGGGCTCTCCCTGCCCCTGGTGGCGATGACGTCCGTCGTCTTCCTGGCCTGCGCGCTCTACTCGCTGCGCGACGATGACCGCCCCGCTTCGCGCGCTGCCCTGTTCCTGGGGCTGCAGAGCGTCTGCATCGGGCTGTTCGCCGCGGCCGACCTGATCCTCTTCTTCGTCTTCTTCGACCTCTCGATCGTCGGGATGTACATCGTCATCGCCGGTTGGGGTCACGGAGACCGCGCCCGGTCGGCCCTCACCTTCTTCCTCTACACCTTCCTCGGCTCCCTCGCGCTCCTCGCCGGGTTCATCGGGCTCTACATCGCCGCCGACCCGCACACCTTCGACATGGTCGAGCTCGCCCGCCAGGATCCCTTCGTCGGGCGAGGGACGGAGGGCGTCGTGGTCCTGGGGGTGATCCTCCTCGGGCTCGCCGTGAAGACACCGACCATCCCCTTCCACACGTGGTTACCGCCGGCGCACACCGACGCCCCGGCGGTCGGGTCGGCAGTGCTCGCGGCGGTGCTGCTGAAGCTGGGTGCCTACGGCTTCGTGCGACTCGGCATGCAGCTCTTTCCCGACGCGTGGCAGTCCTGGGCGTGGGTCATCCTGGCCGTCGGCATCGTCTCGGTGCTCTGGGGAGCACTCGTCGCCCTGGCCCAGAAGGACCTGAAGAGGATGATCGCCTACACCTCCGTCAACCACATGGGCTACGTCGTCCTCGCCGTGGGCGCGGCTGGGGTCCTCGCGGGCGACACGGCGCAGGCCCGGGGGGTGGCCGTGACCGGTGCCGTCACGCAGATGGTGAGCCACGGCCTCATCACGGCCGCGCTGTTCCTGCTGGCCGGGTTGTTCTTCGACCGCACCGGCTCCTACGAGATCGCCGACTTCGGTGGGCTCGCGAGCAGGGCTCCGCGGACGACGACGCTGTTCGCGGTCGCGGTGTTCGCCTCGCTCGGGCTGCCCGCGCTCTCGGGGTTCATCGCCGAGTTCCAGATCTTCACCGGGAGCATCGCGGCGGTGCCGGTGAGCGCAGTGGCCCTGCTCGGCATCCTCATCATCGCCGCAGTCCTGCTGTGGACGTTCCAGCGGATCTTCCTGGGGGACACCCGCGGGCGGGCACGGGACTTCACCGACGTCAGGGCCCACGAGGCCTGGGCCATCACGCCGCTGCTGCTCCTCTCGCTGCTCATCGGGCTCGTTCCGCGGCCGCTGCTGGACGTCATCGAACCAGCCGCCACCGCCGTCATCGACCACCTCGCGCGGTAGGCGTGGATTCCTCGATGGCCATGCGCCCGCTCGCGATGCTGCCCGAGATCCTCCTCTTCGCCGGGGGCCTGATCTGCCTGCTGGGGGGCTCGTTCACACCCCGCCGGCGCCAGTGGTTGCTTCGAGCGGTCGCGGGCGGCGCGCTGCTCGGGTCGGTGGGGGCCGCGCTCCTCGGTGCGGATGCCGGCGGCACGGCATTCGAGGGAACGTTCGCCGTGGACATCGCAACGACGACCGCACGGGTCGTCGCCTCCCTCGCAACCTTCGTCGTCCTCTTCCTCGCGGCCGACGAGATCTCTGGCGACGACCGAGAGAGCGAGACCTACTCCCTCCTCCTCTTCGCGACCGCCGGGACCCTGGTGCTGGCCGGGGCCCGCGACCTCCTGGTGCTGGCCGTCGGCTTCCTCCTCGCGAGCATCCCCCTCTACGCCCTGGTGGGCCTGGGCCGAAACGCGAGGGCAGCCGAGGCCGCCCTCAAGACCTACCTCATCGGTGCACTGTTCGGGATCTTCATGCTGCTCGGGGTGACGCTGCTCTACGGGGTCGGCGGCACCACGGCGTACCCGGAGCTCGCGTCCGCCCTCGACGATGCCCCGACGGCAGTGCTCGCAGCGGGCTTCGTCATGGTGCTGGCCGGGCTGACGTTCAAGGCCGGCAGCGTGCCGGCCCACTTCTGGGTGCCGGATGCCGCGCAGGGGTCGACGGCGCTGGCAGCCGCGTTCGTCACCACCGTGCCCAAGGTCGGGGCGGTGATCGCGCTCTATCGCCTCGTCGTCGCGATGCCGGACACCCTCGCGTGGGGGATGCTCGTGGGGGTGCTCGCCGTCGTCAGCATGACCCTGGGCAACCTCGCCGCCTTCGCGCAGGAGGACCCCCGGCGGCTGCTCGGCTGGTCGACGGTCAGCCAGGTCGGCTACCTGCTCGTCCCCGTCGCCGTTGCTGGGCGCAGCGACCTCGCGCTGCCATCGATGCTGCTCTACCTCGCTGGGTACGCCGTGACCAACCTGGCCGCGTTCGCCGTGAGCGCAGCACTGCCTGCCGTGCGAGAGTTGTCCGGCTATGCCGGGCTGGTGCGGGTGCGCCCATGGTTGGCCGTCGCTCTCGTGGTGGCGCTGCTCGGGCTGGTCGGCACGCCGCCCACGGTCGTCTTCGTCGGCAAGCTCACGACGGCCACCGCTGCGTGGGACGGCGGTATGCCGTGGCTCACCGTCGCCCTGTTGGTGAACAGCCTGGTGTCGCTCTTCTACTACCTGCGCTGGATCGCGCCGGCCCTGCGCCGGGACACCCCCCGCCCCGAGCTGCGGTCACCGATGCGCTGGTCCGCGTCAGCTGCCGTCACGGCCGCCCTGGTGTCAGTGCTGCTCGGCGTCTTCGCGGGACCGTTGTGGGGTGTGCTGGACGGTCCGCTCGTGCGGTGACCCGGTGGCCGTGCGCCAGTGACGAGAAGCCCGGAAGGGGACACGTTGCGGCGGCGCCCCACGTGCGGGGCCATCGCCGTGAAAGACCCGGGAACATCGAGGGCGCCCTCGAAGTTGAGTCGAGTGAACGCAAGTTCGACAGCCCGGGTTTGCTCCGGCATCCAGAGTCGTCTAACTTGAGTCCGGAGCACTCAACCTCAGTACGAAGGAGACATCCCACCATGGCACGTGCAGTCGGCATCGACCTCGGCACCACCAACAGCGCCGTCGCGGTCCTCGAGGGCGGCGAGCCCACCATCATCGCGAACGCCGAGGGCACTCGCACCACGCCGTCGGTGATCGCGTTCTCCAAGGGCGGTGAGGTGCTCGTCGGCGAGATCGCCAAGCGCCAGGCCGTCACGAACGCGGACCGCACCATCCGCTCGGTCAAGCGCCACATCGGCACCGACTGGATGTCGGACGACATCGACGGCAAGAAGTACTCCCCCCAGGAGCTCAGCGCCCGCATCCTGCAGAAGCTCAAGCGCGATGCCGAGGCCTACCTCGGTGAGGCCGTGACGGATGCCGTCATCACCGTCCCCGCCTACTTCGACGACCACGAGCGCCAGGCCACCAAGGAGGCCGGCGAGATCGCAGGCCTGAAGGTCCTGCGCATCGTCAACGAGCCCACCGCTGCTGCGTTGGCCTACGGCCTCGACAAGGGTAAGGAGGACGAGCTCATCCTCGTCTTCGACCTCGGTGGCGGCACCTTCGACGTCTCGCTCCTCGAGGTCGGCAAGGACCCCGACGACGGCTTCTCCACCATCCAGGTCCGATCCACCAGCGGTGACAACAAGCTCGGCGGCGACGACTGGGACGAGCGCATCGTCAACCACCTCCTCACCATCGTGAAGAACTCCTCCGGCGTGGACCTGTCCAAGGACAAGATCGCGATGCAGCGTCTGCGCGACGCCGCGGAGCAGGCCAAGAAGGAGCTCTCGAGCGCCAGTTCGACCAACCTCTCCCTGCAGTACCTGTCGATGTCCGAGAACGGGCCGATCCACCTCGACGAGACGCTGACCCGCGCCCAGTTCGAGCAGATGACCAAGGACCTGCTCGACCGCACCAAGCAGCCGTTCCAGAACGTCATCAAGGA
>JBDSNZ010000249.1:0-15531 GCA_039915055.1 Ornithinibacter sp.
GGTCGTGGAAGATGATCTCCTCCGCAGCCCGCCCGCCGAGGGCATAGGCCAGCTGGTCGAGGATCTCGTTGCGGGTGGTGGAGTACTTGTCGTCGGTCGGCATGACCATCGTGTAGCCCAGGGCCCGGCCGCGCGGCAGGATCGTCACCTTGCTCACCGGGTCGAGGTGGTTCATCGCCGTGGCCACCAGCGCGTGACCGCCCTCGTGGTAGGCCGTGATCTTGCGTTCCTTGGCGGACATGATCCGGGTGCGCTTCTGCGGCCCGGCGATGACGCGGTCGATGGCCTCGTCGAGCATCTCGTCGTCGATGAGCTTCTTGTCCGAGCGGGCCGTGAGCAGGGCGGCCTCGTTGAGCACGTTGGCGAGGTCCGCACCGGTGAAGCCCGGCGTGCGACGGGCGACGGTGAGCAGGTCGACCCCGGCGGCCATCGGCTTGCCCTGGGCGTGCACCTCGAGGATGCGGTGCCGGCCGATCATGTCAGGCGCCTCGACGGCGATCTGCCGGTCGAAACGGCCCGGGCGCAGCAGGGCCGGGTCCAGGATGTCGGGTCGGTTGGTCGCGGCGATGAGGATGACGTTGGTCTTGACGTCGAACCCGTCCATCTCCACCAGGAGCTGGTTGAGGGTCTGCTCGCGTTCGTCGTGCCCACCGCCCAGACCCGCGCCACGGTGCCGGCCGACGGCGTCGATCTCGTCGACGAACACGATGGCCGGGGCGTTGGCCTTGGCCTGCTCGAAGAGGTCGCGCACGCGGGAGGCCCCGACACCGACGAACATCTCGACGAAGTCCGACCCGGAGATGGAGTAGAAGGGGACGCCGGCCTCGCCCGCGACGGCGCGCGCCAGCAGGGTCTTGCCCGTGCCGGGAGGTCCGTAGAGCAGGACGCCCTTGGGGATCTTGGCGCCGACCGCGAGGAACTTCGCGGGCTCGGCCAGGAACTCCTTGATCTCGTGGAGCTCCTCGACGGCCTCGTCAGCACCTGCGACGTCGGAGAAGGTGACCTTGGGGGTGTCCTTGGTGGCGAGCTTGGCCTTGGACTTGCCGAACTGCATGACCCGCGAACCGCCACCCTGGGCCTGGCTCATGAGGAACCAGAACAGTCCGACGAGGAGGATCACCGGCGCGAAGCTGATGAAGATGGTCCAGAACGTGCTGCTGGACTCGACCTTGTCGTTGTAGCCGTCGGGGAGGCTCTTCTTCAGCTCCAGGACGAGGCTCTCGGCACGGGCGTCGACGAACTCCGCGCGCACCTTCGTGGCGTCCTTGACGTTGGCCGACTGGTCGGAGAACTTCTGGCCGTTCTTGAGGTCCAGGCTGAGGACGTTCTCGGTCGTCATGAGGGCCTTGTCGACCTTGCCGTCGGCGATGAGCCCCTCCGCCTGGGCCGTGGTGATGGTCGAGTAGCCATCATTGCCGCCGAAGGAGAAGACCGACAACATGATGACGAGGACGACCAGGACCCAGAAGAACGGTGCCCGGAGAATGCGCTTGAAGTCCATGTGGCTACGGAGCGTCCGCTCCGATCCTCCTGCTCGACGACGTGGGACCGACCTGCGATGACACAGGTCGGGACGGGTACACGCTAGCAACGAGCCCGAGGGCGCCGGTGTTCCGCGCGGGTGGAGGGTGTCGAAGCCCGCTCAGCTGTAGACGTGCGGCGCGAGCGTCCCCACGACCCGCAGCCCGCGGTAGGCCTCGGCGTAGTCGAGGCCGTAACCGACGACGAACTCGTTCGCGATGTCGAAGCCCACCCACTTCACGCCGACCTCGACCTTGGCTGCGTCCGGCTTGCGCAGGAGGGTACAGATCTCGACCGAGGCTGGGTGGCGGGACTCCAGGTTGGACTTGATCCACGACAGGGTGAGGCCGGAGTCGACGATGTCCTCGACGATGAGCACGTGCCGACCGGTGATGTCCGCGTCGAGGTCCTTCAGGATTCGCACCACGCCACTGCTCTTGGTGCCCGAACCGTAGGACGAGACCGCCATCCAGTCGACGGGTGCCGTCATGGGCAGGGCCCGCATGAGGTCGGCCATGACCATCACCGCGCCCTTGAGCACGCCCACGAGGAGCAGGTCCTTGCCCTCGTACTCGGTCGCGATCAGACCCGCGAGCTCGTCGAGCCTGGTGTGGATCTCCTCCTCGGTGATGAGAACTCTCTCGAGGTCGGCTGCCATGTGGGCGGCGTCCACAGCGTCTCCTGGTCGTGCTCGTGAAGGGGTGTTCCCCCTATTCAACCCGAGGTCGGGGGTCGATGCGGACCCGGTCGCCGCTTCGTCGCACGATCAACCCGCCGGGCACGTGCACCGGACCCTGTCCGCGCCAGTGCGTGAGGAGGCGGTCACAGGCGTCGACGTGGCGAGAGCTCAGCGAGCCTGCGGGCACCCCGGCGCCGAGGAGCGCCCTGCGCCAGACCCGGGACCGCACGGCCACGGGGATCGCCGCAAGGACCCGGACGGGCCAGGGTCCTGCCCCCAGGGCGTCGACCTCGACGGCGGCAAGGCCGTCCAGGTGGTCGGCGTCAGCGCGCAGCAGGGAGGCGCTGCGCGCCAACCCTGCGACCACACCGGGGCCGAGCTGCTCCTCCAGGTCGAGCAGCAGGCGCCGCGCCCGCACCCGGGCGAATGCCGGGTCGCCGTTCATCGGGTCGACGACGACCCGCAGCCCCTGCTGGTCGCACGACGCGGCGGTCTGGGCGTGGGTCACCCCGAGGAGGGGGCGTCTGTACCGCCCGCGCGCCGCTGGCATCCCGGACAGCGACCGCGCCCCGGAGCCTCGGGCGAGGCCGAGCAGCACCTGCTCTGCCTGGTCGTCGAGGGTGTGCCCGAGCAGCACCACCACGGCGCCGTGTCGCTCTGCCGCCTCGTCGAGCGCGGCGTAGCGCGCGTCCCGGGCCGCCGCCTCCAGACCGGCTGGCCCGGCGACGACCTCGACCGGCGCTACGTCCACGGGGTCGAGCCCATCCGCCGCGAGGTCAGCCGCCACGACGGCCGCCTCGCTGGCGGACTCGGCACGGATGCCGTGGTCCACGGTCACGGCGCCGGCTCGAAGAGCCTGCAGCGGCGCCTCGACAGCGAGGGCGTGCGCCAGGGCGCGAGAGTCCGCCCCACCGCTGCAGGCGACGAGAACCAGGTCCCCGGGCGAGCACTCGGTCAGGGCACGACGCACCGCGAGGCGCACCGCCGACGTGGCCGCATCCGGGCTCCCCCAGGGCCTGTCCACACTCAGCCGTGGACCCGCCGCACCCAGGAGGCGGGATCGGCGATCTCCTGTGGGAGCGGGAGGGTGTCGGGCGAGTCCCAGACCGTGTTGAAGCCCGTGACCCCCACCGCGTCCTGCACCCCACGCACGAACACGGCGCCGTCGCGGTACTGGCGCATCTTCGCCTCCAGGCCGAGCAGCCGGCGGAGCAGCCGGTCGGGTGCTCCGGCGCCCTTGCGACGGGCGGTGAACCGCGTGCGGATGTGCGCGACGGTCGGGATGTGCGCGGGGCCCACGTCATCCATGACCACGTCGGCGTGACCCTCCAGCAGCGACATCACCGCGGTCATCCGGGCCATCTTCTCCCGCTGCTCCGGCGTGGTGATGAGGTCGGCGAGACCGGTGCTGCCCTCCTTGAACAGGTCGGGCAGCTTCTCCATGACACGGGTCGCCAGGTCGCCCAGCCCCTCCTGGTCCGGCGCGAGGTCGACCGCGAGGGAACGGGCCTGCTCGACCAGGTGGTCGCGCAGCCACGGTGTCGCCGTGAACTGCACCCGGTGGGTCTCCTCGTGCATGCACACCCAGGCACGGAAGTCGTCGCGGTCGACGCCGAGGTCGGTGGCCACGGCGACCAGGTTGGGCGCGACGAGCATCAGCCGCGGCGTCCCGCCCGGGGCAAGGTCGTACTGGCCCAGCACCTTGCTCGCCATGAAGGCCAGCAGCGCACCGGCCTCGGCGCCGGTCACCTTGGACCCGATGGCCTGCACCGCGGCATTCGGCTGCTGGTCACGCCCGGCCATGATGCGCTCGAACGCCGGGTCGAGCATCGCGCCCATCGAGTCGGTGTTCAGTCCGATCCAGGTGGCCCGGTCGACGACCAGCGCGTCGGGGGCGCCGTCCGGCGTCTGCATCTCGGCAGTGGCCGCCACCGGCTCCCGTGCGGCGCGGGCGGCACAGCGGATCGCCTCGACCTCCGCCTCGGCCTCGTCACGGGAGAGCGTCGGGCCAGCGGAGACCAGCGCTCTTCCCGTGGTCTTCGCGAACTCCCAGTCGACGTATCCCACGCGGTCAGCCTCTCATCAGCGGCAGCCGCACCTGGTCAGGGCGGCAACGATCCGGTCCAACGCGGCGCGGGCACGCAGCGTTCCCCCATAGGTCTGCGGGAAGTCGTCGACGAGCACGACGAAGGTCAACGGGCGCCCGTCCGCGTCGACCGTGGTGCCAGCGAGCGCCGAGCCCGCACGCAGCGTGCCGGTCTTGGCGCGCGGCACCCCGGCGACGTCGCCGGTGACGCTGTCGTCGAAGCGACCCGCGAGGGTGCCGGAGAGTCCCGCGACCGGCAGGTCAGCGATGACCCCGCGAAATCCGGGCACGGAGTCGGTGACCGCGAGCCGCAACACGTTCGAGAGGGTCTCGGCAGTCACGGCCTGGCCCGGGCTCAGCCCGCTGGCATCCTTCAGGAGCAGGCCGTGTCGGGGCACACCGTGCACCTCCAGCCGTTCCATGACGTATGCCGCGTTGTCTCCCGGGTGCGTCGTGGGTCGGGACGCCGCGGCGGCGGCCTGGCGCACGAGGTTCTCCATCAGGGCGTTGTCGCTCACGTCCAGGGCGCGCTCGAGCACGTCGCGGTAGGTCGCCGACTCGATCGCCCCGAGCTGCTGGGCACCCTCGGGTGCGGGTGTGGTCCACGTCTTCTCGGGCAGCAGGTCCGCAAGGACCCCCCGCGCGGCCAGGGCCTTCGTGAAGGCATCGGCCACCTCGCGCATGGGGTTGCTCGGGGAGGGCCGCCCGGGCCGCGCCCGTTGCGTCGCGAGCCCGGTCATCGCCACCGGGTCGGTGAACCCTTCGCGCACGTCGTCGGGATTCCAGGTGGTGGGGATGAGCTGTCCGGGGGCGTAGCCGAGGTCGAGCCGCACCCGCACCTTCTTCGTCCCACCGACGGCGAGGGAGTCCACCACCTGGGTCGCCAGGTCACCCAGCCCCGCGCGGCCGACCACCGAAGCCGGCTCACCGGCATCCGGCGACAGCAGGGTGTCTCCCCCGACCACCAGGACGAGGTCGGTGGAGCCGGGGGGCGCGAGCACAGCGGTCTCCATCGTGGCGTCGAGGTCGAGGGTGTCGACGACGGCGAGGGCGCTGAGCACCTTCGCCGTCGATGCCGGGACCCGTGGGGTGTTGGCGTCCAGCGCCCACAGCTCGGCCCCAGTCACCCCGTCGCGGATGCTGATGCCGACCCCACCCCGCAGTGCCGGGTCCTTCGACGCCCCGGCCACCGCCGTGGCCAGACCGACGGCGGTCGGCACGGGCGCTCCGGAACCGGTGCCCTGCAGGATGGCGTCCTGGGTCGGCACGGGGGACGGCAGGATCACGGGGGCGGGCGTGCCGGAGACCAGCGGGGTGGGCACTGCCACCGGTCGGTCCAGGGTCAGGATGCCGGGAACGACGTCGTGGGCGTCCGCCACGGCGTACCCGGTGACGGCGAGGAGGAGCACCCCGAGGAGCGAAATCACCCGTCTCACGCGCTCCCCCTTCGTGCATGACCTCCAGATGCGACAGACTGTGCACCGAGCCTAGGTCACCAATGCAGAGGGAGAAGTCCGCCGTGGAGTTCGACGTCACCATCGAGATCCCCAAGGGGCACCGCAACAAGTACGAGGTCGACCACGAGTCGGGGCGCATCCGGCTCGACCGGATGCTGTTCACGGCGATGGCCTACCCGTCCGACTACGGCTACATCGAGGAGTCGCTCGGCGAGGACAGCGACCCGCTCGACGCGCTCGTGCTGCTCGACGAACCGACCTTCCCCGGCTGCCTCGTGCGAGCCCGCCCGATCGGCATGTTCCACATGCGCGACGAGGCTGGTGGCGACGACAAGATCCTGTGCATCCCGGCAGGGGACCCGCGCAAGAACCACATCCGCGAGATCGAGGACGTCAGCGAGTTCGACCGCCTCGAGATCCAGCACTTCTTCGAGACCTACAAGGACCTCGAGCCCGGCAAGTCGGTCGAGGGGGCCCACTGGGCCGGTCGCGAGGACGCCGAGCGCTGCATCACCGAGGCCATCCAGCGCGCTCGCGATGCCGGCATGAGCACCGCCCGCTGGCGGATGCCCGAGCACGAAGAACTGCCCGCTGCGGAGTCGGCGCAGCGCACGGCCGACGAGGTCCTCGCTGCCTCCGAGAAGGCCCGCAACGAGCTCGCGACCAAGGAGCGGCCACTCAGCGACGACTGAGCGTCGTCGCCGCTACCAGCCCCAGGTGCCCGGCTCGCCCTTGAACGGGCCGACCACCCGCGAGGTGATCCAGCCTCCGTAGAACCCACCGGCCTGTCCCGTGACGACCTCGTCGTCGACGGTGCACCGGTCCACGGCGCCCGGCATCACCGCGACGTGGGAGGTGATCGCCTCGAAGCCAGGGGTCGGTCGTGGGTAGGTCCACGCGGTACGCGGCGCGACGGTCTCACCCGAGACGAGGTCGTAGTAGGCGGCCTCACCCTTGAACTCGCACCAGCTGGAGCCCTGGGTGGGGCGCAGCGTCCCGGGCACGAAGGCGTCCGTCGGCAGGTAGTACGTCGGGGGGTGGCTGGTCTCCAGCACCCGCAGCGCGCTGGTGGAGCGAGCGATGCAGGTGCCGCCGAGCCACACCTCGACCGATTCGCTCGTGGGCTCCACCCGTGGTGGCCGGGGGTAGTCCCACACCGACTCCTGACCCGGGCCCGGCCGATCCGGCATCCGGCTGCGGCTCATGCCACGCCCTCGGTGCGCAGCGCCTCCCGAAGGCCGACGGCGAACTGGGTGACCGAGCCCTCCGTGGCGCGGAGCATCGTCGGCCCCAGGAGCACCGTGTGCGCGCCGTCGGCACGGACCCCGAGCACCGCGGGGAGCCCGGTCATCGCGTATGCCGCCCGCTCCTCGCTGCTCGTCTCGTTGCGGTGCACCAGGCGCACCGGGACCTCCAGCTCGTTCACGAGCTCGTCCCACTGGGGCTTGCGCCGCAGCAACCCGTGCGTCACCGAGCAGAGCGAGCACTCGGTGCGCCCGAGGGCGTGACCGATGACGTAGCCGATCTCGCCGAGCACTCCCCCGTCGGCGTCATAGACCCCCACGACTTCCACGACGGGCTCAGGCATGCCCGAAACCCTAACCCCCCGTCCGCGACTTCTTGCGCCCCAGCCACGCTCGAGCCCGCGAAAGCACCCCTCTCGCGTGGCTGGGGCGCAAGAAGTCGGGGACCATCGGGGGTCGCACTGGGCGAGAGGTCCTCGATCACCACCGGCAGTGCGACGTCGACGATCGTCGCATCCATGATGACCGGGCTCGCGCCGAACCCGACGGTGAGCAGGGCGCCCCAGTCACGGCGCGTCGGGATGGGCCTCGAGGGCGGGTCCGGCAGGACCCACACCGTGACGCGGGTGCCCTCGCGGGGACCGGGGACGCGCGAGGAGGCCCGGGCGACGCCCGAGCCCCCTGCGAGTGGAGCCGCCTATCGGAATCGAACCGATGACCTATTCATTACGAGTGAATCGCTCTGGCCGACTGAGCTAAGGCGGCGCGTGCCCGACCCCACGGCCGGTCGCGCCACAACTATACGAGGGGACGAGGCGCCACCGCGAATCCGCTCGACGGCGCCGAGGGCTCAGCAGCGCAGACCGTCCTCGGGCACGGTGCCCTCGAGGTAGTAGCCGTCCACCGCGTCGTCGACGCAGGCGTTCGAGCGGGTGTATGCCGTGTGGCCGTCGCCGTCGAAGGTGATGAGCGAGGCGTCTGCCAGCTGGTCGCGCAACCGCACCGACCACTCGTAGGGCGTGGCCGGGTCACGCGTGGTGCCGATGACCACGATGGGGTCGCTGCCGGCGGCGGTGATCTTGTGCGGCGTGCCCGTTGGGGGGATCTTCCAGAATCCGCAGGGCAGCGAGCTCCACACGAGGTATGGCCCCCAGGTCGGGGCCTGGGCCGTCGACTCCTCGGCGAGGCGTTGGCGCTCGGCGAGGTCACCCGTGTCCGGCTTGTCCAGGCAGTTGACGGCGTAGATGACCTCCATGATGTTGCCCGCGTAGTGACCGCCCGGGTTGCGATCGGCATACTGGTCGGCGAGCTGGAGAAGGGCAGTCCCATTGCCCGACAGGGCTGATCGCATCGCGTCAACGAGCGACTGCCAGGCTCCTTGGTCATACATCGCCGCGGCGATGCCCAGTGAGGCCCAGCCCTCGGTCAGCTTCGGCACGGCGGTGTCACCCGTCTCGCCGATGGGTGTCGCGTCGACGGAGCGGAGGAAGTCGCGCAACCCCTGCATCACCGTGTCGACGGAGTCACCCAACGGGCAGCCACCCTCGGAGACGCAGAAGGCCGCCCACTCACGAGTCGCTCCCTCGAACCCCTTGGCCTGTCCTAGGTTGATCTCCTCGGCCGTCAGGTCGGGTGCCACGACCCCGTCCAGGACCATCCGTCCGACGAGCTTCGGGAACAGCCCGGCATACGTCGCACCCAGGAACGTGCCGTAGGACTTGCCCAGGTAGGTCAGCTTCTCCTCGCCGAGGGCTGCGCGAAGGACGTCCATGTCCCGGGCAGCATCCTGCGTCGACACGTGACCCAGGAGCGGGCCGGCGTTGTCGGCGCACGCCTGCGCGAAACCCTTGGCGGTCGCGGCGAACGCGAGCTCTTCCGTCGGGTCGTCGGGGGTGGGGTCCGACCCGAGGAAGGTGTCGAGCTGCGTGTCGGTGACGCAGTCGATCGGGGCTGACCGGCCGACACCGCGTGGGTCGAAACCGACGACGTCGTAGGAGTCACGGACCCCCTTGCCGACGATGAAGTCAGCGGCACGCGCGTAGTCCACCCCGGAGCCGCCCGGCCCCCCCGGGTTGACCACGAGGGAGCCGATCCGCTTCGACGGCCGGGCTGCGGGCACCTTGACGACGGAGATCTCGATCGTGGAACCGCCGGGCTTCGCGTAGTCCAGAGGCACCTTGAGGTTGGTGCACCTGGCCCCGCCGCAGTCGGTCCAGGCCAGGGACTGCGCGTAGTACGCGCTCAGCGCCTCCGACCCCGGTGGCGGCGGCTGCGGGCTGACGGACGCCGTCGGCGAAGATCGAAGACCGCCCAGCGTCGAGCACCCACCGAGGAGCACGGCCAACGCGCCGGCTGCCGAGAGGGCTCCGAGGGTGCGACGTGTCATGGCGGCACGATAAACGAGGCGGCTGGGCACTCTCCCCTCGGGGAGGTCACGATCCGGCACGCGGATGCCGGGCGGCCGACGCTCAGCGCGGCAGTCGCAGGTCCAGGGCCATGGCCTCGAGGGCCAGCAGCGGCGCCCCGTTGGCGTCGATGCGCTCTCGGGCCGTGCCGATGGCGTCCATCGCCCGCAGGAGGCTGTCTGGCTCGAGCACCTCTGCAACCCGCGTGACCACCTGGCGGCTGTCCTCGTTGACCAGAGCGGTGCCGGCCTGCGCCCGCAGCACCAGTGCGTCACGGTAGACGGACAACAGGTCGATGAGGGACCGGTCGATGACGTCGCGGGTGAAGCGCGTCGCGCGCGACTTCTGCTCCTTCTCCAACGCGTTCACCTGGGAACGGATGTGCGGTGGCTGGGTGCGAGCGGTCGGCTCCGCGCCGAGCACCTCCAGCAGGCGCGCGCGCTCGGCGGCGTCCCGCTCGGAGGAGCGCGCTGCCGACTCCTCTGCGGCGATGGTCATGATGTCGCCCTCCGCGCCGATCGCGTCACCGACGGTGAGGATCTTGGTGGCGAGGGTGATGACGTCATGGCGACGGATCCTGGCGTGCTCGTCCCGGGCGAGACGACGCGCGAGCCCGACGTGGCACTGCGCTGCGCGGGCGGCATACAGGGCCATCGCGTGGTCGACCCCGTCGCGTCGGGTCAGCAGGTCGGCGACCGCCTCGACCGACGGGGTGCGCAGTCGCACGTGCCGCGAGCGGGAGCGGATCGTGATGATGACGTCTTCGAGGGAGGGGGCGCAGAGCACCCAGACCGTGCGTGGCACCGGCTCCTCCAGGGCCTTCAGCAGGGCGTCGGCCGCGCGCTCGGTGAGTCGGTCGGCATCCTCCACGACGATCACCCGGTAGCGCCCGACCGAGGGGCGGTGGGCTGCCAGGCCCACGAGGTCGCGCGCCTGCTCGACCTTGATCGAGAGGCCCTCGGTGGCGATGACGTCGACGTCGGCGTGCGTCGCATCCAGGGCCGTACGGCACTCCCGGCACTCCCCACACCCCCTGTCGGGGCACAGCAGCGCGGCAGCGAATGCGCGTGCGGCGACCGACCTGCCGGAGCCGGGCGGACCGGTGAGCAGCCAGGCGTGGGTCATCGCAGCCGGGTCTCGCACGGCACCCGCGAGGGTTGCCACGGCCGGTTCCTGGCCGATGACGTCGCGCCACACACTCACGGCGCCAGCACCCCCATGGTCTCGAGCCGGTGCATGACGAGGTCGTGCGCCTCCTCAGGACCGGCTGCACCGTCGACGACCAGGTATCGCCCGGGGTTGCCGGCGGCCACCGCGAGGAAGTGCGCGCGGATCGAGTCGTGGAACGGGTCACCTTCGGACTCCAGGCGGTCGTGCACGTCACCGCGCCGCCTACGGCCCTCCTGCGCGGAGATGTCGACCACGACCGTGAGGTGGGGGGTGAGACCGTCGACGGCCCACATCTGCAGGTCATGCACCTCGACGGCTCCGAGGTCGCGCCCGGCACCCTGGTAGGCGACCGCGGAGTCGGTGTAGCGGTCGGTGACGACGACCTCGCCGCGGTCGAGGGCAGGGCGGACGAACACGTCGACGTGGTGGGCCTTGTCCGCGGCGAAGAGCAGGGCCTCGGCCCGCGGCGAGACGTGCTCACCGTGCAGCACGAGGTCGCGGATGGACTGCCCGAGATCGGTGCCGCCGGGCTGGCGGGTGACGCTCACGGTCCGGCCGAGGAGGCGCAGGGCGTCGGCGAGCAGGCGCACCTGCGTCGACTTGCCGGCCCCGTCGCCTCCCTCGAAGGCGATGAACAGCCCGTGGTGTCCCGTCACGTCCGCGAGCCTAGGCCAGCGACACGACAGCAGCCTCGCTCAGTCGCCTCGGTGCCGGTCCGCGTTGGCGTTGGATCGCGTCACGGACGTATGCCGCGAGGCCTGGTGCGAGGTCCTCGTAGCTCTTCGTGAACCGAGGGTCCGAGACGTACATGTCGGAGAGGGTGCGGTGGAACTGGTGGTCGAGGTCGTAGAACCAGCGCTCGATCTGCACTCGGTGCGCCTCCGCGGCGTCCATCCCCTGCTCCGAGGTCGCGGCGGCCCCTGAGGTGAGAGCCGAGACCAGCGCCGCGTTCACGGCATCCTGCTCGTCCTTGATCGCCGTCCAGTCCTGCGTGGTGTAGTCCTTGGTCCGGCCGGCGGACTGGCGCCACGCGTCGGTGTCGCCCCAGCGTTCCTGGGCCTCGGCGGGGTAGTCCTCGCCAAAGCCGTCCCCGAACATCTCCTTGAGCTCCTCGGTCGTGGCAGGTCGCTGCTCGTTCATCTCTCGCTCCAGTGCTCGGTCGATGGCGCCGACGAGATCCGTGAGCTGCTCGACCCTGGTGAGGACCGCGGCGCGCTGTCGTCGCAGGTGCTCCACCGGCGAGCCGTCACCCTCGACCAGGGCCTGGACCTCGCTCAGGGACAGACCAAGTCGGCGATACGCCACGACGGTGGCGAGCCGGGCGAGGTCGCCGTCGTCGTAGAGCCGGTAGCCGGCGTGGGTCCTGGCGCTCGGGACCACGAGCCCGATGGCGTCGTAGTGGTGCAGCGTGCGCACCGTGACGCCGAAGGAGCCGGCGACCTGCCCGACGGTGAGCTCCACCTGTGCAGTGTGCTGGCTCGCCGTGGTCATGTCACCACCGTGACGCCTCACGTCGCGTCAGGGTCAAGGCGTGGGGTCCAACCTGAGCGGGGCGTGGTGGTGTAGGTACGGCCGGTGGGAGCGGTCCAGGTGCGGTCACCCTCTGGGGCCATGGTCACGGCCAGCCTGCGGGCTGCCTGAACCGTGGCGGGCTGGGCACAGGGCGTGGAGGTTCTCCTCGACCTGGCCGTTCAGCCCCGGTTCATCACCGTCAGCAAGATGACGGCGTCCTCGATGGCCAGCAGCGAGTGGGAGGCGTGGGGGACATCGATGAGATGACCCGACGCGCCCTCCCAGCTGTCCCCGTCTGCGTCGAGCCTGACGCGGCCAAGGAGCACGTGCACCGTGGCTTCGCCAGGGTTGGAGTGTTCGCTGAGCGAGCTCCCGGCGGTCAAGGCGATCACGGTCTGGCGCAGCGAGTGCTCATGACCGCCGATGACGGTGTGAGCGCTTCTCCCACTGTGAGCATTGGTTGCGAGCTCGAGCTGCTCACGCGCCAGCGCGGTGAGCGAGACGTTGGTCATGGGTTTCCCGCCTTGAGGTGCCCTGTCGGTGGCCGACGAGCTCGTGGTGAACCGTGCGATGGCCTGGAGAACGCCGGAGGCACGCCGTCGCCGGTCGTGGTTCGCGTCGACCGCTCCAGCCCCGCGCGGCGCGGTGACCGCCGAGGCTGAGCAACCGGCCGGCCCACGTCCGTCGCGAGACCACCGCCTTCGTTCTCCCACGACGCGACCCGTGCTGCCAGCACCGTGGGGACGATCACGCGAGAGTGACCCGAATCTCGTGCGGTCGATGGGGAGGTGTTCATCATCTGATCCTGACCGAACGTCGACCGGTGCCCGTCGATGGGCGTGCGCCGCCGGGCTGTCTTCGACCCTACTCTCGACGCGCCAAGGCTGACCCGGAACCACACGCCTCACGCGCAGGACGCGCGTCACGCCTGGTGCCTCCCACTGGAGGCAGCGCGACCCTCGGCCGAAGAGGCAGACCGGCCTCCGTGCGGACGAGAGCCCGCACGGACCTCAAGGCCTGTGCTCTGCTCCGGGCTCGTCCGAGAGGGGCGGATCAGCGGGCCGGGGGTTCGAACCAGTTGGCCAGGCCACCGGCGAGGCCGAGGTCGCCGCGGGCCTTGACCTTGCCCATCATGAACATCATCGCGGGGTTGCCGGTCCCCGTGATGATCTTGAGGAACTCCACCGGACCCATCATCAGCGAGAGGTCCGGGTCCCCGGTCGGGTCCTTCTCCACGGTGCAGACGCCCTCGGCGACGGCCACGGCATACAGGTCGCTGCTGTCCGCGGGGCCACCGGTGATGCGGAAGTCGATCCGGGCGCTGCGATCCCCCGCCTTGTCCGGGCGGAACTGCTGCGGGAACTTCCCGAAGATCGCGTCCAGCAGGGCGACGCGGTGCTCGCCACCGAGGTCCTCGCGGATCTCGCGGTCGGAGGTCGCCTTCACGAGCGCGACGAAGTCAGCCGGGTCGAGTGCGGCCAGGGTCTGGGGGTCGAGAGCCATGGGGGGAACTTACCGGCCGCACCCCTGTTGAAGATGCCGGGGGTGCCCGGGCTCACGCCGACCTCGTCAGGCCTTCTCGTCAGGCCTTCTTGGTCGCAGCCTTCCTGGCCGGAGCCTTCTTCGCGGTGGCCTTCTTGGCCGCCGTCTTGCGCGGGGTCGCCTTCTTGGTCGTCTTCTTCACGGCAGCACGCTTTTTCACCGGCCCCCGGGCGCGCTTGTCGGCGAGCAGCTCATACCCTCGCTCGGGCGAGATCTGCTCCGGGTCGTCGTCCTTGCGCAGGGTGGCGTTGGTCTCACCGTCGGTGACGTAGGGGCCGAACCTGCCGTCCTTCACGACGACCGGCCTGCCCGAGACGGGGTCGTTGCCGAGCTCGGCCAGCGGCGGCTTGGCCGCGGCGCGGCCCCGCTGCTTGGGCTGGGCGTAGATCGCGAGCGCCTGTTCGAGCGTGATGTCGAAGAGCTGCTGCTCGGTCTCGATCGATCGGGAGTCGGTGCCCTTCTTCAGGTAGGGGCCGTAGCGCCCGTTCTGCGCGGTGATCTCCTCCCCCGACTCGGGGTCGGCGCCGACGACCCGCGGCAGCGAGAGCAGGCGCAGGGCGGTGTCGAGGTCGAGGGAGGCGAGGTCCATGTCCTTGAACAGGGATGCCGTGCGCGGCTTGGGTTTGGTGGCCTTGCCGCGGCCCTTGGCGGGCACCTCCTCCTCCTCGGGGATCACCTCGGTGACATAGGGGCCGTAGCGACCCGACTTGGCGACGATGTCGTGCCCGTTGCCGGGGTCCTGACCAAGCACCCGGCCGTCGTCCGCCGCCGCGTCCAGGAGCTCGCGAGCCATGGCCGGGGTGAGCTCGTCGGGAGCCACGTCGTCGTTGATGGTGGCCCGCCTCGGGGCGAGCGGCGCCCCGTCGTCACCGAGGGCCGCGGCATCGGTGACCTCGCCGGTCTGCGGGTCCACCCCGACCGGCACGACCTCCTCGACGTAGGGACCGTAGCGACCGACGCGCACGACGATGCCCTCGCCGATGTCGATCGTGGAGATCGCCCGGGCGTCGATGTCGCCCAGGTCGGCGACGAGGTCGCGCAGGCCCTCGCTGGAGGTCGCCTCGTCACCGAAGTAGAAGCGGCGCAACCACACGGCCCGCTCCTGGTCACCGCGCGCGATCGCGTCCAGGTCCTCCTCCATGGAGGCGGTGAAGTCGTAGTCCACGAGCCGGCTGAAGTGCTCCTCCATGAGCCGGGTGACCGCGAAGGCAAGCCAGCTGGGGACCAGCGCCGAGCCTCGGTTGGAGACGTAGCCGCGGTCCTGGATGGTGCCGATCGTCGAGGCGTAGGTGGACGGGCGCCCGATGCCGCGCTCCTCCATCGCCTTCACGAGGGTGGCCTCGGTGTAGCGCGGGGGCGGTGAGGTCTCATGCCCGAGCGCGTCGGCGCGACGCACCGTGAGCTCGGCGCCCTCCCCCAGCTTGGGCAGACGACGCTCCTCGGCCGCCTCGTCCTTCTTGCGGGCGGACTGACGCTCGTCGCGGCCTTCCTCGTAGGCGGCCATGAAGCCGCGGAAGGTGATGACCGTGCCACTCGCGGAGAGCTCGACGGTGCGCGCGGGGGCACCGTCGTCGAGCGTGGCACCCAGGCGCAGGGATGCCGTCGAGCCGCGGGCATCGGCCATCTGCGAGGCGACGGTGCGCTTCCAGATCAGCTCGTAGAGCGCGAGGTCCTCCCCGCGCAGCTCGCCCCGTACCTGGGCCGGCGTGCGGAATCGGTCGCCGGCCGGCCGGATCGCCTCGTGGGCCTCCTGCGCGTTCTTGACCTTCTTCTCGTAGCGTCGCGGCGCATCCGGCACGTAGTCGGCGCCGTAGAGGTCCCGGGCCTGCTGGCGGGCCGCGGTGTGCGCGGCGTCGGACAGCGTGGTGCTGTCGGTCCGCATGTAGGTGATGTAGCCGTTCTCGTAGAGCCGCTG
>JBDSNZ010000312.1:0-3367 GCA_039915055.1 Ornithinibacter sp.
GGCACCACGGCGGTGCGCTCCGCGGCCAGGTCCACCCGCCGGGTGACGACCTGGCCGCCCACGACGCTCTGCACCTGAGCACTGGAGGCTCCGCCGGTTGCGGTCAGGCTGAGGGTCCGCTCCACACCCGCGGTCACGGGAAGGGCGGCTCCGCCGACCGTGTCGATGACGTCCGAGGACGGCGTCCAGGAGAACTCGCCGGGCCCCGGGCCGTCGCCGACCTGGCTCATCGCGGCTGCGACGACGGCGACGTCGGAGCGGACGACCACGGCATACGTGCCCTGCTCCAGACCGCTCACGAGGACCTCACCGACGGCGCCGGCCGTGACGTTGGCCACCGTCTCACCACCGAGCGGCACCATGCCGTTCGGACCGAGCACGGTGAGCCGCACCACGGCATCCTGCTCGCCCGGCACGGCGACCCGCACCGAGGTGGGGCCCTCGACCAGCACACCGGGCAGCACCTGGACCGTGCCGGGCGCCGAGGTGGCAGCGACCGTCTCCGCGCCGAGGGCGGTGCTGCCGTCGGTCCACGTGTCGGTGAGGGTTGCGCTCAGGCCGCCGCCCTCGGCGCGGACGTGCACGGCGGGGCTCTCCTCGCCGGGGGCGAGCGCATCGAGCAGCAGGCTGACGCGACCGGTCGCCGGGACGCTGACGACGCGCGGCCCACCGATCGGCCCGGCGATGCCGTGCACCGTGACGTCGGCGGTCACCGGGTTGGCGCCGGGGTTGGCGAGCACGAGCCGCTCGAGGCGCCCCGGGCCGGACCCGCCCGCCAGGAGCCACGAGTCCGAGGCCCCTGGGGCGCACGGGGTGCTCGCGAGACCGCGCAGGTCCTTGCCGTTCAGGAGCCACTCCTGGGTCACCGCGACGCCCGGCGCCAGGGCACCGACACCGCTGACGGGCACCGGACCGGATGCCGGGAGCGGCACCGATCGCGACTGCGTGCGCGAGGTGGCCTCGAGCAGGGTGTCCGCGCCGGAGGTGAGGGTCAGGGTTCCCGACCCACTCGGCGGCGCGGGCAACAACGCGGTGGGGGCCAGCGCGGTCGCGATCGTGCCCGACACTTTCACATCCGGGACGCCCTCGATGCCGGTCAGCTCCGGACCGGCGCAGATCTGGGAGACCTGGGTCGCGAGCGCGGTGCCCACGACGGCGCCCTGCGACTCCCCCACTGCAGCGGCGAGGTCGAGCTGGACGGAGTCGTTCGTCGCGAGGTGGACCAGTCCGAAGGCTGCGCCAGCGACGGCGACGACGCGGGCCAGGCCCCAAAGGTTGACCGCGCTCAGCGCGCGAAGGTGCGGACGCCTCATGGCCGCCTCATCCTGGACTCGCGCCGACCGAAGGGCACCGCGAGGAAGGCGAGCAGGAGGAACCCGACGAGCTGGGCGGAGTGCCACCAGTGGGCGGGGTCGAGCACCGCGATCGTCAGGCGCGTCTCACCACTGGGCATGGCGTACGTCGGGGTGGGGGTGCCGGCGAGGGGTTCGAGGACGACACCGTCGGCGGTGACCACCGCGCGGCTGGTCCACGCCTGCGGCTCGGCGACGACGAGGCGGCTGTCAGCGGGAACGGTGAGGGTGGTCTGGGTGCCGGCGTGCATGCCCGTCGTCGTCACCAGGCGAGTGCCCTCGGGGGTCTCCAGACGCAGCCTCGGTGGAGCGACCAGGTCGACGTCCTTCGAGCCCGACCCGACGGGACTGACCCGCCACATCTGCCAGCCGTCGCGGGGCGCGATGCGCTGCAGACCGGCGGTGGAGTCGAGGCGGCGCGTGAGCTCGGGAACGACCCCCTCGCGGATGGCGAACAGGTCTGTCGCGGTGTCGGCGAAGACGGCGGCTCCCGACGTCACGTCACCCAGGAGCGAGCTCACCACGGGGGCGAGCACACCGTCGGACTCGGCCACCGCGGGAAGCGGGCGCACCAGGGCGGCGGCCTCCCTGCCGATGAACTGGTAACCGGCACCCTGTGCGCCGGGCGAGACGAACAGGGCCCGGGTCGCGAAGGCACCTTCGGCCTGGTCGATGGAGACGGCCGGGCGCGGGTCGCGCCACGGCGCGAGGCCGGTGCCGAGCGTGGCGGCCACGACGCCGCCTGCACTCGCGAGGACCGCTGCGCAGGCGAGGAATACGGCGGCCCAGCGCGCAGTGACACGCAGGCGCCCCCCGGTCGCGACGCGGGCTGACTCGCTCTCGTGCTCGACCCCACCCCGGCGCAGGGAGACCCCGTCGAGACCTCGCGCGAGTGAGAAGACGAGCACGAGGGCGAGCGGCAGCAGGAACGTGCCGGGCCAGAGCGTGATGGGGTCGCCGGTGCCGGGGACACCGGGCGGAACCGTGCCGAGCCGCACCGAGGGGCTGAGCAGCGCCGCGGCGAGGAAGAGGAGCACGAGCAGCCCGAGGGCCAGCTGGGCGGGCCGCCAGGAGCGACCCCGCGCGAGCGCGAGCACCCCCACCGCGACGAGCGGCAGCGAGGTCCAGACCAGCGGCGAACCGGCGCCCCCCGGATCAAGGAGCGCCAACCGCCAGGGCTCGGGGACCGAGCCACCCCACTGGGCCACCCCCACGCCGGCGAGCAGCACGGTCCAGGACGACTCCGCGGATCGGATGAGCCACGGGCCCAGCACCGCGAGCGGGACGACGGCGAGCGTCAGGGCGTGCGCGCGGGCGCCGCGGCGCAGGAGCGCCAGGACCAGTGCGAGCACCACGACCGCGCCGAGCAGGAGCGGGACGAAGGCGCCGAGCACCACGGCGGCCAGGGACGTCGCGAATGCGGTGGTGGCGGTGGAGCGACGGATGGCCATGGCCCACAGGCCCGACGCGATGGCCGGGAGCAGCACCAGGGCGATCACGGCACCGAGGCGACCCTGCGCGACGGAGGCGGCGGCGACCCCTGTGCAAGCCCACGCGAACGCAGCCACGCCGCGCACCCAGCGCGTCGTGGCGACCGGCCGCAGGGCGAGGTAGGCACTGACCGCGGCGAGCGGCATCCCGAGGATGAGGATGAGGGCCACGACCAGGCCGGAGGGTGACGCGGGGGACGGGACCAGCGGCACGTGGTCGACCAGCCATGCGGGGGCTGCGAGCAGCGCGGCGTGCGGGCCCACGGGGTCGGGTCCGCCGAGGCCTGCGCCGGTCCAGCCGTCGGTCCAGGCGTGCCACAGGCCGGTGGCGCCGGCGCGAGTGCCGACGAGCTCGCCCCCGGAGAGTCCCGAGCCCGATCCGGTGAGCACGCCCGCGCCCAGGGAGCGACCGGCCGCGGCGGCCACGGCGGCGGCACCCACGGTGGCGAGGACGCCGGGGTGACGCAGCATGGCAGCCGCCCACGAGCGGGGGTTGAGCTCGTTGGCCTGGTCACCGATCGGAGC
>JBDSNZ010000010.1:0-16888 GCA_039915055.1 Ornithinibacter sp.
GGCGGTGGCGGTGGGATTTGAACCCACGGAGGGCGTAAACCCTCACACGCTTTCGAGGCGTGCTCCTTAGGCCGCTCGGACACGCCACCGCCGCAGAGGTTACCGGAGCGGTGGGCGCAAGCCGAAATCGGTCAGGGCGCTCGACGGGTCGGGCGGTGGCCCGGGGGGCCAGGACCTCGGTCAGCCGCGGTGGGCGCCGAAGAAGGCGCGGATCAGCTCGCCGCACTGCTCCTCGCGCACGCCGCCGATCACCTCGGCGCGGTGGGTGGCTCGGCGGTCGCGGGGCACGTCCCACACCGACCCGCAGGCACCGAGCTTGGGGTCCCACGCACCGAAGACCACCGTGTCGACGCGCGCGAGCATCATCGCCCCCGCGCACATCGGGCACGGTTCGAGGGTCACCACGAGGGTGCACCCCTCCAGGCGCCACCCTCCCAGCGTGGCCGCCGCGGCGCGGATCGCGACGACCTCGGCGTGCGCCGTGGGGTCGCCCTCGACCTCGCGCAGGTTCCGACCCTCTCCCACCACGTGTCCCGACCCGTCGAGGACCACCGCACCCACGGGCACGTCGCCCGCTCGACCCGCCAGCTCCGCCAGCTCCAGGGCGCGACCCATCCACACGGCATACCGGGGGTCGGTAGGAAGGCTCACCCGCTAAGTTTCACCCATGCGCGTCATCAACCCGGACCACCCGCTCATCGCTCACAAGCTGACCTACCTGCGGGATGAGCGCACCGACTCCCCGACCTTCCGCCGCCTCGCTGAGGAGCTGATGACGCTGCTGGCCTACGAGGCCACCCGGGACGTGCGCGTGGAGCCGTTCGAGATCCGCACGCCGGTGGCGCCGACGACCGGCATCAAGCTCTCCAACCCCAAGCCGCTTGTGGTGCCCATCCTGCGCGCCGGGCTGGGCATGCTCGAGGGCATGGTGCGCCTGTTGCCGAGTGCGGAGGTGGGCTTCCTGGGGATGCAGCGCGACGAGGAGACCCTCGAGGCGGTCACCTACGCGAACCGGCTGCCCGACGACCTCTCGGGGCGACAGGTCTACGTGCTCGACCCGATGCTCGCGACCGGCGGGTCCCTGCTCGACGCGATCAACTTCCTGATCGAGCGCGGGGCGGACGACATCACCGCGGTCACCCTGCTCAGCACCCCTGAGGGCATCGACCGCCTCCAGGAGGCACTCTCGGACGTGACCCCGTCGGTGACCCTGGTGACGGGGGCGATCGATGAGCGGCTCAACGAGGTCGGCTACATCGTGCCCGGGCTGGGGGATGCCGGCGACCGGCTCTACGGCGTGGCCCAGTGACCCGCCGCTGATCGCCCCGCCGGGATGTCCGGTGCGCCGGTCCGGATGCCGTGGCCGACCGGTCCGGATGCCGTGGCCGTCCGGTCCGGATGCCGGAACCGCCACTGGTGCGCCTGGCCGCCCGCTCGTCGCGAGGCGACACGCCCATGAGCCTCTTTCGTCACACCAGCCACATCTGTCACGATGGCGGTGAGACGTGCACATGGCACGCCCACCATGAGGAGGACCCCTGACATGCCCCCGATCAAGAAGATCGTGATGTGGCTCGTCGTCATCTTCCTGCTCTACGCGATCATCACCTCACCGAACGACGCGGCCGGCATCTTCAGCTCGGCCTGGGACGTCATCTCCAACGGGGTGCGCAACATCGCGGCGTTCTTCGACCAGCTCATCCGAGGCTGACGTGGCGCGGGCCCCCCGCCTCGACCGGGAGCTGGGGCGCTACCTCGTGGTCGGTGAGACACCGATCGTCGCGGTCCGCAAGCACTGGTTCTCCCTGAGCCGGGAGATCGGCCTGGTGCTCGCGGCCACGGCATTCTTCCTCTGGATCGACGCCAACACGACCGCGTCTCCGGGGAGCCGGACCTTTTACAACCTCGCGCTGGCCCTCTGGTGGGCCGCACTGCTGTGGTTCGCGTGGCAGTGGCTCAACTGGCGGCGGGACTGGTTCGTCGCCACCGACAAGCGGTTCCTGTTGTTCTACGGCTTCCTGCGCCGCAAGGTGGCGATGATGCCGCTGCAGAAGGTCACCGACATGACCTATGACCGCTCGATCATCGGACGCATCGTCGGCTACGGCACGTTCACCCTGGAGTCAGCGGGGCAGGACCAGGCCCTGTCGGCGATCAGCCATGTCCCGGACGCGGATACGCACTACAAGGCAATCTGCACCCAGCTCTTCGGCCCAGCACCCGCGCGTCGAGCTGACCCCGACGACCTGTGGCAGCCACCGCCGGTCGATCCCGGCGACGGTCACGGCGGGGGGCCCGGTGGTGGAGGCGGCACCTCGCCCGGCCCCCAGGGAGCCGGACCGCAGCCGGCGAGCGGCCGCGGCGACGGTGGGGGCCACGAGCAACACGACCGAATCGAGCCCACCGAGGCGCCTGAGTCCTGGTATCGCAGCTCGAACCTGCGCGGCCCCCTCCATCTCGGCGACACGGGAGAGATCCCCGTGGTGCGGGTGCCCCGCGAGCAGGTCGAGGCCGACGAGGGCGTCACGCTGTATCCGCCCCGCGAGTGGCGCTGACCCTCACGCAGCGCATCCAGCCTCGCGATTCGAGGTGAAACGCCGGCGCCTCCGGCCAGCGCATCACCTTCACCCCTGCGCCGCTTCGCGATTCGAGGTGAAACGCCAGCGCCTCCGGCCAGCACATCACCTCCGACGGTGTCGTCCACAGCCGGAGAGCCCGCTGCCCCGCCGTCCACAGCATCCGACGCCCGGTGGTGTCGAGCGCGCCGCGTCGGCACAGTCGGTCGTATGCCGGCACCCACCCGTTCCCCGAGGACGTCACCGACGCTCCCGGTCGCGGAGCGCCGTCGGGCTGCCCGCGACCTCGCTACCGACTACGGCGGAGTCCTGTCGCGCGCGCTGCTGCGCACCGTCGACGTCGACCACGAGATGGTGCGCCGGGAGCTCGCGACCGAACGGTGGGCGATCCATGGGAACCAGACCGTGGCCATGACCACCGGCCCGCTCGACGTCATGGCCCGGAGATGGCGGGCGATCTGGGAGGTCGGCGTCAGGGTCGCCGCGCTCGACGGTGTGACGGCTCTCCAGCACGCCGGGATGACGGGGTTCGTCGACCACGACGTGCATGTCTCGGTCAAGCACACCGTCGAGGTGGCGCCGCTGGACGGGGTGCGGATCCACAAGGTGGTCCGACGGCTCGAGCATGAGGTGCTCGGGGCCGGAATCCCTCGCACGCGGGCCGCCGTCGCGGCGATCCGGGCGGCGCACTGGGCGAGCACCGATCGTCAGGCCGCCCTCCTGCTCGTGCTGCCGGTGCAGCAACGCCTGTGCACCGGCGCCCAGCTCATCGAGGCCGAGACCCTGGTGCGCGGCCGCAACCGACGCAGGCTCATCCGGGTGCTCGTCCGCGACGTGGCCGACGGCGCCCACTCCCTCGGTGAGCTCGACCTCGTGCACGCCTGCCGCCGGCGAGGTCTTCCGGAGCCGGCCCGCCAGGAGGTACGCAGGCTCCCCGGCGGCAGGGCCTACCTCGACGTGGCGTGGCGCGAGTCCCGGCTGGCCGTGGAGGTCGACGGCGCCGGCCATGCCATGGGCCTGCAGATGCTCGACGACGCTCTGCGGCAGAACGAGGTCCAGCTCGGCCACGAGCTGGTGCTCCGGGTCCCGATCATCGGCTGGCGGCTGACCCCGCACGCCTACCTCGACCAGATCTGTGCGGCCTACTGGTCGCGAAGGGGTCTGGCCGCGTGAGTTCTCGCAGTCGAGGTGATCATCTGGCCCCACGCGCCAGCGTTTCACCTCGACCTGACGGGATGGCGCCGCAGTCGAGGTGATCATCTGGCCCCAGGCGCCAGCGTTTCACCTCGACCCGACGGGAGGGGTCAGGGGCGCAGGACCGCGTCGGAGGCACCACCGGACGCCGAGGGGGAGACCCCGTCGACATCGAGGGTGGCCTCGACCCTGGCGGGATGCCGTGCCGGGTGCCGCTCACCCGTGGAGCGACCCGGAGGCTCCGCCACGATCGGCAGCTCCAGCTCGAGCACGCCCTTCCCGAGCCGGCCGTCGTCGGGCAGGGCCACGGGGTAGTTCCCGGTGAAGCACGCCCGGCAGAGCTCGTCGGCTGGCTGCTCGGTGGCGGCGATCATGCCCTCCTCCGAGATGTAGCCCAGGCTGTCGGCGCCGATCGAGGAGCAGACCTCCTGGACCCCGATGCCCGTCGCGATGAGCTCGGCTCGGGTCGGGAAGTCGATGCCGAAGAAGCACGGCCACTTCACGGGCGGTGCGGAGATCCGCACGTGCACCTCGGCGGCACCGGCCTCGCGCAGCATCCGCACCAGCGCTCGTTGGGTGTTGCCCCGCACGATCGTGTCGTCGACGACGACGAGACGCTTGCCGCGGATCACGTCGCGCAGCGGGTTGAGCTTGAGTCGGATGCCGAGCTGTCGAATGGTCTGCGACGGCGCGATGAACGTGCGGCCGACGTAGGAGTTCTTCACCAGCCCCTGCCCGTAGGGGATCCCCGACTCCTGGGCATAGCCGATCGCGGCCGGCGTGCCCGACTCGGGCGTCGGCATGACCATGTCGGCGTCGACAGGGTGCTCCCGCGCCAGCCTCCGGCCCATCTCGACGCGGGCCTCGTGGATGCCGCGCCCGCTGATGGTGGTGTCGGGACGGGCGAGATAGACGTATTCGAAGACGCACCCGCTGCGCCGGGCGGGAGCGAACCGCTGCGAGCGCAGCCCGTCCTCGTCGATGGCGATGAGCTCGCCCGGCTCGACCTCGCGGATGAAGGACGCGCCGACGATGTCGAGCGCGGCCGTCTCGGAGGCGATGACCCATCCCCGGTCGAGGCGACCGATCACCATCGGGCGGAAGCCCTGAGGGTCGCGGGCGGCATAGAGGGTGGTCTCGTCCATGAAGACGAAGCAGAAGGCGCCCTTGAGCATCGGGAGCACGTCGAGCGCGGCGGCCCCCAGGGTCCGGTCGGGGTCGGCGGCGAGCAGGGCCGTGACGAGCGCGGTGTCCGTGGTGTTGCCGCGGGCCAGCTCACCACGGTGCGCCTCCTCCCCGCGGTGGCCGTCGACGAGGTCGCGCAGCTCGGCCGAGTTGGTGAGGTTGCCGTTGTGGGCGAGCGCCACGGTGCCGCCTGCGTGCCCCCCGAGCGTCGGCTGCGCGTTCTCCCAGGTCGAGCCACCGGTCGTGGAGTAGCGGCAGTGCCCCACGGCGAGGTGACCGCGCAAGGAGGCGAGGGACCGCTCGTCGAAGACCTGCGAGACCAGCCCCATGTCCTTGTAGACGAGCAGCCGCTTGCCGTCGGAGGTCGCGATGCCAGCCGACTCCTGGCCACGGTGCTGCAGCGCGTAGAGCCCGTAGTACGTGAGCTTGGCGACGTCCTCGCCAGGGGCCCACACCCCGAAGACGCCACAGGCGTCCTGCGGCCCCTTCTCGCCGGGAAGCAGGTCGTGGGTCAGGCGTCCGTCACCGCGTGGCACGTGCCTGATCCTCCCACACCCGGGACCTAGCTCCGGTTCGCGCGCCGGTCGAGGAACAGGGCCACGAGCACGCCCACGATCGCGAGCAGGGCTGCGCAGAGGAACGCGAGGTAGCCCACGCCCGCACTCCAGGAGTAGTCGGAGGGGACCAGGGGGTCGGGGTCGGTGAGGACATTGCTCGCCGCGAGCACCGCCCCGAGCACGAACCCCACGACGGCGCCGGTGATGGCAAAGGGCAGGAAGCGCGGCGGGCGAGGTGCTGACACGGTGATTACGGTACGACAGGACGATGTCGCCCCACCGTGGTGGGGCCGCGCACACTGGAGGGGTGCAACCATCCACCGCCGCCCTCCGCTCCGAACCACCGGCATGACGAGCACCCAGCCGACCGCAGGCCCGCGCCGACCTCGAGGGCGCTGGTATGCCGGCGCCACCCTTCTCGCCACTGCCGCAGGTGCAGGCGTCGGGCACCTGGTCGCCGGTCTGGTGTCACCGGAGGCCTCACCCGTCCTGGCCGTGGGGTCCACGGTGATCGACGCCACGCCCACGCCGGTCAAGGAGTTCGCGGTGGCGACGTTCGGCACCGCTGACAAGCCGATCCTCATCAGTTCGGTGGCCATCGTCACCCTCCTGGTCGCCGGCGCCATCGGTCTGGTGGCCCGTTCGCGGCGCACCCTCGGTCTCTCGCTCGTCGGCGCGTTGGCCCTCACCTCGGTGGTCGCCGCCGCGCTGCGCCCGACGAGCACCCCCGCCGACCTGCTTCCCGGCTTCGTGACCGCGATCGTCGGAGTCCTGGCGATGGGGTGGCTCCTCGGACTCCTCGACGGGATCGGCGCCGCCGATGCGGACCCGAGCGCCGGAGCAGGACCCGTGAACACGGCATCCGCCGACGGTCAGAGCGATCGCCGCCACGTGCTCATCGCCGCTGCGGGCCTCGGTGCTGTCGCGGTCACCGGTGGCGCGCTGGGCCAGTCCCTGGGCGGGGGCGTGGCACCGTCGTCCGTGACGCTTCCCAAGGCGGCCGAACCGCTCGCGGCCCTACCCACCGGGCTGGAGAAGGCCACCCCCGGCATCGCCCCGTTCCGCACTCCGAACAAGGACTTCTACCGGATCGACACCTCACTGGTGACGCCGCGGGTGAACCCCGACTCGTGGAGCCTGACGATCGACGGCGACGTCGACAAGCCCTTCACGATCACCTACGCCGAGCTGCTCGCGATGCCGATGATCGAGCGCGACATCACCTTGACCTGCGTGTCCAACGAGGTCGGCGGCCCCTACGTGGGTGGGGCCCGTTGGCTCGGCGTGCGCACCAGCGACCTGCTGAAGAAGGCGGGCGTGCGCCCCGGCGTCGACCAGATCTTCAGCCACTCCACCGAGGGAATGACGATCTCGACCCCCGTGCAGGCGCTCATGGACGACCGCGAGGCGCTCGTCGCGGTGGGGATGAACGGGGAGCCGCTACCGGCGGCCCACGGGTTCCCCGCCCGCCTCGTCACCCCCGGTCTCTACGGCTTCGTGAGCGCCACCAAGTGGCTCACCCGCCTGCAGGCCACCACCTATGCCAAGGACAAGGCCTACTGGACCGAGCGCGACTGGGCCATCGACGCGCCCATCTACACCGAGTCCCGCATCGACACCCCCAAGGGCCTCAGCCGCTCCAAGGCCGGCAAGGTCATGATCGGTGGCGTCGCGTGGGCCCAGCAGCGCGGCATCAAGAAGGTCGAGCTGCGCATCGACGAGGAGGACTGGCAGGAGGTCACGCTCGGCCCAGAGGCCGGCATCGACTACTGGCGACAGTGGTACTTCCCGTGGGACGCAAAGCCCGGCCGCCACAACCTCACGGTGCGCGCCACCGACAGCACCGGCAAGACCCAGGGTGAGGAGCGGCAGACCCCGTTCCCCATGGGCGCCACCGGCTGGCACGAGATCGTCGTGATCGTCGAGTGAGCGACACCGCTCCCTGAGACTCCGTATGCCGGTCACACCGGTCAAGGGGCCGTCCTCCGCATCGCGGGTGGCGGCCCCTTGGCCGTTCGCGGCCCCCGTACCCGGTCCGTGCGTCCGGCAGGGGTGCCTCTCCGGCCCGAGCCGGCGGACGTCCGCGAGCAGGCGGACGGGACGCCTGGCAGCTCCACAGCCCAGGGGGTCGACCTGCCGGACATCCCGCGGGACGTCCCGCCGGACATCCCGCCGGACACCCCCTTGAAGAAGTTTCGATCCGCACCAATCCGGTGCGCCTGGGGCACCGAACTACACCTGTACGACAACAGAAACCACTTCCCAGTCAAGGAGCAGTTCCCATGCGTTCCACCCGTATGACGATCGCCGCCCTGGCCCTCGCCCTTCCGCTCTCGCTTGCCGCGTGCGGTTCGAACTCCGAGGCCCCCGCCGCGTCCAGCGACACCACCACCAGCTCGTCCGCCCCGGCGGCCCCGAGCCCCTCCGAGACGGCCCCCGCGGAGAACGCGTCGGCCCCCTTCGGTCCCGGCTGCGCCGCGGTCCCGACCGACGGCAAGGGTTCCTTCGACGGCATGTCCTCCGACCCGGTGGCCACCGCCGCGAGCAACAACCCGCTGCTCTCCACCCTCGTCACCGCAGTGACGGCGGCCGAGCTCGGCGAGACGCTCAACACGACCCAGGACATCACCGTCTTCGCGCCGACCAACGACGCGTTCGCCGCGATGGACCAGGCCACCCTCAAGAAGGCCCTGGCCGACCCCAAGGGTCTGCTCACCAAGGTCCTGACGGGCCACGTCATCGCCGGCCGCCTCGCCCCCGACCAGCTCGCCGGGGAGCACGAGACCCTCGCTGGCACCAAGGTCACGGTCAAGGGTTCCGGTGAGGACTTCAGCGTCGGTGACGCCAAGGTCATCTGCGGCAACGTGCAGACCGCGAACGCCACGGTCTACATCCTCGACGGGGTCCTGCTCCCCGCGAGCTGACCCAGGGTCCATGATGGTCTTCATGACAGCCGCTTCCTCCGATGCCAGCTCATCGGGGGAGGCGGCTGCCCGCCCTCCCGGCGGACCCGACCTCGCGGAGCTGCTCCGCCGGTCGGCCCAGAGTGACGAGTCGGCCTTCGCCGCGCTCTACGACGCGACATCGCGTCGGATCTTCGGACTGGTGCTGCGCATCGTGCGCGACCACGCCATGTCCGAGGAGGTCACCCAGGAGGTTTACCTCGACGTCTGGCGGCAGTGCGCCCGCTTCGACGCCGCGAAGGGCAGCCCACTGTCGTGGCTGATGACCATCGCTCACCGCACCGCGGTTGACCGGGTGCGAGCGAGTGAGGCCTCACGTCGACGAGACGACGCCCACGCCACGAAGCACCAGGACGTCGACTTCGACACCACCGCCGAGTCCGCCCACGCCTCCTTGGAGGCCCAGCGGGTGCGGCGCGCACTATCCACTCTGACCGACGCACAGCGCAGTGCGGTCGAGCTGGCCTATCTCGGTGGCTACACGCACACCGAGGTGGCCCGACTGCTCGACCTACCGCTGGGCACCGCGAAGACCCGCATCCGAGACGGACTCATCCGTCTACGAGACACGTTGGGAGTACCGGCATGAGCCCCGACCTGCACAACCTGTCCGGCGCCTACGCGGTCGATGCCCTCGACGACACCGAACGCACGTCCTTCGAGCAGCACCTCTCGGTGTGTGCCGACTGTCGTGCCGAGGTCGCCGAACTGTCCTCCGCAGCCCACTCCCTCGGATCCCTGACCGAGGCCACCCCTTCCCCCGCCCTGCGCGCCTCCGTGCTGGCCGGGATCACCCGGGTCCGGCCACTGCCTCCGCTCACCAGCGAGGCCGAGGCACCGTCCGCCCCTGACGCGACGGCCCCGCACCAGCCCCCCACCACGCCCTCCAGAGACGAGGTCGCGGCATCCGCCGACGCCTCCGCCGAGGACCGGGCCCGCCCGGTCAGCGTCGAGAAGGAGCACCTCGCCCCCGTGGTGCCGTTGTTCCGGCGCACGTCGACGTGGTTCGCAGCCGCAGCGGCCGCCGTGCTGCTCTCGGTGGGAGGTATCGCCTGGAGCCCGTGGAGCAACGACACGGGAACCTCCATCGCGGCGATCGAGCGCGTCCAGAGTGCGCCCGACCACACCGCGCTCCCGTTCAACGACGGCGCCGTGACCGGGGAGGTCGTCTACAGCCGACAGCTGGGCCAGTCGACAATCAGCGTCTCGGGACTCCCGCCTGCCCCAGAGGGCGAGACCTACCAGCTCTGGTACTTCACCAAGGGTGGCTCAGTCATCTCCGCGGGCCTGATGGACCCTGCCGGCGACGGCACCGGAGCGCAGCTGCTCGCCGGTGATGCGAACACTGCCTCGAAGGTTGGCATGACGCTGGAGCCCGCGGGTGGGTCCGACCAGCCGACGACGAAGCCGCTGGTCGTCATCGACCTCGTCTGACGCCCGCCCCTCCCCCGACGTCGTCGGGGGAGGGGGTTCAGCGCCGGGTGAGGACGGTGGCGGCGACGGCCTCCAGGACGGCCGGGTCACCGGCATACGGGCCGTTCTCCCTGGGCCAGTGGGTGACGACGTCCGTGAAGCCGAGGTCAGCTGCCCGGCCGGCCATCTCGGCGTAGAGCTCGACGGACTCGAGGGAGAACCTCGGTGAGGAATCGAGGGAGAGCACGCGCGAGACCGGCCCGCGGCCGGTCGCCACCAAGGCGTCCTCGAAGCGCTCGACGAGCGTCGCCACGTGCGCGAACCAGGCGTCGAGGGTCTCGCCCCTGCCACCGTAGGTGACCCAGGCATCACCCAGGGTGGCCGCCAGGCGCACCGACTTCGGTCCGTTGGCGGCGATGTAGAACGGCACCCGGCCGCGCACGGGCGCAGGCCGGGTGCGCGCATCACGCGTCGTGAACCATTCCCCTTCGTGATCCACGTGGTCCTCGCGCAGCAACCGGTCGAGCAGCGGCACGAACTCGTGGAACCGTGCGACCCGCTGCCCGAGCGTGAGATCAGCACCGATGATGCTCGAGTCGAGGTCCCCGCCGGTGCCCAGGCCGCACAGGAACCGCCCGCCGCTGATGTCGTCCAGGGTCAGCACGTCGCGGGCGTAGGTGTAGGGGTGGCGGTAGTTGGGCGAGGAGACGAAGGTGCCCAGGCCGATGCGGGTGGTCACGCCGGCGGCGGCCGCGAGGGTCGGCACCGCCGCGAACCACGGCACGCCCACGAGACCGCCCCAGACGAGGTGGTCGTAGGTCCACGCGTGGTCGAAACCCATCTCCTCGGCGGCAGTCCACCGCGGTGCCGCCTGCGCCCAGGTGCCCTCGGGGAGGATCGTGATGCCGTGACGCACCGCTCAGCGCCCCGGGCGGGGGTCGCTCAACGGCAGCAGCGCGTCGAGGGAGGCCCGCGTCCCACTGACGCGCAGCACCCCTTCGGCGAGGGCGTGCGACCAGGCCGTCCCGCCCGTCGCCAGCATCAGCCAGGTCTGGGCATCGGTCTCGACGACGTTCGGCGGGGTGCCCCGAGTGTGGGTCGGCCCCTCGACGCACTGCACCGCCCCGAACGGTGGCACCCGCACCTCGACACTGCGTCCCGGATGCCGTTGCGCCAGCTCCTCGAGGGCGTAGCGCACCGCTGTGCCCCTCGTGGCCCGGTCGATGTCGTCGGGCGCCGCCCGCCACGCGGCCAGGGCTGCCCGACCTGCAGCGGGATGGATGCGGCGGCGGGACGGCATGCGGCCCATCGTAGGCGCGGGGGCCCGGACCGCACCGCGTAGCCTTCCGGGGTGGACGAGCCGGTGTTCGAGCGCGAGGGCACCCTCGTCACGGTCGTCGTCGACGGCCAACCGCAGTCGGCGGTGGACGTCGAGGATCCCACCCGGCTCGACTTCGAGTACGTCCAGCACCTCGCCCTCGCGGTCGACGCCCTCGCCGCCGACGGTCGCCTGCGGGTCACCCATGTCGGCGGAGCCGGGCTCACGCTGGCCCGGTGGGTGCACGCCACCCGCCCGGGATCGCCCCAGGTGGTGCTCGAGCCCGACGCCGCTCTCACGGAGCGCGTTCGGAGCGAGATCCCCCTTCCTCGCGGCCACCGGATCAGGGTTCGCCCCGTCGACGGGGCCAGCGGGATGACCGCGCTGGCCGACGGGAGCGCCGATCTGGTGGTGCTGGACGCGTATGCCGGGGGTCGGGTGCCGCCAGAGCTCTCCACCGTGCAGTGGTGGGCCGAGGTGCGCCGCGTGCTCGCGCCGGGTGGACTGCTGCTCGCCAACGTCGCCGACGAGCCGGGGCTGCGCTATGCCGCACGGGTGGCCGCAGGTGCTCGCGAGGTGGTGGGGCACGTCGCGTTCCTCGGGCTGCACGAGGTGCTCAAGGGGAAGCGGTTCGGCAACCTCGTGCTGGTCGCCTCGGTGACGCCCCTCGACCTCTACACCCTGCGCCGAGCCACGGCCTCGGCGCCGCTGCCGACCGGGGTCCTGACGTGGCAGGAGGTGGCCCGCCGCCGTCCCGACGCCCGTCCGTTCAGCGCGGCGGCCGGTGACACCGCCCAGTCACCGGAGCCACCGCAGCGGGGAGCCTGGCGCCGCCGCTGAGCCCCCACCCGCCGAGCCCCCACCCGCCGAGCCCCCACTCGCGGTGCGCTCAGCGCGGCTCCCCGCGAAGCCACCGCAGGATGCCTGCGCCCACACCCCGTCCTGGTGGGTCGCCGGCGGTCGGGGTCGAAGCGGGTGACGGGTGCGGTGGGGACGGATCGGGTGAGCGTGCCGATGCCGTCTGGACCATCCCGCCCTCGAAGGCCTCAAGGGTGCCCTTGACCCGGTCCAGCAGGGCGTCGACCTCTTCCTCGTCGTATCCGCGTCGGTACTGGGTCTGGGTGAACCGCACCTGGGCGATCGCCTCGGCGCGCATCGGTGCCGTGTCGCGTGAGCCGCCCCCCTCGTGGTGTCGCAGCGCGAGCACCACGTCGTCGAGCAGCTCGTCCACCTCCCGCTCGTCGTAGCCCCGCCTGAACTGGGTCGGGGTGAAGGCCGTGTCGAGCACCTCGTCGGATCGCATGCTGCTCTCTTCTCAGTTCACGAAGACCCGGGCGTTGCGAAACATCCGCAGCCAGGGGCTCTGTTCCTCGACGGCCGCAGAGGTCCACGACATCTGGGCGTTGCGCGTCACCCGCTCCGGGTGCGGCATCATCGCGGTGAACCGACCGTCCGGGGTGGTGACGGCGGTGAGGCCGCCCGGAGACCCGTTGGGGTTGAAGGGGTATGCCGTGGCAACAGTGCCGTGGTGGTCGACGAACCGCGCCACTCCCTGCACGCTCGCCTCGTCGCCGCGCGCCGAGAAGTTCGCGAAGCCCTCCCCGTGCGCGACGGCGATCGGGATCCGCGAGCCGGCCATGGCCGTGGTGAAGATCGACGGCGACTCCAGGACCTCGACGAGGGTGAGTCGGGCCTCGTACTGCTCGGAGACGTTGCGGGTGAAGCGCGGCCAGGCCTGCGCCCCCGGGATGAGGTCGGCCAGGGCGGCGAACATCTGGGCACCGTTGCAGATCCCGAGCCCGAAGGTGTCTTCCCGCGAGAAGAATGCCGAGAACTCCTCCGTGAGGGCGGAGTTGAAGAGGACCGACCGTGCCCAGCCCTCACCGGCCCCCAGGGTGTCGCCGTAGGAGAAGCCGCCGCACGCAGCCAGGCCGGCCATGTCGGCCAACGAGGCACGCCCGCTCTGGAGGTCGGTCATGTGCACGTCGAGCGCCTCGAAGCCGGCACGATGGAACGCGTAGGCCGTCTCCGCGTGGGAGTTGACGCCCTGCTCGCGCAGGATCGCGATCTTGGGCCGGGCTCCGAGGTTGAGATGGGGCGCGGAGATGTCGCGGCGCGGGTCGAAGGTCGTCGACACGTGCAGGCCGGGGTCGTCCGCACCGACGGCAGCGTGCTCCTCATCGGCGCACCGGGGGTTGTCGCGAAGAGCGGAGATCCGCCACGACACCTCGTCCCAGGCCTGAGCGAGGTCGCGCACCGGCTCTTCCAGGGCGAGCCCCGCGTCGAAGCCGAGCAGGATGTTCCGGTCGACCGTCGGGGTCGCGACGGTGCGGCTCAGCTGACCCAACCCGTGGCGCTCGAGGACGGCCTGCACCTCGCCGCGTCGGTCGCTGGGCACCTCGATGACGGCGCCGAGCTCCTCGGTGAAGAGCTCCTCGAGGCTCGCGAGTCGGCGCACGGACAGCCCGCACCCGCTGGCAAAAGCCATCTCGCACAACGTGGCCCAGAGACCGCCGTCGGAGCGGTCATGGTAGGCCGACACCAGCCCCGCGGAGCGCAGCTCGGCCATCGCGCCGGCCAGCCCGACCAGTCGGTCCGGGTCGTCGAGATCGGGCACCGGACCGCCGAAGACGCCGCAGACCTGCGCCAGGATCGACCCGCCGAGACGGTTCGCGCCCGCGCCGAGGTCGATGAGGACGAGCTCGGTCTCACGTCGTGCACCGTCCGCGTCCTCCACCACGCCCTGGAGCTGCGGCGTGAGCGTGCCGCGCACGTCTGCCAGGGCCGCGAACGCGGAGACGACGAGCGAGACCGGCGACGTCACCTGGCGGTTCTCCCCCGAGGTCGCGTCGACCCAGCGGGTGCGCATCGACATCGAGTCCTTGCCGACGGGCACCGAGATGCCGAGGGCTGGGCACAGCTCCATCGCGACGGCCTCGACCGTGTCGAACAGGGCTGCGTCCTCGCCGGGCTCACCCGCGGCGGCCATCCAGTTGCAGGACAGCTTGACGCCGCTCAATGCCGGCAGCGGAGCCGCGAGCAGGTTGGTCAGGGCCTCGCCGACAGCCATCCGGCCGGAGGCGGGCCCATTGACGGAGGCGAGCGGCATCCGTTCGCCAGAGGCCATGGCCTCTCCTGCCAAACCTGCGTGGTCGGCCAGGGTGACCGCCACGTCGGCGACCGGCACCTGCCAGGGCCCGACCATCTGGTCGCGGTGCGAGAAGCCGCCGACGGTGCGGTCGGCGATGGTGACCAGGAAGCGCTTGCTCGCCACGGACGGGTGGCGAAGCACCGCGTATGCCGTGTCGCGCAGCGCGATCGAGCTCACGTCGAGAGTGTCGCCGGTCCACGTCAGACGGCTCGCATCGCGGGTCATCTTCGGCGGCTTGCCCAGGAGCACCTGCATGGGCATGTCGATCGGCACGTCTGCATCGGTCTCACCGGCCACGAGCAGCTGCGCGTCGTCGGCGGCGACACCGATGACCGACAGGGGGCACCGCTCCCGCTCAGCGAAGGACTCGAGCAGCTCGAGCGACTCGGGCGCGATCGCGAGCACATATCGCTCCTGGCTCTCGTTGCACCAGATCTCCTTGGGCGCCAGGCCCGACTCCTCCAGCAGCACCGCCGACAGGTCGAAACGGGCGCCCAGCCCGGCGTCGTTGACAAGCTCGGGGAAGGCGTTCGACAGCCCACCGGCGCCGACGTCGTGGATGGCGAGCACCGGGTTGGCCGAACCCATCGACCAGCAGTGGTTGATGACCTCCTGGGCGCGGCGCTCCATCTCGGGGTTGCCGCGCTGCACCGAGTCGAAGTCGAGCTCGGCCGCGTTGGCACCCGAAGCCATCGACGAGGCGGCGCCGCCGCCCATGCCGATCCGCATCCCCGGCCCACCGATCTGGAGCAGCAGGGTCCCCGCCGGGAACAGGACCTTCTCGGTCTGGTCCGCGCTGATCGAGCCGAGCCCCCCGGCGCTCATGATCGGTTTGTGGTAGCCCCGACGCACCCCGTCGACGGTCTGCTCGTAGACGCGGAAGAACCCGCCGAGCCCCGGTCGTCCGAACTCGTTGTTGAACGCCGCCGCACCGATCGGCCCGTCGATCATGATCTCGAGCGGTGTCGCGATGTGGCCGGGCGAGCCGTAGACCTCGCGCTCCCAGGGCTCGTCGGTCCCCGGCAGGTGGAGGTTGGAGACGACGAAGCCGGTGAGCCCCGCCTTGGGCGCCGAGCCGCGCCCCGTCGCACCCTCGTCGCGGATCTCGCCGCCGGCGCCGGTCGCCGCACCGGCGAAGGGTGAGATCGCGGTCGGGTGGTTGTGCGTCTCGACCTTCATGAGGACGTGGACGTCCTCGTGGCGCGCGACGTACGGCGCAGGGCCGTCGCCACGCTCGGGCAGCCAGCGCTCGATCCGTCCACCCTCCATGACGGAGGCGTTGTCCTTGTAGGCGACCACCGTGCCGGCACCCGCGACCGCCTCGGTGTGCCGGATCATCCCGAAGAGGCTGCGCACCCGGGGCTCGCCGTCGACGATGAAGTCGGCGTTGAAGATCTTGTGGCGGCAGTGCTCGCTGTTGGCCTGCGCGAACATCATCAGCTCGACGTCGGTGGGGTTGCGCGCCAGGCCGGTGAAGGCCTCGACGAGGTAGTCCATCTCGTCCTCGGACAGGGCGAGACCGTATGCCGTGTCCGCCTCCTCGATCGCGGAGCGGCCGCGGGCCAGCACATCGATGTGCTCCATCGGCTCGGCGGCCCGCTCGTCGAAGAGGGCAGCACTCGCCTCGACCGTGGGCAGGGCGGTCTCGGTCATCCGGTCGTGCACCACCCCAGCGCAGGCCAGCCACTGCTCGTCGGTGAGCGGGGCCGACACCTCGAGGTCGTAGGCCGTGACGCGCTCGACGCGCCGCACTGGCACGCCGCAGCTGTGCGCGATGTCGGTGGCCTTGGAGGCCCAGGGCGAGAGGGTGCCCAGTCGTGGCGCCACCACGACCGTTGCCCCGGCGCCGGTGGCCAGCGCAGCAGCGGTGTCGTGGGCCGGCTCTCCGTAGGTGAGGAGTCGGGAGACGGCGTCACGCGTCGCGTCGTCGAGCGCGACCTCGCTGGCCACCCAGTGCACGAACCTGCCGGAGATCCCCGTGACAGCGGGCACGACGACCTGCAAGCGCGCGAGGAGCGAGGCTGCGCGGAAGCCTGAGAGTGCGTTTCCGCCCGGGACGGTGGTCAGCACGAGGTCGTGCGACGAGGTCATGTGGGGGTCTCCCGGTGGTGCGGCGCAGGCGGCGGATGCCGGGTCAAGGCTACCGGCGCTCTCGTGCGGTCCACACCCGCGTCTCCGTCACGGCGATCTTCGACACCAATGACCAGACCGTGAACGGCGCCTGCGGCGACCGGGCTCGGGCGGACGACCCGAGAGGAGCCCCGGGGTCGACGTACTGGGCGGCGACGGGCTCGACCAGGCCCTCACCGCTGCCGACACGGTGCGCCGACGGTTGACAGTTCGAGGAGTGGCTGACCTCGGGCGACCAGGGCCGATGTATCACCACCGGCGCGCACCACTCCTCCCCCACGAGTCCGGTCACAGCAGGTGACCGCACCGAATCGAGGGGAACGACATCATGGCTGGAGGAAACGACGCCGTCGCGTATGCGTCGCGTCTGGGGGAGATCGGTTTCGTCGAGTTCACGACCA
>JBDSNZ010000024.1:0-8604 GCA_039915055.1 Ornithinibacter sp.
GGCCGGCACCGGTCGGGTTCCACGTCCGCCCACCCTTGGTGACCGCGGTGGCGACCTTCGCGACCTGGCCCGCGCCACCCTGCCGCAACGACGGCGCGTGGTCCCGCACCCACGCGTGCACGTTCACCCCAGCCTCAGCGACCTCACCACGAGTGATCGCCTCCACCGTGACCTGCACCCGAGCCGCCCCCGCACCAGCGGACACCTCATCAGCCAGGGTCATCAGCTCCGCGAGCTCCCCGCCAGAGGCCTGATGCACCACCTGCCCGAAACCCGCGAGCGCCTCCCGGGCCGCGAGCATCGCCGAGCGGGTCTCCGCGAGGCTCATCAGGGGCTGGTCCATACCCCAAATTCTATCGGACACCCGTTCGAGAGGCAAGGGTCTGAGTCGACGAGTTCGCCTACAGCAGAATCTTATTCATCAAAAATGAGCCTCGCGCGTCACACGTGTCCCACATGTCTCAGGAGGTGAGCCCCACCCCGGAAACCTGCCTCTTCGGGACCACTCTCAGCGCGACTCCACGTGCTCGGCGTCGGCCTGGGGGCCCGTGACGCCAGTTGCGACAACCAGGCGCAATCGCTGGACGTCGATGGTCTCGACGTAGTCGCCGACGCGGTCGAGGAAGGAGCGGGTCGTGGTCTGCGACTCGTGCTCGGCCAACGCTGCTTCGTTCGTGTACAGCTCGTAGAAGATGCGCACGTCGGGCTCGTCCACGAGGCCGTGCACCGCGTAGACCAGCGTGTTGGGCTCGTGGGCCGCGATTCCCGCCACCGTGTCGCTCATCAACGCGTCGAATTCCCGTGCCGCCCCAGGTTTGAGCACGAACCGGACCACCAAGCCGAACTCGGACATCTGCCCCTCCTCGGGTCGGGTCCACCCTCGCACGGCCACGACGGCCACGTCGAGCTCAGGTGGTCACTGCGTGCAGGTCGGGGTGGTGTGCCGCAGCGACGTCGGGGTGGGCGCGCAGCCGGGCCTTCAGGAGGTTGTCCCCGAACGTGCCGGAGATGACGTTGGTGGGGTCCTGGCTGACGCCTTCCGCCTCAGCAGCCAGCTCGGCCGGGAGCGTGAGCAGCGGCATGGTGGAGTCCAGCGCCGGGTTGAAGAAGAACGGGATCGAGAGCCTGTCACCCCCCGGCTCGGGTGAGGCGACTCGGTGCACCGTTGCCTTGAGGTAGCCGCGGGTGGCGAACTCCATGAGCTCGCCGATGTTCACGACGAATGCTCCCGGCATCGCCGGCGCGTCGATCCACGCGCCGTGGTGCTCCACCTGCAGGCCCTCCTTACCGGGCTCCACCATGAGCAAGGTCAGGACGCCGGGATCCTTGTGCGCGCCCACCCCCTGGGCCGTCGCCGGGTCACTCTGGCGACCGGGATACCTGATGAGCTTGATGAGGGTGGAGGGACGGTCGGCAAATGCCGGGTCGAAGACATCGGCCGGGCTGTCCAGGGCTGCAGCCCACTCCCGCAGCAGCCGGGTGCCGATGCTCGCGCACCGCTCGCTCCACTGCGTGAAGACCTCTCGCAGCTCGGGCTGGGCACTGGGCCAGAGGTTCGGTCCTTCGAGGCGCATGTATGCGGGTGACCCGGGGTCGGACACGGCCTCGCGCTCCGCGCCGATGTCGATCTGCTCGCGCCAGTCGGTCCTGCCTCCCGTCAGCTCTCCCCCGGTGCGGTTGTAGCCGCGGAAGTGAGGGCTCTTCGCCATCTCGACGCGCAGCTTCTCCTCCAGGGGCAGTGCGAAGAACGTGCGTGCCACCGAGAACGCTCGAAGCACCACCTCGTCGGGGATCCCGTGCCCGGTGAGGTAGAAGAACCCGAACTCATGGGTGGCACGGCGCAGGTCGTCGCGGAACCGTCGCGTCGCAGCTTCTCCGTGATCCAGGACGGTCAGGTCCAGGACCGGCAATCTCGCCTGCTGGGTCATGGGTGGCTTCTCCTTGGGTGCTCAGGCAGTGGACCAGGAACGATATGAGCGCTGCGGATGCTCAGCGGGTGCTGGTCACGTGGCGCCGGGTGAGGTCTCGCACGATCTGAACGACGTCTGCGGCCAGGCCCGGGCCGACCGCGATGGTGAGGTCCTTTCCGGCGTCGGGACCCGTGAGTCCGCAGACGACCGCTCCGGCCTCCCGGGCGATGAGCTCCCCGGCAGCGCGGTCCCACGCATTGAGCCCCGTCTCGTAGTAGGCGTCGAGGCGACCGCACGCCACGGAGCACAGGTCCAGCGCAGCACTCCCCGCCCGGCGGATGTCGCGGACCCTCGGCAGCAGCTCGAGCAGTGCCCTGGCCTGCCGCTCGCGGACCTGGGCGTCGTAGCCGAACCCGGTGCCGACCAGCGCGAGACCGAGGTCGCTGGCGTCGGTCGTCGACAGGGCCACGGTCCCCGCGTCAGTGCTCAGCCGCGCTCCGCCTCCCAGATGGGCATGGAAGAGCTCGCCACTCACCGGGTTGAGAACGGCACCGGCGATGCTGCGCCAGGCACCAGGGACACTCGGGTCGCCCACGACGGCGGCGACGGACACGGCATACGCAGGGATGCCGTAGAGGTAGTTGGTCGTGCCGTCGATGGGGTCCAGCACCCAGGTGATGCCGGAGCTGCCGACCGCGGCTCCCTCCTCCTCGCCGACGACCCCGTCCTGGGGTCGGCGCTCCCCCAGGAACCGGATGAGCAGCTCCTGGCTGGCCTGATCCATCTCGGTGACGACGTCGGTTCGAGTGGACTTCGCCGTGACACCGAGGGTTGCGGGCCGCTCGCTCACCACGAGGTCGCCGGCCACCTCCGCCGCGACGCAGGCGATCCGTTCGAGGTCCTGGAGGTCGACACCCTCGGGCACGCCGAGCCCCACGGGGGCCGCCGCACCCATCAGTCGCTCCCGCAGAGCGCGGGCTTGGCAGCGCGCAGGTTGGGGCAGCACCCCGGCGCGCAGACGGACGGTCGGACGTCACCGGTCAGCCAGGTCAGCGGCGTGATCACCTCGCCGCGGGCCTGTGCGGCGCGCTCGAGCAGGAGGTCGACCAGGCCCGACACGAACTCCTCGTCGGTGTCGGGGGTGGCGATCCGCAGGAACGGCAGACCCACCCGCTCGGCCGTCTCGGCGGCCTCGGTGTCGAGGTCCTGGATGACCTCCATGTGATCGGAGATGAAACCGATGGGGAGGACCACCACGGGCCCGTCCCCTTCCGCGGCGAGCTCCTCGATGCGGTCGTTGACGTCGGGCTCGAGCCACGGTTGGGACGGCCGACCCGACCGCGAGCAGAAGACGAGCTCACCGGTGAGGTCCGTGCCGAGCGCCGTGTTGGCCTCGTCGGTGACTCGCTTCAGCAGGCGCAGGTGCTGGTCGACGTAGAGGTTGCCCTCGCCGTCGCCCGGCCCCGAGGTGTCGTCCATCGCGAGGGGGATGGAGTGCGTCACGAAGAGCAGCCGCACGCTCGTCGGGTCCTCGAGGCCGCGAAGCCCCTCGAGCAGGGCGCGCGTCCAGGACCGACCGACCGACGGGTGCACGGCATACGGTCGCACCTTGTCGAGAACCAGCCCGTCGGCAGCGGGACCGACATCTGCGACGGCGGCCGCGAGGTCCTCACGGTACTGACGACAGGAGGAGTAGCAGGAGTAGGCACTCGTCAGCAGGGTGAGCACGCGGCGCGCGCCGAGGTCGAGGGACTCCCGCACGGCGTCGGCGAAGAAGGGCTCGGAGTTCCGGTTGCCCCAGATCACGGGCACGTCGATGCCGCGGCGGTCCAGCTCGGCGCGCAGGCGAGCAAGCAGGTCGCGGTTCAGGTCGTTGATCGGGCTGCGTCCGCCACGGTCGAAGTAGTGCTCCCCCACGGCAACCAGGCGCTCCTCGGGGATGTCCCGGCCCGCGGTGACCCGCCGCAGGAACGGGATGACCTCCTCAGGCCCTTCGGGGCCCCCGAAGGAACCCAGGAGGACGACGTCGTAGGGGCTGAGGTCGGCTGGGGGTGTCATGACGCAACGGTAGCCCGCGCTTTCCCCCGACCCTCGGCGTGGTATCCCCGATCCGGGAGGTCGAGGTGGCATCGTCTGGTCCTGACGACGAGCACCACCGGGAGCGTGACATGCAGGACCTTCGCCTCATCGGCGTCCACGAGGACGGCCAGCACGTGCTGCTCACCGACGCCACCGGCGCGCGATTCCGAGTGCCGCTGGACGACGCCCTGCGCGCCGCAGCCCGTCGGGACCGGGCCCACCTCGGGCAGCTGCAGATCGAGATCGACGGCGGTCTGCGCCCGCGCGAGGTGCAGGCCCTGGTGCGCCGGGGACTGTCGACCGAGGAGGTTGCCGACCGGGCCGGGTGGACGGTGGAGAAGGTGCGGCGCTTCGAGGGACCGGTGCTTGCCGAGCGCGAGTACATCGCCCGAACGGCTCGCGACTGCGCTGTCGGCAGCCGCGGTTCCGGGCCGGTGACCCTCGCGGAGCGGGTCACCGAGCGACTGAAGGACCGGGGCGTCGAGCGAGGTGTCGCCGAGTGGGACTCCGCCCGCGACGAGGACGGCATCTGGTCGCTCACCATGACCTTCCCCGCCGGGGGGCGCCAGCGCACGGCGAGCTGGTCCTACGAACCGCTCGGCGGGTCGGTGACGGCGACCAACGACGAGGCGCGTTGGCTGAGCGAGGAGGCCGCACCCAACCGCGCCATTCCTGCGCCGCACCGCGCGGACTCCTCCGAGGAGCTCGATGTCTACGACCTCGATGCCGACGGCGGCATCGACCGGAAGACGGCGGCCCGCGCGTCCCAGGAGCCCATCGACCTGATGGCCGCGATGCGTGAGCACAGCGCTCGTGGCCGTCGCGGGCGCCGACGGGCCTCCCCCTCCCACACCCCGGGTGACGACCGGCCACGACACGACGCACTCCCCCTGGAGGACCTCCTCGTCCCCGTGGCCGGCGTCGAACCGCCACCGGCGGCGCGCGGGCGCAACCACGTGTCCCAGCACCTCGAGGATGCCGTCGGCGACGCGGACGAGCACGTCGGCGGCTGGCCCCAGGACGAGGTGCCGGTCGACGACGTCGGCCGTGACGGGCGCAAGGTGACCGCCGACCCGACCGACCCGACCGCGCCGGACGCTGCGGCGGAGGAGGCCGCGGAGGCCGGCGCAGACGCGGCCATCCAGCGGGAGCGGCCGGTGCCGACCAGGCAGACCGGGGGACGCAAGGGTCGCCCGAGCGTGCCCAGCTGGGACGACATCGTCTTCGGCACCCGCGGGAGTGGGCCCGGCTGAGCCCAGCCCCGGTGGAGCGGAGCCATGGTGGAGCAGAGTCCTGGTCAGGCCGGGGGTGGCACCGGGCAGACGTCGAGGTTGAAGGGCAGGGTGTCGGGCGAGATCGATGCCGCCCGCGCCGCATGGCTGTTCATCCTGCGCATGTAGTGCCGGCGACAGAGCACCTCGTACTCCACCAGGCCCTCGCTCGCCTGTGCGGTGTCGCCGACGACCACCTGCTCCCCCTCGACCACCATCACCCCGTCGAGGACGCGCGCGTTGTGCGTCGCCTTGCGCCCGCACCAGCACAACGCCTCGACCTGGAGCAGCTGCACCCGGTCGGAGAGCTCGATGAGTCGCCGAGAACCGGGGAAGAGCTCCGTGCGGAAGTCAGCGGTGATCCCGAAGGCGTGCACGTCGATGCCCATCTCGTCGACGACCCGTGCCAGCTGCTCGACCTGCGCAGGCGTGTAGAACTGCGCCTCGTCGCAGATGAGGTAGTCCACCCGCGCCCCAGAGGTGAGCCGCTCCACGACGACGTCCCAGAAGTCGAGGGCGTCGTCGACCTCGATGGCCGGCGTCGACAACCCCAGCCTCGAGGAGAGCACCGAGTCGCCCATCCGGTCGAACTTGGTGAAGATCATCCCCTGGCGCCCGCGGACGCTGTTGTTGTGATCCATCTGCAGGGCAAGGGTCGACTTGCCGCAGTCCATCGTGCCCGAGAAGAAGACCAGTTCCGCCACGAGCGCACACCCTAGGCGAGCGAGGACGCAGGCACGTGCACGAGCGGGACCGAGACCTCGTCGTCGCTGAGCGACCCGTGCAAACCGATGAGGGCGAGGAGCTCGGGTCGGGCGCGCCTGGAGTCCACGACGGCGTGCCGCCCCTGCATGGCCACGACCACGTCCCCGATGCGCGGCAGGTTCTGGTCGGACACTGCTCCGAACCACCCCGCTCCGACGGCCTCGGCGCGCGTGCGCACCTGCGCGGTGGCGCCGAGCACCTCGCGCCAGGTGGCGAGCACGTCCTGGAGGGCGCCGTGTTCGACGTAGAGCTGCGGGGCCCTCGCCTCCGCCGTCACGTGCCGGACCCCCGCGGCGAGCCGGGCGTCGTGCGCGACGTCGAGGCGCACCTCGTGGGGCACGTCGACCATGCCGTGGTCAGCGGTGATGGTGAGGGCGCAGTCCGGCGGGAGCGAGCCGGCGAGCCGGGCGAGCTCACGGTCCACCGACTCCAGCTCATCGCCCCACTGCCACGAGTCGCAGCCGTGGACGTGTCCGACCTTGTCGAGATCACCCCAGTAGAGGTGCACGAGGGAGCGGTCGCTGGCTCGGACGGCTCCCAGGGTGGCGTCGACGCGCTCCGCCAGGGAGCGAGCAGCCACGAAGCGCCCGCCGCGCAGGGCGGCATTGGTCAGCCCCGACCCGTCGAAGTAGTGCGGCCCCACCCGGGTCACCTCGACCCCGCTGCGGGCCACGACCTCGAAGACCGTGTCGTGCGGCTGCCAGGCGAAGGGGTCCGGCCCGTCCTCCCAGGACAGCTCGTTGAGCAGCCGGTCTGCCCCGGGAACGAGCACCTCATAGCCCAGCAGGCCGTGCGCGCCGGCCGCCAGACCGGTGCCGAAGCTGCCCATCGACGTGGCGGTGGTCGACGGGAAACCGCTGGAGAGTCGCCTCGTGGTGCTCAGGTGGGCCCGCAGCCAAGGCGCATGACCGGCGCGGCGCACCAGCAGGTCGTGGCCCAGACCGTCGACGAGCACGACCACCGCGCGTCGTGCCGGGGGAAGGTCGAAGCCGCCGTAGCTCCTCTGGGTGCGCCACGGCACACCCAGGCTGGTGGCGACGCTCGGGAGGACGTCGGCCAGCGCCGGCCCGCCCCCCACGGGCGGCTGGACGGACGCATCGCCGGTGCCCGGCATCCGGCCCCGCGCGTCAGCCATCAAACCTCAGCCCTGACCGATGGCGGCCGAGAGGTCCCTGGCGAAGACGAGTGCATTGGACAAGGCGTCGGTGCCGTCGGCCGTGGCCGAGATGCGCAGGGCGATGTCGTCGCCGGTGATCGTGCCCTCGTAGCCGTGGTCCCCGTCGCACTCGGGGTCCGCACAGGCCGCCGGCACGAGGTCGAGCCGGGAGACGGTGCCCCACCCGAGCGTCAGGGTGATCTCCCGACCCAGGCTGCCCGGCACGTAGTGCTGCGGGTTCTCCACGACATGGGTGAGCATCACGCCACGCACGGCGGAGAGCGGGATGGACTCCGTGGTGGCGGTGGCCACATCCTGCGGCGCGGGAGGGTCGTCCGCGTGGTCGTCGGCGTGGCCGATGAGCAACCGGCTGCCGGTGAGCACCAGCACCGTGATGTGCCGCCGGACGACGTCACGGTCGAAGGTGGTCTCCAGATGGACGAGGTGGCTCTCGATCGGCTCCCCCACGAGGGCGGCCGCCACCACGTCGGCGACGAGCGCCGGGTAGTAGCCCGCACGCTCGATCGCGGACATCAGCTCCGCTGGGAGGACGGGGGCGGTGCCGGGCGCACCACTGCTTCGGGATCGACTGCTCATGGGGTCCATTGTGCCCGCACCCCACCGACGGGCAGGGCGGCGGCTCAGGTCAGGGACCGCCTGCCCGGATCGGCACGCCGCGGCGCGGGCGCGATGACGATCTCTGCGCCCAGCACCTCCACTCCCCCCGGGTGGGCGTTCACCGGGTTGAGCACGAGGGAGGCCACCTCCGGGTGGTCGTCGGCCAGCACGGACACCCGGGCGATGAGGTCCGAGAGGGCTGCCCGGTGGACCGGGGTGGCACCGCGGTGGCCGTGCAGCACGGGGGCCGCCTTGATCGAGGAGATGAGCTCGGAGACGGTGACGTCGGTGAGGGGCGGGATCCGGTAGGCGATGTCGCCGAGCAGCTCGGTGGGCAGCCCGGCGACGCTGAAGCCGATGACGGGGCCGAAGAGCGGGTCCTCGTCGGAGGTGATGACGCACGCGACCCCCGGTGTCGCCATCCGCTGGACCACGAACCGGTCCGCCTGGAGCGGAGCCAGCCGTTCGCTGAGGGAGTGCCAGGCCGCGCGCAACGCGGCCTCGGACCCCAGGTCGACGCGGACGCCGCTGATCCCACCCTGGTGGCGCAGCATCGGCGCGGTGGACTTCAGGACGACCGGGTAACCGAGCGTCTCCGCTGCCACGACCGCGTCGTCGGCGGAGCACACGTCGTGCTTCCCCCAGACGTCCACCCCGTAGGCAGCCAGCAGCGCCGCAGACTCGTCGTGTGAGAGCCGCCGACCCCCGGGGTCGACCGACAGCACCGTCTGCACGACGTCCTCGGTGATGCGTCGGTTGATGCCCGCCGGGGCCACGGGCGTGCCGTGGTCCTTGGCGCGCCACT
>JBDSNZ010000028.1:0-3804 GCA_039915055.1 Ornithinibacter sp.
CGCCCCGAGATCGGTGAGCACCGGCAGCACGGGAGCGAGGCGGGCGACGGCTTCGCGCAGGACGGCGGCCGAGGGCTGAGCAGTGGACACGAGACCCAAGCGTATGCCGGGTGCACCGGTGCGTGCCCCAGGCACCGTCAGGGCCCGAACCGACCGAGAGGTCACCAGGCTCCTGCACCGGCCCCCACGTCACGCACGGCCACGCCGAAATCGCGTGACGCCGACCCCGACAGCACGCGCGCTCGGGTGGTGAACTGCCTGGGCCGAGCGAACCGCGACACCCGCTCGGACGCGTCGGCGAGCACCTGATCGCCGGCATCCGCACCCGGCGACTCCCGATGCCTGTCGGGCCCGGCGGCTCGGTGGTGGTGCTGGCTCCGGTGGTTACAGTGACGGGATGAGCCACGTCGCAGCCGACTCGCCGGGGGTCCCCGCCCGGCGACTGCCCGCCGTGGAGGAGCGCAGCGCGGGCGGTGTGGTCGTCGACGTGCACGAAGGGGAGGCCCGGATCGCGGTGATCGCCCGACGCAACCGGGCCGGCCGCGTCGAGTGGTGCCTGCCCAAGGGGCACATGGAAGGCGATGAGACCCTCCCCGAGACGGCCCAGCGCGAGGTGGCGGAGGAGACCGGCATCGAGGGCAAGGTGCTCATCGAGCTGGGCACGATCGACTACTGGTTCGCCGCGGGCGACCGCCGCATCCACAAGTACGTGCACCACTACCTCCTCGAGGCGACCGGCGGCCACCTGACCATCGAGAACGACCCCGACCACGAGGCCATCGACGTCGCCTGGCTGCTGCTGCGCGACGCCCACCGGCACCTGACCTTCCCCAACGAGCGTCGGATCGCGCGGGTCGCCTGGCAGCGCCTCGCGGGGGATGCCGGGTGAGCACCGCCGCCCCGGGTCCTGGCCGCGCCGCCGCCTCCCTCGCCGCTGATCCCGGAGCACCTACTATGGGGCGGACACCCGTCGGCTGCGGGTGTGCGGCCGCGCCGTGCGCGCCGTGACCGACGAGCAGAAGGAGCACCGGTGAGGGGTGTGGGACCCGGCACCGTCCTCGGCGGCCGTTACACCGTGCACCGGCGCCTCGAGCAGGGGCACGACACCGAGCGGTGGTCTGCCGACGACTCCACCCTCGGGCGCACCGTGTCGGTGCTGTGCATGGCGGCCGACGACCACCGCAGCTCGGCCCTGCTGGACGCCGCCAGGCGAGCGGCGTCGGTCAGCCACTCGCTCTTCGTGCGGATCCTCGACGTCGGCTCCGACGACGAGATCGCCTACGTCGTCGAGGAGGACCTCGACGAGGCCCGCACCCTGACCCAGCTGGTGGAGTCGGGCGGGGTGCCCGGCGACGAGGTGCGCCGGATCACCGGTGAGGTGGCCTCGGGCCTCGACGCCGCGAGCGCGCGCGGCATGCACCACCTCGACCTGCGTCCGGACGACGTGCTGCGCACTCCCGACGGCGACGTGCGGCTGCGCTCTCTGGGCACCGCTGCGGTGCGCGTCGGCGAGGACGGCGCGGAGGCCGACGAGGCCGCCCGCCGCGACGCCGTGGGGGTCGTGGCCCTCGCGTATGCCGGCCTGACCGGTCTGTGGCCGCTCGGCGCCGGTGGCTGTGGGCTGGGTGAGGCGCCGCGCGTGCCCGGCGGCATCGCCGCACCCTCCGAGATCGCCGCGGGCGTGCCCCGCGACCTCGATGCCATCTGTCGCCTGACCCTCAGCGACGACCAGGGACCGACGAGCCCGGGCGACTACGCCCGTCAGGTGGCCCCGTGGCCATCCAGGCAAGTCGTCGGCCCCCCGGTCACCCGCACCGCGCGGCCGCTCCCCGTTGCCCCGCAGCCCGTCCCGGTCGAGAGTGACCCCGAGCCGGATCCGCACCAGGACGAGACGTCCGAGCGGGAGCGCGAAGAGGACGAAACCGCTGCCGAGGAAGTCTTCGAGGACGACCACCCGACGCGCGTGCTGCCCGTCGCCGGCCGGGACCCGCAGTGGGCCAGCGCCGACACCCGTGACGACACCGGTGACGAAGCCGGTGACGAAGCCGGAGACGAAGCCGGAGACGAAGCCGCGCAGGTCGCTCATGCCGAGGCCGGCGACGAGATGCTCGAGGGCACCGTGCTCGCGCATTCCCAGGAGCCGGTCGAGCCGTCCCGCGTCGCGGCGGCAGGCGCCGCGATGGCCGGGGCGGGAGCTGTTGTCGCCAGCGCCTTCGGGACCGCCGGCGACCGCGTCGGGGTGATGGCCAAGCGCGCGGTGGACAAGGTCTCCGAGATGTCCCCGGACACCCGGCGCGAGGAGAGCTCGGGCGGCCTCGAGGCCCCGGCTCCCCTCGTCCCCGCGGAGCCGCTCACCAAGGACGAGTCCAAGGTGGCGCTCGCCATCGTCGCGTTCTTCCTCGTCTTCGCCCTGATCATCGGCATCTGGGGCGTCTCGCGCATCGGGAGCAACAGCAACCTCGGCCTCTCCGGTGACGCCAGCGCCCCGCAGACGCGTACGACCACGGTGGCGCCCAGCTCACCCAGTGCTTCGGCGACCAGCTCTCCCGAGACCGGTGGTGTTGCAGGGCCGATCGCCGTGACCAGCGCCACGGCATACGACCCCCAGGGCGACGGCAGCGAGAACGACAAGGACACGCCCAAGATCATCGATGGGGACCCATCCACGGGCTGGAACTCCGAGAACTACCGCAGCAACGCCTTCGGGGGGTTGAAGAAGGGGCTCGGCATCGTGCTTGACCTCGGCGCCGAGAAGACGCCGAAGTCCGTCGAGCTCGTGCTGCCTGTCGCGAGCGACTTCGAGGTGTTGATCGGGCCCAAGGCGGAGCTCGAGGGCGCGACGAAGGTCGGGGAGAGCAAGGGCAAGTCGGGCACCGTGACCATCGCCATCGACAAGCCGGTGACCGGCCAGTTCGTGGTCATCTGGTTCACCCAGCTGACGGCCGACGACCGCGGCAAGCGCCGCGCCTGGCTCAACGAGGCCACCGTCACCGGCTGAGTGCCGGGGCGAACATGATGGGCGAGGACCTGAGGGTGCTCGATGACCGCGAGCTCATGGCGCGGCACGTCGCCGGCGACGGCGGCGCGGCGTTCGGAGAGCTCTTCCGTCGTCACCGTGACCGCATGTACGCGGTGGCGGTGCGCACCACCGGGCAGCGTGAGCTAGCCGCCGACGCCGTGCAGGACGCCTTCATCTCCGCCTATCGCCGGGCCGAGGCCTACCGCGGCGAAGCAGCAGTGACCACCTGGTTGCACCGCATCGTCGTCAACGCCTGCCTGGACCGCCTGCGCCGCGAGAAGGTCTCGGTGCGTCGGGCCGGGGACCTCGGTGAGCTCGACCTGCCGGACAAGCACGACCACCACTCCTCCGTCGAGGTGCGCCTCGACGTGCAGGCCGCCCTCACCCGGATCCCCGAGGCGCAACGCCTGGCCCTGACCCTGGTCGACATGCACGGGCTCTCGGTCGCGGAGGCAGCCACCGTGCTCGGGGTCGCGGAGGGCACGGTGAAGTCACGCTGCTTCCGGGGCCGGGCTGCCCTCGCGGCGATCCTGCGCCCGGAGCCCGTCGTGGTCGACACGGAACCGGGGGGCTCCCGGTGACGTCACACCCCCGGCTTGGCCGCTGCGCCCCGCCCGCCTGCCGGCCCGTTCGGCACCGACCCAGAATCCACGCGCCCCGGAGGACCTCGTGAGAGACCGTGACGACGACGCACCCGTCGAGCACGACCCCACCGGGATGCGCGACCTCCTGGCCAGCCTCCCCGAGCCCGGACCGATGCCGGCGGACCTCGTCGCACGGATCAC
>JBDSNZ010000041.1:0-26478 GCA_039915055.1 Ornithinibacter sp.
CGCAACGGCGTCGAGTTCGGGCTCCGAGTCGCGGGCACGGGCGACCAGTGGTTCACGGCACCGGTTGGTCCGGCAGATGGGCTGTTCTTCCCCGGTTACAGCATCGAGGACGCCAACCCGGACCTGGGAGACTCCGCAATCACGGAGACACTCGGGATCGGCGGTTTCGCCATGGCAGCATCGCCGGCGATCACCCAGTTCGTCGGGGGCACGCCGGACGACGCCTTGGAGACGACACGGCGCATGCGACGTATCACGATGGGCCCCCACCCCGCGTACCCTTTGCCGCCGCTGAACTTCGCGGGGAGCCCCAGCGGCATCGATGTCCTGAAGGTGCTCGACACGGACGTTCTTCCCGTCATCAATACCGGCATTGCGCACAAGGAAGCCGGCGTGGGTCAGATCGGCGCCGGGATCGTCGAGGCGCCGTCCGAGGTCTTCATCCTGGCAGTACACGCATTGGCCGGAGCGAGGAAGCGATGAGCCGCACAGCGCTCGTGGCGATCGGTGGAAACGCCCTCGTCCTGGATGGCGAAACCGGTTCGGTGGAACGCCAGCAGGAACGAGCGGCCGCTTTCGGTGAGACCGTCGCCGACCTCGTGGCCGACGGCTGGACGATCCTCGTGACCCACGGAAACGGCCCTCAGGTCGGTTTCATTCTGCGCCGCGGCGAGCTCGTGGCTCCGGACGCCGAAGTGGAGGGACTGCCTGCCCTGCCCCTGTGGCTGGCGGTCGCGGACAGCCAGGGAGGAATCGGCCACATGCTGGCCGTGGGCATCGACAACGCCCTCGAACACCGCGATCTCACCCAACGAGCCATCGTCGTGCTGACGCACGCCGAGGTGGACGCTGCCGACCCGGCATTCACCTCCCCGACCAAGCCGATCGGCGGGACCATGACCCCCCAGGTCGCCAGGCAGCGCGTAGCCGAGGAAGGGTGGGCGGTGACCGAGACGGGGAAGGACACCTTCCGTCGCGTCGTCCCGAGCCCGAGTCCGCGGGTGATCATCGAGTCCGCCCAGATCCGCACCCTGATGGACACCGGTGCCGTCGTCGTCGCAGCCGGTGGCGGCGGCATCCCGGTGGTCCGTGAAAACGGGTCATGGCGCAGCATCGATGCCGTCATCGACAAGGACCGCGCGTCCGCGCTCCTCGCTGCCACCGCGGGGGTCGACACGCTCGTGCTGGTTACGGGCGTCGACGAGGTCTACGTCGGATATGGCACCGAGCGCCAGCGGGCACTGCGCGACGTCGCGACCGAGGAGATGCGCGAGCACCTGGAGGCAGGAGAATTCCCCGCCGGCTCGATGGGCCCGAAGGTCGAGTCAGCGCTGACCTTCGTCGACGGCGGCGGCGCCCACGCCGTGATCACGTCGCTGCCGCGACTGCGGAAAGCCCTCGCCGGCGAGAGCGGGACCCACCTGCGTGCCCGGGATCACGCCGCACCCACCGAGCCCGATAGACACGACCCCCACAAGGGAGAGGAGAAGACATCATGATCACCGTGCACGCGGACCCGTTCCCGTACACCTTCGACCCACGCCACATCGCCCTGATGTGCATCGACTTCCAGCGAGACTTCATGGAGTCCGGCGGCTTCGGTGAGTCGCTGGGCAACGACGTCTCGCGACTACGGACGACGATCGAGCCGACCAGGGCAGTCCTCGAGGCGTTCCGCAGCCGCGGGTGGCCGGTCATCCACACTCGCGAAGGCCACCGCTCCGACCTCAGCGACCTCTTCCCCGCCAAACGTGACCGAGGGAACCCCACTCTGCGGATCGGTGAGGAAGGCCCGATGGGCAGGCTGCTCACCCGCGGCTCAGCAGGCCACGCCATCGTCCCCGAACTCGCGCCCATCGAGGGTGAGGTCATCCTCGACAAGCCCGGCAAGGGCTCCTTCTACGCGACGGACCTCGAGACGATCCTGCGAGCTCGCGGAATCACCCACCTGGTCGTCACCGGGGTCACCACCGAGGTCTGCGTGCAGTCCACCGTGCGCGAGGCGAACGACCGCGGGTTCGAGTCACTGGTCCTCTCGGACTGCACCGCCTCGTACTTCCCCGAGTTCTACGAGTCCGCGCTCCAGCAGTTCTCCGCCCAGGGCGCGATCATCGGCTGGGTCGCAGAGTCCGGCCGGTTCCTGGAAGCACTCCCCTCCACCGACAGCGCACCCGGAGCAGCACGATGAGCGCCACCACCGCGCCGACCACCAACGGCCGTCTCCGCATCCCGTGGTGGACCAAGGGTGACTGGAACGGGTTGTTCGGGCTCGGCACCAACGTCCTGCTGAACGTCATCGTGCTCACCGGGCTGTGTCTGGCGGTCGTGAAGATTCCCGGCGACACCGTCTACGGGCGGATCCTCCCGGCACTGGGCATAGCCCTGCCGCTCGGAAACATCTGGTACGCAATCCTCGCCCGCCGCCTCGCGCGCCGGGAAAACCGCACCGACGTGACCGCCCTGCCCTACGGGCCCAGCGTGCCACACACCTTCATCGTGGTGTTCGTGGTGATGCTCCCCGTCTCGCTCGGCACAGGCGACCCGATCGCCGGCTGGCGCGCGGGCCTGACCTGGGCGTTCATCATCGGAGTCATCGTCCTGCTCGGCGCGATGTTCGGACCCTTCCTGCGCAGGGTCACCCCACGGGCGGCGCTGCTCGGTGCGTTGGCGGGTATCTCGATCACGTTCATCTCGATGAGCCCGGCAGCCCAGATGTGGCAGGCACCGTGGATCGCATTCGTCGCGTTCGGGTTCATCCTCGTCGGCTGGCTCGGCAACCGCCGCATGCCTTATGACGCCCCCGTCGGCCTGATCGCAGTCATCATCTCCACCGCGATCGCCTGGGTCGCCGTGGCCCTCGGATGGTCGGGCATCCTCGAGCCCAGCGCCGTCTCCCAGGCAGTCTCCGACCTCGCGATCCGACTGCCGTTCCCGACCGGGGACGTCATCACCGGAATGGCAGACATCGCCCCACTCCTCGCCTCCGCCATCCCACTCGGCATCTACAACTTCACCGAGGGCATGACGAACGTGGAATCTGCCGCAGCCGCCGGCGACCGATACTCCGTCCGACAGGTGCTCTCCGCCGACGGCATCGGTGCGATCGTCGGGTCGTTCCTCGGATCACCTTTCCCGCCGGCCGTCTACATCGGACATCCGGGTTGGAAGGCCGTGGGCGGGCGGATCGGATACTCGCTGGTGACGGGAATCGTCGTCGCCTTCGTCTGCTTCACCGGCTTGGTCGGGCTGTTCCTGGCCGTGTTCCCCATGCAGGCACTCGTCCCGGTCCTGCTCTACATCGGCCTCGTGATCGGTGCCCAGGCGTTCAACGTCAACGCTCGCCGCTACGCCCCAGCGATCGTCCTGGCCATGATCCCGAGCCTGGCCGAGTGGGGCACCGGCCAGATCAACAACGCGCTGTCCTCCGCTGGTACCTCAGCGGCCGAGGTCGGCGTCGACAAGCTGGTCGCCAACGGTGTCGTCTATGACGGACTGCTCATCCTCGGTCAAGGAGCCGTCCTGGTCGGCATCCTCCTCGGCGCAGTCGCGTGCTTCGTCATCGACCGGCGCCTGTACGCCGCGGCGCTCACATCGGGAATCGCAGCAGTTCTGTCATTCTTCGGCCTGATCAACGCGGTCGGGGTCGGTATCAACGCCTCCCCCGGCGTGACGATCGGCTACCTGTTCCTCGGTCTGATCATGTTCGGCTTCGGATGGAAAGAGAGGCACGACACCGACCGCCCCCTCGATGACGAGCTGTTGTTCGTCAACGGCACACTCATGCAGGGACTTGAGCTGCACGGCAACCTCGTAGGTGCGGAGTTCGTCAAGGAGACAGCGACCGCTCCGCGCTACCGAGTCCACACGATCGGGGACGTCCACCCCGGGATGTACCGGGTGGAAGAGGACGAAGAAGGCGCATCCATCGATGGCGAGCTCTACATCGTGCCGACCGAAGTCCTGCTCAAGGTCATCGAAAGCGAGCCGCCCGGCCTCTACCGCGGGGCTGTCGAACTCATCGACGGCAAGCGTGTGCCCGGCATCCTCTTCACCCGGGAGATGGCCGAGCAACACCCCGAGATCACCCAGCACCTGGGGTGGCGTCAGTACCGTGCAACTGTCGCCCCATCCGCTCATTGATCGGTCGACGCCCAGGCACTCATCGCAGCATCGGCGCCGCCGCACACTGAGAACCCGAAGGGCCGTCACCACACTGGTGGCGGCCCTTCTGGCTATCACTGACGGCTCGGAGAGCCCAGGTCCGACCCGGGACCCGCACGCACCGGCGGAACGTGATGAACGCACCGCTCGAATGCATGCCCCTTGCGAGGGCGTTTCATCGCGCCAGACTCGCCCCGAATTGCGGGTAGTGCCAGGGCCCATGGTCATAGCAGCGCGTGCTCGATGGTGGTTGAGACGAAGCGAACGTAGCGGCGTACCGACCAGCTACGGCGAACGACGAGGAGGTCGTACATCTCTGGCGAGGACACGGCGAACAGGACGTCGGTGGCCTGACTCATGGATATCCCTGCACGAAGATGTCCCGCACCGGCGAGGTAGCGTGCGTTGGCTCGCATGCGGCGGAGTCGGTCTGCATCCAGTTCCTCGCCCAGTTGGCGGATCGTTGGGTCCAGGAGGGCTGCTTCACGCACCAGGGTGAGGATCGGGGCGACCCGGGGCGCCACCTCACCGGCGAGCGTTGCCCAACCCCTGACCACGTCCCGAGCATCGGTCAGGTCGCGCAGCCGATCCGAGCGATCCTCGGCCGGCTCAGGGCCGGCGCCCAGGAGGGCGCGCGCGCGAAGCGCTCGGACGAGCCCCGGCTTCCCACCGAAACCCTTGTACACGGTTTCGGTCGACACCGCGGCTGCCTCGGCGATGCTGAGGATCGTCGTCGCGGCGTACCCCTGGTTGAAGAACAACTGTTGGGCGGCATCCAGGACAGTGCGCCGACGTTGCTCTGCCATGGTTCTGCGCCGCGATGCGTCGTACTGCCGGGCCTTGACTCGTGGACTCAACAGGGTCATCCTCACTATTGGATACATACCACTGTATCCAAAATTTCGGAGGACAGATGGAACATGCAGCCTTCGCGCTCAAGCTCCGAGACGCGACCAACAGCAGAAGCGTGACGCAGGTGTTGGGGTGCTTCGCCGAGGACTACGTCAACGAGACGCCCGCTCATCCCGGTCGCGGGTTCACCGGCAAGGACCAGGTCGGTCGGAACTGGGCTCGGATCTTCGCCGCCGTGCCCGAGCACACCGCCACCCTCATCGCATCAGCGCAGGACGAGGAGACGGTCTGGACGGAGTGGGAGATGCAGGGCACCCGCACCGACGGAGCACCACACCACATGTACGGACCGATCATCTTCGTCGTGCGCGATGGGCTCGCCCGCTCTGCTCGCTTCTACCTCGAACGAGTCGACGGACCTAATGACACCCACGCCGACGCGGACGCCGCCGTCCGACGGATCTTGGCCGGATGATCCTCGTGGCCGGAGGGACCGGACGACTCGGGTCCCGCGTCGTGGAGCTGCTCGGGCTGCGCTCAGAGAGCGTGCGCTCCCTGAGCCGTCACGCGGACGGCGATCTGCGCGACATCTCCGAACGCGCGCTAAGCGGGGTGAGGGTCGTTGTTTCCTGCGTCACCGGGTTCCCTGGCCAGGACCCAGCAGGCGTGGACCGCGACGGCAACATCGCGCTCATCGACGCGGCCGCACGAGCCGGCGCTCACATGGTCCTGGTTTCCGTGTTCGGCGCGTCAGCCCACAGCCCCATGCCGCTGTTCAGGATGAAGCACGCCGCCGAAGAGCACCTCCGTCACAGCGGGGCCTCGTGGACGATCATCCGCCCGGATGCGTTCGAGGAGACCTGGGTGGAGATCCTCGAGAAGACAGCCGGCCGCGGGAATCGACCCGTCGTGTTCGGGCGCGGCGACAACCCCTTCGCCTGGACGCGAGTCGACCACGTCGCCGCCCACGTCGTTCGGGCCGCAACCGACCCCCACCTGCGGGGCCAGACCATCGACGTGACCGGACCCAACCCACGCACCCTGGAACAGCTCGCTCAAAGCGTGATGCTGGACCACGGATGGCACGGCGAACCACGACACGTGCCACGTGCTGCCCTGCACGTCATGGCCCACATCCCCGGACAACCCGGACGGATCGCCACGGCCTCACTCGCCATGGACGTGCTCCACACGCCGGCCTGAACCGGACCCGGCGACCTTCACGCAGCGGGGTGGCGCAGGTGGCGGTGACAGCTCGTTGCCCAGAGTCGCCACGAGCCGCAGCCCGGGGAGCAGCTGGAACCCGCCGTGGGAGGCGCCGTCTGACAGACGGAGAAGCATCACTTCGTCGGACGCAGGCGGCCCTTCAGAAGGGCACGGCCGCGTCGAGGAGGTCGTGGATCACCGGGTTGTCGGCGGTGCGTCCGGACAGGATGCGGCAGAAGTCGACGGCGTCGAGGGTCAGCTCGGGTCCGTCAGCGCCGTGTGAGAAGCGGCCCCCCGCGGCGCCGGTGAGATGGAGCTGGTAGTGGCGCCCGCGCCGGCCTGCCCATTCATCCACGACATCTGCAACCAGTCGACCGTCGTGCTCGGGTGTGAGCACCGGCTCGTGCCCGGTCGCCCGGCAGATGTCCATGCGGTGCATCCAGGGGTCGCGGGTGAGGATGATGTCGATGAGGTAGCCGTTGGTCCAGCGCTCGATCTCGCCGCCGACGTCCTGAGGGTCCGACAGCTTCATCCGGCGCACCAGAGCCGGCGTGCGCCGGCGTCCGCGCGCTGCACGGGGGCCGACCTGGGCGAACCGGTCGATGAGCTCAGTGGTGCTGAGGTGGGCATGCTCCTTGACCTGCAGGGCAGTGAGCGCGTCGAGCGGTAGGCCCTCCTGCCGTTTGGCGAGCAAGGACTGCCGCAGCGTCTCCTTCAGGCCGGTTGCCATGAGCGCCATCCCGACGGTGTGGCCCGCTACCGCTCTGACGTCCCACGCGGGGCAGTCGGTGGGCTTGGTCCAGTCCTCGGGCGAGAGGGAGCGCATCAGGTCCAGTGAGCGTTGGTACTCCGTCTCTGCGAGTCGCATCGCCACGTCGCGGTCCATTCGGGGCTGACGAGGCCCCGTCTCGGTGTGAGGGTGGTCAGTGGTCTTCATGGGGTCCTCTTCCTTGGTGTTGCGCCAGGTGCGACTTCGCTGAGAAACATGTCGACCGCCCGGGGGAGGAGTCGTCGCCAACGCTCCCCCCCGGGGTCGTTGGCGTTCTGCTGGCTGGTCAGCCCGGTGAGGAGCGCGGTCCACAGATCCGGCGCATCGGGGTCGGTGATGCCGAGACGCTCCAGAAGCCGGTGCAGTCGCTCGATGCTCTGCACCGCGAAGGCGTAGGACTCTGCACTCGGCGTGAAACCGGGCACAGGGCCCTGATTCATCAGCGCGTTTCGCTCAGGGTCCGCAGACATCGCGCTCAACCACGTCGTCGCGGCCGCCAGCAACGCCGCGCGCGGATCACCAGGGAGGTCTGGCTCGAGCGCTGCCGCGCTCGCGTCGAACTCCGCCCACGCTTGACCGAACAGTGCATCGATGATCATGAGTTTGGAGTCGAAGTGCCCGTAGAGCGATGGCGCTCGCATCCCCACCCGCTCCGCGACACTGCGCTGGGTCAACCCGGCCCACCCCGACTCACGCACGACTGCCCACGCAGCGTCGAGGATTTCATCTCGTGTGCCTTGACGGCGACGTGCAAACCTATCGACGTTTGTTTCTCCTAACATAGTTAGAAGAGTGGACCCTGAAGACACTTTCCGTCAAGGGGACCCGGATCCGGTGGACCGCCACCCGTGGATGCCGTCCCGACCTCCACGCCCGCTCGGCGCTGCGTCGTTCGCTGGAATCCACGCTCCGTGCGGCCAAGGGCCTGCCGCACCGGCCCCTCTCAGCCAGGCCGTTCGGCCTCGTCCCGGATGGCGGACACGTCACCGTCGGCGCCACGTCTGTTATAACGTCGCCTTATGCACATCACAACGAACCGTTGGGTTTCTGGTCGCTCCGGCGACGCCCTGAGCGGTGCCCGAATGTGCCGTCGCGGCCACTGTCGCCCCTGCTGAACGACCTCACCGAGCCACCCCGCAGCATCCCCACGCCCGCTGCCGCGTCCTCCCGCCAGGGCCGCCGACCCGGCATCCGTTCCCCCTCACCCGCGCGCCGGACGTCGACGTCGGGCGCGCGCGCCCCTCCTCCAGCGACCCTCGAAGGACCTTGCCATGAGCACCGCCACCACCACGACGACGCCCGCCGCCACGACCGCACCACGCGCCACCAGCTCCGCCGACACCGAGCTCGCACTGCCGCTCGTCGACCTCGCCGACGCCGCCGAGTCGCACAAGCAGCGAGCCGTGCAGCTCGAGCGGCTGCGGACCGCCGCGCACGACCTCGGCTTCTTCTACGTCACGGGGCACGGCATCCCGCAGGAGGTGCAGGACGACCTCCTGGCCGCCACCCGAACCTTCTTCGACCTCCCCGAGGCGGCCCGCCGCGAGATCTCGAACCTGAACTCCGCGCAGTTCCGCGGCTGGACGAGGGTGGCGAGCGAGCACACCGCGGGCGTTCCTGACCGGCGCGAACAGATCGACATCGGCCCCGAGCGCGCCGTGCTCGACCTCGGCCCCGCCGACCCCGACTACCTGCGGCTGGTCGGCCCCAACCAGTGGCCGAGCGCGGTGCCCGAGCTGCGTCCGGTCGTGCTGACCTGGCTGCGCGAGGCCGACCGGGTCGCGCGCACCGTGCTGGGGCTGCTCGCCGAGGCGCTCGGTCAGGACCCTGCGTGGTTCGACCGGTGGTTCGACGAGGAGGCCGTCTCGAACACCAAGCTTGTGCACTACCCGGCACGACCGGCCGGGCCCGCCGGGGACGACACCAGCAGCCAGGGCGTCGGCGCGCACAAGGACTACGGCTGGCTGGCGCTCGTGCTCCAGGACGACCACTCAGGCCTGCAGGTGCGCTCCGAGGAGGGCAGCTGGATCGAGGCAACCCCCACGCGGGGGACGCTGGTGTTCAACGTCGGCGAGGCGCTCGAGGTGGCCACCGGTGGCTACCTGCGGGCCAACGTGCACCGCGTCGTGGCGCCCGAGGACGGGGCCGACCGCTACTCGGTGCCGTTCTTCCTGGCCCCGCGCCTGGACGCCGTGGTCGAACCGCTCACCTTGCCCGACCACCTGGCCGCGCAGTCCCGCGGCGTCGAGCGGGACCTGGGCAACCCGATCTTCGCCGAATACGGCCGCAAGGCCCTGCTCGGCTGGCTGCGCTCACACCCCGAGGTGGCCCGTCGCTGGCACGCCGACCTGCTCGAGGACCCGGCGTGGAATCCCGACAGCTGACGCACGCCACGGCATCCGACCCGGATGCCGTGACCCACCCGGGTGCCTCGCTCACCCGCCGATGTCGGCGGCGGCCGGTCGTCATGGCACCTGCCTGACGCCCCGCCGCTCGACCCCGACAACCGCGAGACCCGAACCACCCCAGCCCAACTCGGCGCCCGAGCGCCGAGTGCTCCGTCGCGCCCGAACCGGGACGGCACCAATCACGCCAAGGAGAAGACCGTGTCCGACAACAGCACTCCCTCGTCCAGCACCGCCACCATCCCGCCCGGAGGCGGCGCGTCCCTCACCGACCTCGAACCGGAACCCCGCAAGGGCCGCGGCAAGGTCGTCATCGCAGCGGTCCTCGCCCTCGCCCTCGTCGCCGGCGGTCTGCTCCTCTGGCGCCCCTGGTCGTCCTCGGGCGACAGCGGCAAGTACAGCGCCGCCGACGCCCCGCTGCGGGTGTTCGCGTCGGTGACCCCGCACGCCGACATCCTCAAGTACGTGCAGGACAACCTCGCCAACGGCGACTTCGACCTGCAGGTCATCGAGGAGTCCGACGGCGTCAACGGCAACGACGTCGTCGAGAACGGCGATGCCGACGTCAGCTACTTCCAGCACGTGCCGTACCTGAACTCCGACAGCAAGGACAAGGGCTACACCGATCTCAAGTCCGCCGCGAGCGTTCACGTCGAGCCCTATGGCATCTACTCCGAGAAGGTCACCTCGCTCGACCAGGTGCCCGACGGTGGCCTGGTGCTGCTGTCGAACAACGTCAGCAACGTCGCGCGCGGCCTGTACCTGCTCCAGGAGGCCGGGCTGATCACCCTGCCGTACAAGTACGGAGACACCTCCTCGCAGGCCCTGACGATCACCGAGAACGACATCGTCGACAACCCGAAGAACCTGACCTTCCGCCAGGTCGATCCGGCGCAGATCCCACGTTCGCTGCCGGATGCCGCACTCGGCCTGATCAACGGCAACGTCGCACTCGAGGCAGGGCTCACCCCCAGCAAGGATGCCCTGCTGCTGGAGAAGGCAGCCGGCAACCCGTACGCCAACATCCTCACCGTGCCCGACGCCCTCGCCGACGACCCGCGCGTGCAGCGGCTCAGCGAGATCCTCGAGGGCCCCGAGGTGGCCGCCTTCATCAACAAGACCTACCCCGGCTCGGTCATTCCGGTCGCTGGAGGGAACTGAGCGTGTTCCGCACCGAGGAGCTCGTCAAGACGTTCCGCGACGGCCCGCAGCGGGTCGAGGCACTGAAGGGGATCACCCTGGAGGTCCCCGAGGGTGAGGTGTTCGGCATCGTCGGACACAGCGGTGCCGGCAAGAGCACCCTCATCCGCTGCCTCAACCTGCTCGAGCGCCCCACGTCGGGTCGTGTCTTCCTCGACGACACGGAGCTCACCGGCCTCCCGGCCGGTGAGCTCCGCCGTCGGCGGCAGCGGATCGGCATGATCTTTCAGCACTTTCACCTGCTCGACTCGCGCACCGTGCTCGACAACGTCGCCTTCCCCCTCGAGATCCGGGGCATCGACAAAGCCCGCCGCGAGAAGCGGGCCCTGGAGATCCTGGAGATCGTCGGGCTCATCGACCGCGCCAAGGAGCACCCCTCGCGCCTGTCCGGCGGGATGAAACAGCGCGTCGGGATCGCCCGGGCCCTCGCCGGGTCACCGCGCGTGCTGCTGTGCGACGAGGCCACCAGTGCCTTGGACACCCGCACCGCCCACCAGATCCTCGCGCTGCTGCGCGAGGTCAACCAGGCCTTCGGGGTCACCATCGTCCTGATCACCCACGACATGGAGGTCGTACGTGCCGTGTGCGGCTCCGCCGCGCTGCTCGACGACGGCCGGATCGTCGAGGCCGGCCGGCTCACCGACCTCAGCCTCGACGCCGGCTCGGCCCTCGGCCGGCTGCTGCTGCCGCTGCGCGAGGCGCCGGTGGGGCCCGGGGAGAGCCACCTGCTGCTCACCGTCGCCGACGTCGCGGAGGGGTCGGCCGTGCTCAGCCGCCTGGCCCGTGACCTCGACGTCGACGTCACCATCCGCGCCGGCTCGATCGAACGCATCTCCGGGCACGACGTCGGCCGGTTCCAGGTCGACATCGCCTCCGGCACACCCGGGCGGGGTGCGGCCGCGACGGATGCCGTGGTCCGCTACCTGTCCGAGCGCGACGTCCGCTCGGAGGTGCTCGCGTGACGCCCAACCTGGTGCCGTCCGGGGATCCGCCGTGGACTGACTATGTACCGATGCTGTGGCAGGCGCTCGGCGAGACGATCTACATGGTCGTGTTCGCGGCGGTGCTCACCTTCGTGCTCGGCCTGCTCATCGGCGTCACCTTGTACGTGACCTCACCCTCGGGCATCCGGGCCTCCCGATGGGTCAACGTGCCGCTCGGTCTGTACGTCAACATCAGCCGGTCGCTGCCGTTCCTCATCCTGCTCATCGTGCTGATCCCGATCACCCGCTTCATCGTGGGCACCTCACTCGGGGCCACGGCGGCCATCGTGCCGCTCACCTTCGGCACCGCCCCGTTCTTCGGCCGGCTCGTCGAGACCGCGTTGCGGGAGGTCGAGAAGGGCAAGGTCGAGGCCGCCGAGGCGATGGGGGCCACCCACGGCGAGATCGTTCGCAAGGTGCTGCTTCCAGAGGCGTTGCCCGCCCTGCTGGCCGGGGTCACGCTCACCCTGGTGATGTTCGTGGACTACTCGGCGATGGCGGGTGCGATCGGCGCCGGGGGGTTGGGCAACTTCGCCATCAAGTACGGCTACCAGCGATTCAACACCGAGCTCATGCTCGCCACCGTCGCCATCCTCGTCCTCATCGTGCAGAGCATCCAGCTCGGTGGGGAGGCCGTCGTGCGCCATGTCGCCAACCGCCGCTGAACATCCCGTTCGGCCCAACGGACGCCCCAGCGAGTCCATCCAGCTCGACCCAACTGAAGGAGAGAACATGTCCGTCACCGATGACCTGATCGCAAACAACGAGGCGTATGCCGCCCAGTTCACCGGGCCGCTGCCCCTGCCACCCTCGAAACACGTCGCCGTGCTCGCCTGCATGGACGCCCGCCTCGACGTCTACCGCGCCCTCGGGTTGACCGAGGGTGAGGCGCACGTCATCCGCAACGCCGGTGGCGTGGTCACCGAGGACGAGGTCCGCTCGCTCGCGATCAGCCAGCGGCTGCTCGGCACGAAGGAGATCCTGCTGATCCACCACACGGACTGCGGCATGCTCACCTTCACCGACGACGACTTCAAGGAGTCCATCCGCGCCGAGACCGGGCTGCGCCCGCCATGGGCTGCCGAGGCGTTCACCGACGTCGACGACGACGTTCGCCAGTCCCTGGCCCGAATCGCGAACAGCCCATTCATCCCCATCAAGGACTCGGTGCGTGGTTTCGTCTTCGACGTCGCCACGGGCCGCCTGAACGAGGTGCACGCCGACTGAGGAATCGCGCCGGGTCGGTCGCCCGTCGACCGGCCCGGCCGGCTCGCAACACCCGGGCCCGGCACGCGAATCCACCTCGTGGTCTGGCTGACATGGGCCAGGTGCGCATTCGGCCTGCTCGGGATCGGGGATGTTGTGCGGTCGGGCCACCTACGGCGTGCGGCGGCCCTTCACACCGACACCCGGAACGCGGCATGATCACCAGACCCACCTCGCTCGGGAACGGTCGGGGCAGGACTCTCCACTGCGTTGCCCGCCCTGTCCAACTGATCCCCACATGGAAGGTCATCAATGTCCAACGCAGTTCGGCTCGACCCGGAGTCCAAGGCTCCTCTCGACCAGCTCCTCGCGGCACTTCCCGGGGGGTTCAACGCCATCGCCGACATTGTCGCTCGCCGTGCCACCGTGGAGCAGATGCTGGCCATGATGGAGGTCCCGGAGAACCCGAACGTGGCGAAGGAAGACCGCACCGTGCCCGGGCCTGCGGGCGAGCCGGACGTTTCGGTGCGCATCTATCGTCCGCTCAACGCAACAGGCACTTTGCCGGGGATCTACTACATCCACGGCGGGGGCATGGTGCTCGGTACCGTCGATGGTGAGGACGCGACAGCCGCGATGCTCTGCGACGACGTGGGCGCCGTGGTCGTCTCCGTCGAGTATCGGCTCGCCCCGGAGCACCCTCACCCCGCCCCCGTTGAGGACTGCTACGCCGGTCTGGTCTGGACCGCCCAGAACGCCGCAGACCTCGGCATCGACCCGACCCGGCTCGCGATCTACGGGGGCAGCGCCGGTGGCGGCCTGACCATCGCGACGGCCCTGCTGGCCCGTGACCGGGGCGGCCCTCACCTGTGTTTCATGATGCCGATCTACCCAATGATCGACAACACCAACACCACCGCCTCATCCCATCAGATCACCAGTGTCGGCATTTGGGACCGGGACGCCAACATCGAGGCCTGGACCTGGTACCTCGGGGGCAACGAGCCAGATCAGTATGCCGCCCCAGCGCATGCCGAAGACCTCGCGGGGTTGCCCCCCACCTTCATCGATGTCGGCACGGCCGACCTTTTCCGCGACGAGGACTTCACGTTCGCGCAGCGGCTGATGGAGGCGGGTGTGCCTTGTGAGTTCCACGTCAATCCCGGCGCCTACCACGCAAGTGAGGTCTTCGCCCCAGACGCAGCACTCTCCCAACGGATCCGAGCGATGCGCATCGACGCACTCAGGCGCGCGCTCGTATAGCAGGGGTACTCACCCTGCGCGACCAACTGACAAGAAGACTCTGGGCGACGAACTGAACGGACTCACGGACGCGACCGGCATGGCTGGAGCGAGGCGCCACGAGGTCCTCACACGCGCACTGGACACAGCCCCGTCGAGTTCGCAATGTGCTTGGTGTACTGCGAGATACACGTCAACGCCCATCGCGAACGTCCCACTGTGGTCCGTGATGCCGCCGACGCTGCGGTCAGCTTGCGGCGAAGTGGGACAGGCCGACGGGCGGCGGTGTGACGCACCTGGTCGGAGCGTCATGCTCACCCCTCACTCAAGGTCGAAAAGCCCGGTATGCCGGCCCGGCAGCCGTTCTGTTGAAGCCGCGAACCAGTCGAAGCCGGTGACTGAGATCGCTGGGCAGTAGGAGCCCCGCTCCTACTGGGTTGTGTGAGTTGTCCGGAGAGTCGACGAGTGCCAGGTCTTCCGACCGGCGCCACCAGGTGCTCGCAGTGTCAAGGGGCTCGCTGAACCATCGCTCCAACCCCTCATTCCACGGCGCGCTGTCCTGCGGCTGTGAGCCGGCGCTCGTCGCGCGCGCCGACTGTTGACCCTAGGCCGGCGTTGCCGATACCTTCGCAAAATCGGTAGCCGCGATGCTCAATCGAGCCGCGGGGTCACGCGCTGGTCCGCCAGTGTTTTCTCGGCGCTTCGGAGAGGTACACAATGCGCGAGTACGAGCCAACAGATGGGGATTCCACTGCGTCGAGTGAAGGGGCGCAGCCACCGTTTTGGGCGTTGCGCGACCAGCCCGATCTCAGCTTGGCGTTGGGCCACGGCGCAGATGCTCCAGATCCTGCAGACCTCGGTGAACCGGAGTCGGTGCGCAGGGCCCTGCGTGCGCACGTCGAGTACCGCATCACGCGACGCCGCGCGATGGCCGCCGGGGCCGGGGGGTTGGTGATCGGTCTGAGCGGCCTCGCGACCGGGGCGCAGAGCGCGGCGGCCGACTCTCCTGAGAGACCTCGGGGACCGTGGCGGGGCAACGCGAAGAGTCTCAACGCGGCCATCGACGTCGCCTATCTGCGACACGTCACCGAGTCGGTCTCGGGATTCGGTGACACCCCGGAGGGTTGGCGTCCAGGTGGCTCACCGGCCAGCCTGCGCGCAGTCGATTGGATCGCGAAGGAGATGCGGTCGGTCGGGCTGCACCATGTGGCCAAACTGCCGGTCCCGATCGACCGCTGGGTCTTCAACGGTGCATCGGTCGCGGTCCACGATGGCCCGACGAACCCCGCGAGCTCGTGGGGTGGAGTGCCTGGTACCCCTTCGGGTGGGATCACGGCTGAGGTGCTCAACCTCGGCCTTGGTCAGGCGAGCGACTACGAGGGCGTGGACGCCACTGGGAAGATCGTGCTCGTCAACTGGGCGTTCGGGGACTACTGGGTGAACCGACACGGTCACCAAGCGACGCTTGAGGGCGCGTTGGCCGTGATCTTCTACACGGGTACAACGGCCGCCGGGGCCTTCTACAACAAGCGTGACGACGGTCTGCTCAGCTTCGACGGGACGTACGACGACAACTGGGTTCCGTTCGTCTTCGTCACTAGGAACGCCGCGAATGACCTGATCTCGCGGATCGCCTCGGGTGCGACAACGGTGACGTTGACCTCCGATGTCGAGCTCACCCGGGCCAAGGACGGCGGCGTCGGGTACAACGTTCTGGGGGCCATTCAGGGCACGGACCGGTCCAACGAGGTAATCATCTTCACCGGTCACCACGATGCCTGGTTCCACGGCGCGGCCGATGACGCAACGGCAATCGCGGCGATGCTCGGGATCGCTAAGGCAATCCGCGACACGGGGTTCAGGCCCCGCCGAACACTGCTCTTCCTCGCCAGCACCAACGAGGAGTACGGATACACCGATGCGTACTACGAGTGGTTGGTCGGCTGTTGGTACGCGGTGACCCATCAGCACCCCGAATGGGCACACCGGGCCATTTTGAGCTTGGACTTCGAGCTGCTCGGAACGGGCGACCCCGGCGAGAGACTGCTCATCCGCACCCATGCGGAGCTGCTGGCCCACGCGGTCGAGAAGCTGGACAGCGATCCCTCGAGAACGCCGTTCGGCACCCTGTCGCAGAACACCGTGTGGGCCAACGCCGACCACTTCACCTTGACGGCCGCGGGCATCCCTGGGCTGTACTTCAACACCGTCGGCACGTCGTACCTGACGCGGAACTACCACACCAACTTCGACATCCTCTCCAACGTCAACATCGACTACCTTGCTCAGAACATCGAGGTGATCAACGACATCTGGGTCGACCACGACCGGGCAACAGTCCCACTGCTGGACTTCGTCGCACGTGCCACTGAGGCGACCTCCCGTGTCGCGTATGAAGCGGAACCGGGGGTGGGGCTCGAGGCGCTGCCAGGCGTGGACCGGGAAGCGCTGACGGGACTTCAGAAGGCGGTGCAACGCTTTACCGATGCCGCAACGGGCCTGGACGCAAAGCTCGCCGCCGGCCGGGGTTCCACATCGCACAGGGTTGCCGCGCTCACGATGGAAGCGGAGCGGCTGCTCCTCACGGGGCTGGTGGCGCTCGACGTCTTCGACCAGTACATCTTCCCGCACCAGCAACTGCAGCGTGACGCCACCAGGATGCAGCTGGCCGTCGACTCCTTGGAGGCTGGCAACCCTGCCCGTGCCAACAACACCTACATCCGGCGGACGGGCCTGACCAACGCCGGACGGCTCTTCGCCTACGAGTCATACGTCGCCGAGCTGGCTCGGCATGAGCCGACCTCGGATCGCCTCCAGTGGGGCGGCCAAGCTCACCTGAACCCGTATGTGGACCTGTGGCAGGAGTACCACGCAGTCGCCGACAAGATCAGCGCCGGGCTGACCGATCCATCGGACTACGCCACTGAGATCACCTCGCTCAAGCACAAGCTCCGTCCCGTCTACCACCTGCTGAATGAGCGACTCGACACCATGGCTGACCTCTTCGAACGATGCACTCGGCTGCTGGGGTCGGCGGCAAAGGCCGCGAAGTGAGTCGAAGGAGAGATTTGTGAGTGACGGCACACACGGAACCAGCCCCGGCGGGCCGGGGACGGTGGTGCCGTCCGGCCCGTCCGAGGGTGAGGTGGTCAGCCGGCGGGGGTGGTTGAGCGCGTCGTGGGCCTCTCCGCGTCAGCTGCGTGCGCGCATCGCGGTTGCCGTCGCGGCGGTCACGGTGGCTGCGGTTCCGTTCTGCCTGCTGTTGCTGTTCGTGGAGTCTCGCTGGGGACCGCTCCTGCAAGCCGATGACGCCGCCCGCGACGGGCTACACACCTACGCGCTGGCGAATCCAATGTTCGTGACGATCATGCGCGTCACCAGCAACTCAGGCTCAGCTGTGGCGTGGCAGGTCGTGACCGTCGTCATGGCGGGGTGGCTGTTGTGGCGGCGGCGCGTGCGCCTGGCGCTGTTCGTGATCGTCACGATCGCCGGCTCATCGCTGATCAATTCACTGGTCAAGGCCGCAGCGAACCGTGCCAGGCCGATCGTGGATCACCCACTGCTGCACGAGCCGGGCAAGAGCTTCCCCAGCGGCCACGCCCAAGCCGCCGCGGCCGGGTACGCCGTTCTCCTGCTGGTATTCCTGCCGTACCTGAACCGCGTGGGGCGCCGGGTGGCGGTCACGGTGGCGGTCGTGATGGTCGTCGCCATTGGATTCTCCCGCGTCGCGTTGGCGGCGCACTACGTGTCGGACGTTCTGGCGGCATACGTGCTCGGGCTGGCTTGGGTAGCGGTGATGGCCGCTGCCTTCCACGTCTGGCGACGCGACGCCATCGACGCAGGACCGAGGACCACACCCCGGAGGGCACCGCAACCCCCGCCGCCAGCCTGAGCGAAGATGGCGACCAAATTTGGCTCCTCGCCGTTGCACGTCGTGCGGAGACGGATGAACCGATCACGTTGTGGATCCTGACCGGCCTCACACTGGGCTTCTCACCGACGGCATCCTCGTCACCGCTGGCGCCTAGACACACCTTGATTCCGGAACGCCATGGCCGCGCTGCGGTCGAGCCGAGAAGAGGCGAGATTCTGGGAACGTCGCCCGCCACCGCAGTTACCGCCTCAGCGCCCGGACGCGCAACGATAAGCAAAGGCCCGTTTCGATGACGCTGCCCAGACGGCGAAAGGGCGCACCCATCCCGTCATGAGAGTGCTCGAACGCCAGCGCATCGACTCACCTGCACTTCTGGTGGCACCCCTTGAGGGTCAGGGCAGTCAGGCCCAGATCGCCTTTGTCGTGGTCGCGAATCCGCATGCTCGTAATGTGCCCCGCCTCAGCGGGCACTACACCCTCTGACCGGATCAGCGGTTCTCTGCCCAGGCGGCCCGCTCGCGGCGGATCGACGCAGGTCGACTATCCGCTCGTGCCGAGGAACAGGCATAGACCCGCGGCGCCCGTCGAGCCCTGCGGCTGTGATCTGGCGGCGATCTTCACCCACATTCGGAAGCTGCCGGACTGCAGGCCTTCGGACCAGGCCAGGTCGAACCCCAAGTCTCCATTCGTTGTGCTTGCGTATGGATGGTGGCGAAACGGGTCAGGTCTTCGAGACGGCTCCGACGGTGAGGGTCAAGGTGATGGAGTCGCTCGCCGAGACGCCCGGCGGCAGGTCTGGGCCGAAGAAGTCGCCGGCCGTCCCCGACTCGACGTTGCTGCACGTCACGGAGGTCTGGTTGCGGTTGGCGTGGCCGCCACCCTTGAGCTGCTCACCGGAGAAGATCGTGGCATCGGTCGTGACGTCGAAGAGTGTGAAGGTGAAGCTCGTCGGGATGAGGTGCCCCGAACCTCCCTCCACGATCTGGCCGACCGACCAACCGCCGTTGTCGTTGGAGTGGCTGTCGGGTACCCGAACGAGGATGCTCGAGCCGTCGGTGCAGTTCAGTTGCTGGTAGCCCTGAGCCGCAGACGCGCTCCCCATGCCGGGCAAAGTCAGCGCCACCGCCGTCGCAACACCCATTCCCATCTTGGTCCGAACGTTCATTTCCCTGCCTCCTGATCTCTGCGCTGGCCGAGCTGCTCCTCGGTTCGCGCAAAACAATTTACTCCGCGGCCAGACCGTCTGTGAAGAGACCTCAGGGCTCAGCCGTTCGGATCACCAGCCAGCACCCGAGCCCGTCGCGCTCGTGTCACCTGGTCGAGGCGCTGCCTCCACCCGCGACTTCGCGCAGACGCAATGGGACCTCTACGTGGCCGGCGACCGCCCGCTCGGCCCAGTGTGCGATCGGGGCACGTGAGGTCTCCGTCGCGCCGTGCGAGAAGACGGAGGTCGTTCGGATGCCCCACTCGCATGAGAGGTTGCCGTGGCGGTCAAGCCTTGGCTCCCACTCCCTCGTGAGGAGTCCAGTCAAGGCCAGCGACTTGCTCGGCGATCCCTCTCCGCCAGCGTTCTGTGAGACGCAGGAACTGGCCGGTGTCCAGGTTGGGTTCTGTACTGGTGCGCCGCGTGAGGGCCGTGCGAAGCACTGCACGTTCACGGCCGAGTTCTGACGCCGAAGGTGACCCCCTCCCCAATGGTCGTCATGTCGCGTGGGTCCGGGACCGCGCAATGTGGCATAGATGTACAATTCAGCGGTCACGGCATACTGTGATGGCATGAGCGAGATCACCGTGAGCGACGCCCGCGCCCGGCTGGCAGATGTCGTCGACTCCGCCCGGGTCGGCCACGACCCTGTCTACCTGACCCGCCGCGGCCGGCGGGTGGCCGCAGTGATCGACGCCGACGACCTCGACCGGCTCATCGCAGCCGCAGAGGACCTGGCCGACCTCGAGGCGGCCGCTGCAGCTCGAGCCGAGATGGCGGACGGCCAACCGGCGATCCCGTGGGAACAGGTCAAGGCAGACCTCGGCCTGGCATGACCTATCGCATCGAGGTCGCGCCGGCCGCGGTGCGCCAGCTGCGCAAGCTCGACCCGGCCGCCCGGCGAAGAATCCACGCGGCCCTCGAGCTGCTGGGCGAGCAACCACGGCCGAGCGGGGCCAAGAAGCTGGTCGGCGGGGTCGGCGAATGGCGGGCGCGGACCGGCGACTACCGCATCGTGTACGAAATCCACGACGACGTCCTGCTCGTCCTCGTCGTCGCCGTAGGGCGTCGCCGCGACATCTACCGGCGCCGTTGAAGGCCCCAGCAGGCTGCCCATCTCGCGGCGGTGTGCGGCAGCTCGACGAGCAGCGCCGTGATCCAGTTCGCCGGGGCCTACGACGCTGGGGCCGAAGTGAACGCTCCATCTCGATGGACGAGGAACCCCTGTGCAGCATCGGCGTTGATCGTCGTGTTCACCTTCGTCGATCCGTCCGAGGTTGGTTCGTCGCAATCCACCTGTTCCCTGAACGTGCAGGGACCCCTCTGCTTCCACGTCATCCTGCCGACTCATGAGTTGTCGTCCGCGCGGAGCGCGGTGTTCTCTTCTTCGAGGTTCAGGACCATGGCGATGCCGGCGAGGTTGAGGCCGGCGTTGAGGAGTTCTCCGATGTGGCGGAGCCGATCGATGTCATCAGGGCTGTAGCGGCGGGTGCCGCCGGGGGTGCGGTCGGGTTCGAGGAGCCCTCGGGTCTCGTACAGGCGCAGGTTCTGCGGTCCCATTCCAGCGAGGTCGGCGGCCACCGTGATGCCGTAGACGCCGCGATCAGAGTCGGGGGTGCTCATCGGCGGCGGGGGGATGGTCCCCGCGTGAGGTTCGCGCGGGAGGGGGGTGGGTTCACCAGGTGCTCCGCTCCATGTTTTCTCGGGTGTGGTCTTGCGCCAGTATGTCACGCGTGCTACAACAAATGTGTAGGCGCCACCACAGATCAGAGTGTGCGGCGGAACCATCAGAACAGGACAGGAGTAGTTGCAATGGCTGCGATGCTGATGCGCACCGACCCGTTCAGGGAGCTGGACCGGCTCGCTCAACAGGTTCTGGGAGGCCCGGGAACCCGGGCGTTGCCGTCGGTGACGCCGATGGACGCCTGGCGTGAGGGGGACACCTTCCACGTCGAGTTCGACCTCCCAGGGATCACCGCGGACGCGGTCGACCTGGATGTGGAGCGCAACGTGGTGACCGTCAGAGCCGAGCGTGCCGGGCTGGACAAGGAGAAGGAGATGCTCGCGGCGGAACGCCCGCGTGGGGTGTTCTCCCGCCAGCTGGTCCTGGGGGACAACCTCGATACCGAGCGGATCGAGGCCACCTACGACGCGGGTGTGCTGACCTTGCAGATCCCGGTCGCCGAGCAGGCCAAACCCCGCAAGATCGAGATCTCCAGCAACGGATCGGACCGGCAGGCGATCAACGCCTGACGTGGTGAAGGCAAGGGAGGTGGCGGTCATGAACACCCTGTGCGCCGGCCCGGCCGCGGTCGAGGCCCTCGAGGCGGTCCTGGCCGACCCGGATCTGCTCCGGGCGGAGTTCGATGCGATCATCGCCGCCTCCTGGCCCGAAGCCCCCGATGCCCCTGCTCCACCTCGGACACCGGTGGTTTCGGTGGTGGCCATGGCACCACCGCCGGGCTGGATCCCGTCAGGGCCCGGGCGAAGGCAACTCCATCAGACAGGCGACGTCTTCAGAGGACAGTTCGTGTCCTGGAGACGGCAACGCTCCCCGCCTCTCGTGGGCTGAGAACCCACCACGAGCACGATCACGATCACGCGTAGGACCAGGCACAGCGAGAGGGAGGTGATGACACAGAGAGCAGCTCAGAACACCCGGAGTCCGTCGATCCGCCGGGGCCGCTCCTCATCGCGCCGCTCGAGCGTTCGCACGTCACCAAGAGCCAGACGCCCTCCTTGGCGCGCTCTCACGCCCTCCCAGCGAACCCCCGACAAGCGAGCCGCGCATGAGGGTGGTCCCGGCGGATCCCGCTCTGGCATCCCCGGCCGCCCTGACAGGTGATGCCCCGAGCCCTCAACGAAAGGAGCCGACGGTGAGAACCGTGGTGGGCAAGGACAGGCCCGACCACTACACCGTCCTTGGCCTGACCCCCGGCGCCAGCAGCGCCGATGTCACCCGCGCCTACCGCGCCTTGGTGCGAGCACTCCACCCAGACACCCAAGCACACGCCGACCGGTCGGGCTCTACGAGGGAACTCCGGTTCGACGCGGCCACCCCGCCCTCGGGAGTGCCGTCCCAGGACGCACTCCGGGGAGTCATGGACGCCTACGGCGTACTCGGTGACCCAGCCCGCCGAGCGGCCTACGACCACGAGGTGGTTGCCTCCCCGGCCCATCCGGGGCCAGACGTGGCAATCCGCGTGAACCACACTCACCGCGTCGCACCGGCATCGATCAAGGAAGGTCCGGTGCGATGGCACCAGTAGCTGCTCGACCCGCCGGATAGACCCAGAACCCATCGAGGTGACGTGGCAGAGAGCGGAGAGAGCGGGAGAGCGGACGAAGCCGCCCGCCGAGGGCTGCGGAGATCAGGTGAGGTCGAGGCATTGCGTCAGGTGGATGAGCCTGTCCTCGAGCGGACCCGCGAGCTCGAGGACGGAGCCGACACCAGCGACCATCTCCTCGTCATCGCACAGGTCGAGCAGCTGCTCATCCATCGCGGTGCGCAACTGAGGATCTTCCTCATCGGGCACCCAGATGCCCTGCGCGCCGGTGAGCGGGAGCACCACCAGAAGATCGACGTGCGCCATCGCTGCTGTGGCCGTTGCCCGGAGCGCCTCCCACATCGGGGCGGAGACCGTGGCCCGGCCAAGCCTGACAGAAGCCTCCAGGTACGCGATGAAGTCCAGCGGCCCTCGTTCGGCGATCACGTCAGCACCGGCCTCGAGCATCAGCAGACGCTCTGCCGCCAGATCGAACTGGTCGCGGAACGAGGCGGCTGAAGCGGGGTCGGGATCGTCGATGAGGTCGAAGGGGTCGGTGAGTACCTGGAACTGGGGGTGCGACATCGCAAAGTCGGACACCAGGGTGCTCTTGCCGACGGCGTGAGTTCCCGCGACAACGATCCGCATGAGAGCAACGCTACTGGCGGGCAAGCCCTCCGGGGCAGGAAGGCCGAGCGACACGAGACGCCCCACCAGTGGGGAGTCACGCGGCGAACGGACGCACCTCGTACGGGAGGTCATTCTCGGCACAGATCGGGTCCTCGCCGGGCGAGCGAGCTCCTCCCCAGGGGCTGGTCTAGATCAGTCAGGGGCGCGGGCGAGGATCTGCCGCACCATGTCCGACGTGGCGTGGGCATCGTGCCGGCCGTGCCGCCCCTGCTGGCTGGCCACCAGCTGTTTGGTCCGGGCCTGCAGCTCGCGGTCTCCCTCATCAGATCGCAGCCGGTCACGGAAGCGGAGCATTCGGTCGATCTCGACGGTGCACCCGCGCACCGCCGCCGAGGGTGGCCACTACCCTCGACCCGTGCCCTCGCCCTACCCCCTGCGCACCGAACGGCTGGTGCTGCGAGTCATGCGCACCACCGATGCGGCGCCGTTCGCGGCATACCGCAACGACCCCGAGGTCGCGAGGTATCAGTCGTGGAACCTCCCATTCACCGAGCAGGACGCACTCTCACTGCTCTGCGAGCAGGACGACCGCGACGACGTGAGCCCGGGACTGTGGACCCAGTTCGCCCTCGAGCGGGACGGCGAGCTGATCGGTGATGTCTGCGTGCGCATCGACGACACCGGTGGCGTGGCTGAGATCGGGTTCACCCTGGCGCGCTCCGCACAGGGCCGGGGCTACGCGCGCGAAGCGGCGCAGGCGCTGGTCTGCGACCTCGTGAAGCGGGTAGGGGTGGAGCGCGTGAGCGGCGAGCTCGACCCCGACAACATCGCCTCTCAACGAGTGCTCGAGAACGTCGGCCTGATGTACGAGGCGACGATGAAGAAGTCCTACCTGTGGCGCGGGCGGTGGGCAGACAGCATGACCTATGGCGCCACCGCCCAGGAATGCAGGGTCTGGGCTGACCGGCCTCACAACACGCCCGACCAGCTCCGCCTCGTACCGTTGACCGTGGAGAACAACCGGGGCTACTACGCGCTTCGCACCCACCACTCCCAAGAGCGCTTCGTCGCCCCGATGTCCTGGTCGTTCGCCGACGCACTCTTCCCCGAGGTGATCGACGGCGCCCCGGTGGTCCCGCGGCTGTACGGCGTCGAGGCCGACGGCGAGCCGGCCGCGTTCGTGATGATCGCCGACGTCACCGCGGCGCATCCGGAGCCGTACCTGTGGCGGTTGCTGGTCGACCGGCGTCACCAGCGCCGTGGCGTCGGCTGGCGCACCCTCGACCTGTTGTGCGACCTGCTCCGTGCCGAGGGGTGCACGACCCTGGTCAGCAGCTGGGTGCCAGGGCCGGGAACACCTGCCCCGTTCTACCGGAAGTACGGCTTCGTCGAGACCGGCGAGATAGTGGACGGAGAGACCCTCGTCCGGCTGCAGCTGCGCGAGCCAGACGAGAGCGGCGACTGAACGGTCACCCCGTTATCCGAGTTCCAACGCTGAATGAGGAGAGCCCACGAGTTCGCCCGACCCACCCAGGCGAAGCCCACCGAGAGGCGTAGGTCGCCTTCGCCCCATACGTCCGGGAACGATTCGCGGCGAAATGGGGCAGGTCCGAAGCCAGCGGCACAGCCCCGGACGGCACACTGCAGACATGGTGGAAAAGAGCGCGTGGATGCGGAAGGTCGCGGCGGACCCGAATCACTCGTCGTGGTACGTCGAGCGCTTCCGTTCGATGGCAGCGGCCGGTCGTGACTTGGCGGGCGAGGCCCGTCTGGTCGACGCGATGGTGGGGCGTGGGGCGCGCATCCTCGATGCGGGCTGTGGCCCGGGGCGCGTGGGAGCCGAACTGGCCCGGCTCGGGCATGACGTGGTCGGCGTCGATGTCGATCCGGTGCTGATCGAGGCCGCGGTCGAGGATCATCCGGGTCCACGCTGGGTCGTCGAGGACCTGGCGGAGCTTGACCTGCCGGCCCGCGGCATCCCCGAGGGCTTCGATGCCATCGTCTGTGCCGGAAACGTGATGACGTTTCTTGCGTCGAGCACTCGCGTCGAGGTGCTGCGAGGCTTCAGGGGCCACGTTCGTGCTGAGGGGCAGGTCGTCATCGGCTTCGGGGCCGACCGGGACTACGAGTTCTCTGCTTTCTTGAGCGATGCCCGCGACGTCGGTTTGGAGCCCGAGCTGCTCTTGTCCACGTGGGACCTACGTCCATGGAGGGAAGACTCCGAGTTCTTGGTCGCACTCCTTCGACCCGTCTGAAACGCTACGGCGCATCGTGTGCCTCAGTGAGGATCCGTCCATCTCGGTAACCCGGACCGGGCCAGGGGTGCTGAACCACCCAGCGAAAGGACGGACCGGTTCGCGGCGGAGTGCCGCAGTCCAGTCCATGAGGTGGGCGTCGGCTCGGGTTCAGGTTGTTCGTTGCCCTGGGATCGCAGCGTAGGCGTCGCTCAGTGCCATCGCCGCCTTGATCAGAGAACTGATGATGTCTCGCCGCTGCTCGAGCGTCGAGGTCGGAAGGTCTCCCAGTTCGGGTTCCAGTGGGGCATCACCGAACGTCTGTTGGATGCGTCGGTCTTCGTCTGCGGAGACGTCGAAGAACGCCCCTTGGAGGACGAATCCGTGGACCACCGAGGCCACCTCGGCCTGACCCGTCGGGTCGAGGCCCGAATGCGCATCGAGGGCCACGTCGAGCCAGTTCATGTCATCGTCTTCGCTGGCCTCGAACTCGTCGCTGATGAGGCGGTAGACCAAGAGGGCGGCGGCGCGGACACCTGGAGAGCCCGCTTCGCGCGCGTCGTAGGGCGCCTGCGCTGCGCGATGGATCAGCTGCTCTGCCCCCGTCGCGTCCCCAGACGCGAGCCGTCGGATCGCCTTCGCGAGCAGGTTCCCCGCCCCGGCGATCTGGGCATGGCTCACTTCGTTGAGCATGCGTCCCGACCGGCGGGCCAGCTCGCCGAACTCACCTCGCGGGCCGCGAACAGGATCGAACCCCGACGGGAATGGACCGGTCACCCAGACGACACTACCGACCTAACCCGCCCGCAAGATCCGCACGCCTCACGTGGTGGCCCTCCAGGCCGGGCGCGCGCCAACAATCTGAGCACCGATCCTCCCGCCCTCGTCGCGGCGATGAGACTCACCCCGTGCACGGCTGCTCTACCAACCGGCGTTGCGCGTCATGAACTCCATGTCTGTGTTGCGCCCGCCCTCCGGGTCCGGTGGTGCGTCGACGACTTGGGTGGTCACCATGTCCTGCGGGAGCACCCGAGGCACATCAACGTGTACTCGTTCCTCGAGACTCTGCCGGCCGGCGGTTGTTCCTTGACCGGCCCTGTCCGTCACGCTCATGGCAATACCTCCGATCTGGAGTATGCACGCCAGGCCCTGCACGCGAAAGCAGGGTCACCGGTCTGACCCCTGACCCGGGCCGACACCCAGAGCGACCCCGAGGTCGACAAGCAACGCAGTGACGCACTCACGG
>JBDSNZ010000049.1:0-6556 GCA_039915055.1 Ornithinibacter sp.
CGATCTCCTCGAGGATGTCCTCGATGGTGACCAGCCCTGCGGTGCCGCCGTATTCGTCGACCACGACCGCGAAGTGCGTCTGGTCGCGCTGCATCTCGCGCAGCAGGTCATCCACCGGCTTGCTCTCCGGAACGAAGGGCATCGGCCGCATCAGCTCGGTGATCGAGAGGGCCCCGGCCTCGGGGTCCGCGTTGACCCGGCGGATCACGTCCTTGAGGTAGAGCAGACCGATGATGTCGTCGACGTCCTCCCCCACCACCGGGATCCGGGAGTAGCCGGAGCGCAGGAACAGGCTCATCGCCTGACGGCAGGATCGGTCCTCGTCGATCGCGACCATGTCGGTGCGCGGCACCATGACCTCGCGAGCCACGGTGTCCCCCAGCTCGAAGACGCTGTGCAGCATCTCGCGCTCGCCGGCCTCGATGAGCGAGGAGTCGCGAGCCATGTCGACGAGGTCGCGCAGCTCGCTCTCGCTCTCGAACGGTCCGTCCCGGAACCCCTTTCCCGGGGTCACGGCGTTCGTCAGCGCGATGAGCATCCGGGAGAACGGTCCGAGGATGCGCCGCAGCCAGATCGCGGTCGGTGCGGCGGCGAGCGCCACGCGGGTGCTGTGCTGGGCGCCGAGGGTCCCCGGCGAGACACCGACGACGGCGAAGGAGATGAGGGCCATGATGCCGATCGCGATGAGGAACGGCTGCCAGGTGCCGTCCACCCGATCGACCACGGCGAGGGTCACCATGACGGCGACGGTGGACTCCGCGATGACCCGCAGGAACGACAGCACCGACCGGTATGCCGCGGTGTCGCCGACGACCCGCACCAGTGCCTTGGCACCGGGCCGGCCCTCGTCCAGCAGCTCGGCGGCGCGGGCACGGGACATCCGCACGAAGGCCGCCTCCGCGATGGAGATGAGGAAGGCCACCAGCGTCGCGAGGAGTGCCGCAGTGACGAGCCTGGTCATCGCTGTGCCCGGCGCTCAGGCACTGGGGCGGCCGCGGGCGGCGAGGAAGGTGAGCAACAGCTGGCGCTGGAGCTCGAACATCTCCTTCTCCTCATCGGGCTCCGCGTGGTCGTAGCCGAGCAGGTGCAGGATGCCGTGGGTCGTGAGCAGCAGCAGCTCCTCCTCGGTCGCGTGGCCGGCATCCCGGGCCTGCTTCTGCGCCACGGAAGGGCAGAGCACGATGTCGCCGAGCACCCCCTCCTCGGGTTCGCGCCCGTCGCGTCCGGGCCGCAGCTCGTCCATCGGGAAGCTCATGACGTCGGTCGGCCCGGGCAGGTCCATCCACTGCACGTGCAGGGTCTCCATGGCGGGCTCGTCCACCAGCCGCAGGCAGAGGTCGGCGCGGGGGTGCACCTTCATCTGCTCCATGACGTAGCGGGCGCAGGCCACGAGCTCGAGCTCGTCGAGCACGAACTCGGTCTCGTTCAGCACGTCGATGCTCATGGGTGGGGGGCCTGTGCCCGTGTGTGCGCGCCCGGCTGCTTTTCGTCCCAACGCCCGTAGGCCTCGACGATGGCTCCGACGAGCCGGTGGCGCACCACGTCGGACGCGGTGAGCTCGGCGAAGTGGACGTCGTCGATGTCGGTGAGGATGTCCCGCACCAGGCGCAGCCCGCTCCTGCCACCCGGGAGGTCGACCTGGGTGACGTCGCCGGTGACGACCATCTTGGAACCGAACCCGAGCCGGGTGAGGAACATCTTCATCTGCTCGGGCGTGGTGTTCTGCGCCTCGTCGAGGATGATGAACGCGTCGTTGAGAGAGTTATGAGTCACGAGGAAGTCGTCGGTCACGTAGAGCGAGTCGGCGGCCGAAACCTGGATGCACATCGTCTCGGCTTCACCCACCGGCTCGATACGCTCTATGTAGCGCATGGGGCGCCCTCCGCCCGTCTTCTCGTACGCCGAGTGCTTCCGCTTCATGCGGAATGGCTGACATCCCTCGGGCAGCCTGATGTCGACGACGTAGGCGTCGTGCCGGTACGGCACCGGACGGCCGTTGGCCAGCCCCGACGGACGGCCTTCGGCACGCCGCGTACGCCAGTAGGCGACGCCGCCCAGGGAGCGCACGAGGAAGACCACGTCGTCACGCAGCCGTGACGACGTGGTGCAGTACTGGACGCGGCAGGTTCGGTCCTGCTGCGGAACCGGCCCCCCGTCCGTGTCGAGAAGCCCCTGGAGCACGGCGAGCCGCACCCATGAAGAGTTGAGCAGGTAGGCCTTGGGGACGAACGTCGTCGAGGACGTCGTGCCGTCGAGGTCGAGGTCGCGCAGGATGGTCGTGACCGGGTTTGCGACCCGCAGGCCCCCGCGAGCGGCACCTCGGTGCTCCAAGACGTACTGGAACCCCGGCTTTGCCGTGAGGTCCACAGGGAGCGCCACATTGTCGAAGGCCTCTTGGAGGGCGTCGACCAGTTCGGGGTCCGTCGTCGTGAAGGTCGGCGTGGTCTGACCAGTGATGCACCCGTCGCCGAGGAGGAGGCCCAGCGCGTATGGGTCCATCGGCACGGTCTGAGGGACGAACTCCACCGCGTCGACCAACGGCAGCTCGAAGCGACGGATGTGACCGCTTCGCTCCTGTCCGAGCATGGTGACCGTCTGCACAGTGCGCCAACGGTCGCGCCGCTTGTCTTCAGGCGTTCGGACCGTCCAGAGGTGCTCACCACAGGCCAACGTCGATGCGCCATCTTGAGCCGTGATCCGGTAGACGGGCCGTCGTCCCTGCGGAAACACCCCGATCACCCGCGTCGGGAGACCGTTGGAGCCGACCACGGCGTCTCCCACCCGGAGGTCACCGAAGCGTCGAACGCCCTCCGGTGTGAGGATCTGGGTGTCCAACGGCTGCGCGCGGCCGCGCATGTAGGCCAGCGGGGCGACCTCGATGGTGCCGCCGGCCATGAGCCGCGGGATCGACTCGGGGTCGACCATGTCGTGCAGGGCGTCATAGAGCGGCCGCAGGTAGGGGTCGATCTTGTCGTTGAGGGTGCCCGGCAGGAATCCGAGCCGCTCCCCGGCCTCGACCGCCGGCCGGGTCAGGATGATCCGGTTGACCTGTTTAGCCTGCAGCGCCGCGACCGCCTTCGCCATCGCGAGGTAGGTCTTGCCGGTGCCCGCGGGCCCGATGCCGAACACGATGGTGTTGGCGTCGATCGCGTCGACGTAGCGCTTCTGGCCCAGCGTCTTGGGCCGGATCGTGCGGCCCCGGTTGCTGACGATGTTCATCGTCAGCACGTCGGCGGGGCGTTCCACCGTCTGGGCGCGCAGCATCTGGATCGAGCGCTCCACGGCATCGGTGTTCAACGACTGCCCGGCGTCGATCACGTCGAGCAGCTCGTCGATGAGCCGCTCGACGAGGGCGACCTCGGCGCTCGGCCCGGCGATGTGGAACTCGTTGCCCCGCACATGGATCTGCACCCGCGCGAACTGGCGCTCCATGGTGCGCAACAGCTCGTCGCGGGGACCGAGCAGGGTGACCATGTCGATCTCGGACGGGATCGTCACGGTGTGCAGCGGCACGTGGGGGTGGTCCGGGGCGAGGCCCTCGTCTGGGGAATGGTCGTTGTGCGCGTCAGTCATCGTGCTCCCCAGTCTACGATCCTCAACCCGGTGGCCACGTCAGCTCTCGTCCCCCGATGAGGTGCAGGTGGGCGTGGAAGACGCTCTGTTGGGCTGCCGCTCCGGTGTTGGCCACCAGTCGGTAGCCGGGCAGCTCCGCCGAGGCGGAGACCCGCGCGGCCAGGGCGACGGCATCCGCCAGCTCCTCGGCAGAGCTCTCTGCGAGCCCGGCGAGGTCGGGGACGTGGCGCCGCGGGATCACCAGGACGTGGGTCGGGGCGATGGGTTCGAGGTCGCGGAACGCGAGGGAGTGGGCCGACTCCGCGACGACGTCCGCGGGGATCTCGCCCGCGACGATCCGACAGAAGATGCAGTCCTCGCTCGTGTTCTCGCTCATCCGCCGAACCTACCGTCAGCGCCAGCGGGACATCGCGCTGAGCACCGCGAGCGCCGCCGGCCCCGCGCTGGAGGACCGCAGGACGGCGGTGCCCAGGCGCACCGGTTGGGCCCCTGCCGCCGTCAGGCTCGCGAGCTCGTCAGGGGCGATCCCGCCCTCCGGGCCCACGAGGAGCAGCACGTCACCGTCGGCGGGCAGCGTGACCGAGGCGAGCGGCGTCCGGGCGTCCTCGTGCAGCACGTAGGCCGCGGCCGCGGTCGCGGTGCGGACCACGAGGTCTGCGGTGGTCGAGGTCACCCCGAGGACCGGGGTGCGGGTGCGCCGGGACTGCTTGGTGGCTGCGAGGAGCACCGACTCCCAGCCGCGACGGGCCTTCTCACCCCGCTCCCCGCGCCACTGCACGATGCTGCGGGATGCCTGCCAGGGCACGACCTCGTCGACGCCGCACTCGGTGGCGGCCTCGATCGCCTGGTCGTCGCGGCCACCCTTGGCGAGGGCCTGGACGAGGACGAAGCGCGGGCTGGGCTCGGGGTCGGCGCTCACGTGAAGCAGGCGCAGGTCGAGGGTTCCACGCTCGACCGCGACGACCTCACCCTCGGCGCAGCGACCCAGCCCGTCGGAGAGGAGCAGGTGCTCGCCGACGCGGGTTCGGCGCACGGTTGCTGCGTGACGCCCCTCGGGGCCGTCGAGCAGCACCGCGTCGCCCACCCCGAGACCGTCGAGGACCTCCGGGGCGACGAGGTGCAGGGGCAGGGTCATCAGCGCTGGCTCAGCGGGCCTTGAACGCGTCGCGGAGCTTGCCGAAGATGGAGCCCTCCGCAGGGCTGGCCACCCTTCCCTGGGGACGTTCCTCACCGCGGGCCTTGGCGAGCTGGCGAAGGATCTCCTCCTGCTCGGGATCGAGCTTGGTGGGCGTGTGCACCATCGTGTGCACGATGACGTCGCCCCGGCCCTGGCCGCGAAGGTGGGTCACACCGAGACCCCGCAGCGTGATGGTGTCCCCCGACTGGGTGCCGCGGCGCAGGTCGAGCTCCTGGGTGCCGTCGAACGTCTCCATCTCGAGACTCGCTCCGAGGGCGGCGGCGGTCATCGGCACCTCCACGCTCGCGTGCAGGTCATCTCCTCGGCGCTGGAAGGTGCCGTGCGGCTGCACCGCGACCTCCACGTAGAGGTCACCGGCCGGCCCGGCTCCGTGCCCCACCTCCCCCTCGCCCGCCAGCTGGATGCGGGTGCCCGTGTCCACGCCGGCGGGGACCTTCAGGGTGAGGGTGCGACGAGTGCGCACCCGACCGTCGCCGGAGCACTCGTAGCAGGGGTCGGTGATGATCTGGCCGAAGCCCTGGCAGGTCATGCACGGACGGGTCGTCATGACCTGGCCGAGGAAGCTGCGCTGCACCTGCTGGATCTCCCCGCGGCCGGCGCACACGTCGCACGTGCGGGTCGAGGTTCCGGGGCGCCTGCCGTCACCGTGGCACGTCGCGCACGCGACGGCGGTGTCGATCGTGAGGTCCTTCTCGCCACCGAACACGGCGTCGCCGAGGTCGATGTCGAGCCGCACCAGGGCGTCCTGGCCGCGGGTCGTGCGCGAGCGCGGGCCGCGCCCGGCGGTGCCGGCCTGGCCGCCGAAGAAGGCGTCCATGATGTCGCTGAACGAGAAGCCCTGGCCGAAGCCGCCGTGGGCGCCGCCGTAGGGGTCCGACCCCATGTCGTAGGACTGCTTCTTGTCGGCGTCGGACAGCACGTCGTAGGCCTGGGAGACCTTCTTGAACTGCTCCTCGGCCTCCGGGCCGGGGTTGACGTCGGGGTGCAGGCGCCGGGCGGCCTTGCGGTAGGCACGCTTGATGTCCTCCGGGCTCGCGTCACGGGCGACCCCGAGGTCGGCGTAGTAGTCGTTCACAGGTGGAGGGTCCTTCGGAGCGTGGGGTGCGGGACGGTGCGGCGGGCGGGGTGCGGCCTAGTCGGCGAGGATCCGCGAGACGTAGGTCGCGACGGCCCGGACGGAGGCCATCGTGGTGGGGTAGTCCATGCGGGTCGGTCCGACCACGCCCAGGCCGGCGACGAGGTCGGTGCCCACGCCGTAGCCGGTGCTCACCATCGAGGTGGCCTGCAGCCCGGCATAGGGGTTCTCGTGGCCGATGCGCACGGCGATGTCGCCCTGCTCGGCGATCGTGCCGAGCAGCTTGAGCAGCACCACGTGCTCCTCGAGGGCTTCGAGCACCGGCCCGAGGTTGGTCGCGAAGTCGGGGCCGACCCGGGCCAGGTTGGCCGTGTCGGCGAGCACGACGCGCTCCTCGCGCTCCTCGACGAGGGAGTCCTGCAGGGCAGTGCCGATCGCGCGGGCGAGGTCGCCCAGCCCGGCGTCGAGGTGGTCGGGCACGGCGGCCAGGGCGGATGCCGCGTCGGCCAGGGTGCGACCGCTCGTCGCGCGGTTGAGCTCGGCCCGCAGCGTGGCCAGGGTGCGCTCGCCGTCGTCGGTCAGCAGGTCGACGCCGAGGTCGACGACGCGCTGCTCGACCCGGCCGGTCGTGGTGATGAGCACGACGAGGAGGCGGTGCCCGCCGATCGGCACGAGCTCGAGATGGCGCACCGACGAGCGCGACAGCGAGG
>JBDSNZ010000061.1:0-4796 GCA_039915055.1 Ornithinibacter sp.
CGATCCTGGACCAGCTGCCGCACGAGTCGGTGGCCTACTTCGGGGACACCGCTCGGGCCCCCTACGGACCCCGGCCGATTGCCGAGACGCGCGAGTTCGCGTTGCAGTGCCTGGACCGTCTCGTCGACCACGGGGTCAAGGTCCTGGTCATCGCGTGCAACACGGCCAGTGCCGCCGTCCTCCACGATGCTCGCGAGCGCTATGCCGTGCCGGTGGTGGAGGTGATCCGTCCGGCGGTGCGCCGCGCGGCGGCCGCGACCCGTTCGAGCAGGGTCGGCGTCATCTCCACCAGTGGCACCCACCAGTCCGGGGCCTATCTCGATGCGTTCGCCGCCGCTCCGCACCTCGACGTCGTGAGCAGGCCCTGCCCGCAGTTCGTGGAGTTCGTCGAGAGCGGCGTCACCGGGGGTCCAGAGCTGGTGCGGGTGGCGCACGACTACCTCGATCCGCTGCGCGAGCGTGGGGTCGACACCCTCGTGCTCGGGTGCACGCACTACCCGCTGCTCACAGGCGTGATCTCCTACGTCATGGGTGACGAGGTCACGCTCGTCTCTTCGGCAGAGGAGACCGCGAAGGACGTCTACCGGGTGCTCGCAGATGGTGGGCTGCTTCGTTCCGATGACCTCCCACCCCCGTCCCACGGGTTCACCACGACGGGCGACCCGGAGGAGTTCCGGCGCCTCGCGGTGAGGTTCCTGGGGGTCGGTTCGAGCGTTGGGCCGGTGTTCGCGGCGTCACCGACCGAGGTCGAGGGGGGAGTGGCATGAGGGTGACGGTCATCGGCTGCTCCGGGTCGTTCGGAGGGCCTCGCTCGCCATCGTCGTGCTACCTGGTGCAGGCTGAGCGCGAGGGGCGCACGTGGAGCATCGTGCTCGACCTGGGTAGCGGTGCGCTCGGAGCCCTGCAGCGTCATCTCGACCCGACGGCGCTGGATGCCGTGCTCCTCACGCACCTGCACCCCGACCACTGCGTCGACCTGTGCGGTCTCTACGTCATGCGGCGCTATCGCCCGTCGGGATCGCCGCTGCACCACCTCCCCGTTCACGGGCCGAGTGGCACCGCGGAGCGGATCTCGGCGATGTACCACGGGCTCGAGACGGGCGGGATGGAGGCCCAGTTCGACTTCGCACTGGTCCATGACGCGAGCTCCTTCACCATCGGCCCCTTCACCGTCACGCCGTATGCCGTGCGCCACCCGGTCGAGGCCTTCGGTTACCGGGTCGAGGCCGACGGCGCGACGCTCGCCTACACCGGGGACACCGACGACTGCGACAACCTCGACCCCCTGCTCGCAGGGGCGGACGTCGCGCTCATGGACTGTGCGTTCATCGATGGACGCGACGTGATCGAGGGTGTTCACCTCTCGGGGTCCCGAGCGGCGGCCGCTGCAGTGCGCGCGGGTGGCGTCGAGCGGCTGGTGCTCACCCACCTCCCGGCGTGGAACGACCCGCAGGTGTGCCGGGCCCAGGCGCAGGAGCACTGGGCAGGCACGGTGGAGGTCGCCGCCGCGGGCAGCACCTACGATCTTCCACCCGCGGCCGGGTCAGGGGTGGCAGTCGATGCCGGCGCTGCGGCCCTGATGTGGTCGGACTACCGACGGGCTCACCAGGGCCTCGTCATCGATGGGGAGGTGGCACCGGCAGAGCACTTCGGGGACTCCGCGGCGATGGCCGACGACCTGCTGGCCCTGGTCCTGGACGGACCGAAGCGCGCCACGGCCGGCCTGCTCGCGGACTACCGCGCGGCGGGTGAGGACCTCCCGCGGGTGGGCTCGCACCGGGTGGTATGCGACGGGTCCGGGATGCCGCGTGCCGTCCTGCGCGTGCGCGAGGCCCGGATCGGCCCCGTCGCGTCGGTCGATGAGCGGTTCGCGTGGGACGAGGGCGAGGGGGACCGCACCCGGGAGTCGTGGCTCCTCGTCCACGATGAGTTCTTCACCCGGTCCTGCGAGCGCCTCGACATCGACTACTCCGAGGACCTCGAGGCAGTGTTCACGCGGTTCGCCGTGGTCTGGCCTCCCGAGCACGCCGACTCGTGACGTCCGACGAACCTCGACCAACGGGTGAGGTGGGGCGTTGCGGGCGACCCTTATAGCCTTGCCTCATGCCTGCTGACACACGCCACGACGGCCGCGCCCCCGACCAGCTCCGCGAGGTGCGCATCACGCGCAACTGGCTCGACCACGCCGAGGGCAGTGTCCTCGTGGAGTTCGGCCGCACCCGGGTGCTCTGCGCGGCATCCTTCACCGCGGGTGTTCCGCGCTGGCTCAAGGGACGCGGCACCGGCTGGGTCACGGCGGAGTACGAGATGCTTCCCCGCTCGACCAACACCCGCAGCGACCGCGAGTCCCGCCGCGGCAAGGTCGGCGGGCGCACGCACGAGATCTCACGCCTCGTGGGCCGCAGCTTGCGGGCCGTGATCGACACCTCGGCGCTGGGCGAGAACACCATCGTGCTCGACTGCGATGTGCTCCAGGCAGACGGTGGCACCCGCACGGCCGCGATCACCGGAGCCTGGGTCGCGCTGTCGGATGCCGTCGCAGACGCGAGGTCCCGCGGGCTCATCGATGCCTCCGCGCAGCCGCTCACCGGGTCGATCGCCGCGGTCAGCGTCGGCCTCGTCGACGGTCGCCCGGTCCTCGACCTGGACTACCCCGAGGACTCGACCGCGCAGACGGACATGAACGTCGTCCTCACCGGCGACGGCCGGTTCGTCGAGGTGCAGGGAACGGCTGAGGGCGAGCCGTTCGACCGGGCGGTGCTGGGCGAGCTGCTCGACCTCGCCACCGTCGGGTGCGCCACGCTCACCACTCTTCAGCTGGCCGCGCTGGAGGCGCCCGCGCGGGAGCGGATGCCGTGAGCCGCCGGCTGGTCCTTGCCACCCGCAACGAGCACAAGGTCCACGAGCTGCGGCAGATCCTTGCCGGGCTGGTGACCGACCTCGACCTCGAGATCATCGGCGCCGCCGACGTGGAGGGTGCACCGGACGTGCCCGAGACCGAGGTCACCTTCTTGGGCAACGCGCGCCTGAAGGCGGTCGCCCTCGCCGAGGCGACCGGCCTCCCGTCGGTCGCCGACGACTCCGGGCTCGCCGTCGACGTCCTGGGTGGGGCGCCCGGGGTGTTCTCCGCGCGGTGGTCGGGCTCGACGGCTGGAGCCGGTGCGGGGCGCGCCGAGCGGGATCGAGCCAACCTCAGCCTGCTGCTCGAGCAGATCGCCGACGTGCCCGACGAGCACCGCAGCGCAGCGTTCGTGTGTGCCGCGGTCGTGGCCCTGCCTGACGGTCGGGTGGAGGGCGTGGAGGGGCGGGTGGAGGGTCACATCCTGCGAGTTCCCCGCGGTGACAACGGCTTCGGTTATGACCCGATCTTCGTTCCGTCAGGTGGGAGCCGGACGCTGGCGGAGCACACCGACGCCGAGAAGAACGCGATCTCGCACCGTGGTCAGGCGTTCCGCACGCTCGAGCCCCGATTGGCCGTGTTGCTCGAGCGGGCCTGACACCGCCCTGGGCGGGACGTGTCCGACAAGGGCCCACGGGTCATCCAGCACGCCACGGTGCGTTGGCCACCTATCCTGTCTCCTTGCGCGCAAGTGGCGGAATTGGCAGACGCGCCAGGTTTAGGTCCTGGTGCCTTCGGGTGTGCGGGTTCGAGTCCCGCCTTGCGCACCACGTCGGGTCGGACGCGGCTCGCGGCACCCGCACGTCCTCAGGTGGCGGCGACTCGACCGGGCCAGGGCCGATCACGTCGGGGTAGGTTTGGGCCCAGCACCGACACCAGTTCCGACCCCAATCACTGACACCAGTACCGAGGAGGCCCGACGTGGGTGACCGGCTCAGCCCCGGCGACACCGCCCCCGACTTCACCCTGACCGACGATGCCGGCGAGGAGGTCTCGCTGTCCGCACTGCGGGGGCAGAAGGTCATCGTCTACTTCTACCCGGCTGCGATGACGCCCGGGTGCACGAAGCAGGCCTGCGACTTCAGCGAGTCGCTCGACCCCCTGAAGGCAGACGGATACGCCGTGATCGGCATCTCGCCGGACAAGCCGGCGAAGCTCGCCACCTTCCGGGAGCGCGACGGTCTCACGATCACCCTGCTGTCCGACGCGGACCGCGCGGTGATGACCGACTGGGGCGCGTTCGGCGAGAAGAAGCTCTACGGCAAGGTCGTGCAGGGAGTCATCCGCAGCACGCTCGTGCTCGACGAGAACGGCGTGGTGAGCCACGCCTTCTACAACGTCAAGGCGACCGGTCACGTCGCCAAGCTCCGCCGCGATCTCGGACTTCAGTGAGGACCCCCATGACCGAAACCAGCCCCAAGCCCAGCGCACCCACCTCGATCGCTGCCCTGGAGGCGGAGGTGGCTGCTCGACGTCAGCGTCTCGCCTCGACGATCGACGAGCTGACCCGCAAGGCAGCGCCGAAGGCGATCTTCCAGCGCCAGAGCGAGGCTGCGAAGGCGCGCTTCGCCGATGTCGCCACGACGCCCGAGGGGGAGCTGCGCATCGAGCGGCTCGCCGCAGCGGTGGTCGTCGTCGTGGTGCTGGGCGGCTTCGTCATCTACCGGCGCGTTCACCGCGGCTGAACGCCGTCCTGCGGCGACTCCCAGGTCAGCAACGCACGAGAGGGGCTCCCCGGCGGGGGAGCCCCTCTCCTGCGTTCTCTGGTGCGCCATCAGGGACTCGAACCCCGAACCCGCTGATTAAGAGTCAGCTGCTCTGCCAATTGAGCTAATGGCGCGCGATCGGAGACATTATCAGCACCCCGCCGCGGCTGAGAAATCGACTACACCGAGCG
>JBDSNZ010000081.1:0-12173 GCA_039915055.1 Ornithinibacter sp.
CTCCGCGATCAACTCGAACGGCTACCGCAGCCTCGACGAGAACGCCAAGGTCGAGTACGAGACGCAGCAGGGCGCCAAGGGCCCCCAGGCCGCGAACATCACCGTCCTCGGCTGAGACTCGCTCCACTCGCGCCCTCGGGCGCACCAACGACCGCCGTCCGGTATCCGGGCGGCGGTCGCTGCGTGTCCGGACCTCCCTCGAAGACCGAACGTGCGCACGCCGGCCTCCTGGGTGCCCGGGTCTCCGGCGTGACCGCAGCGAGCGCTGACCCCGTGGGTCACTGCGGAGGGCGTCGCCCCTCTGGTGGCCGCCACCACCCCGACGATGTGACAACACCAGCAAACTTACGCTACCGTAACTTACGGTAGCGTAGGTTGTTTCGACGCCACCGATGGTCCTCCGCGACGAAGGTGGCACCCCATGGCACCAGCCCCGACCCAGACCGCTCCCCGCACGTCGGTTCACGCCGAGCACGGCGAGCACAGCGAGCGTCGAGCACGGGTCCGACCTACCGTGATCCAGGGCGGCATGGGGGTCGCCGTCTCCGGCTGGCGTCTGGCCCGGGAGGTCTCCCTCGCGGGGCACCTCGGTGTCGTCTCGGGAACGGCGATGGATGCCGTGCTCGCGCGCCGTCTCCAGGACGGGGACCCGGGAGGGCACTACCGCCGCGCGCTCGCGCACTTCCCGAGCGCGGCCATCGCGACGAGGGTGATCGAGACCTACTTCATCGAGGGTGGGCGCGGGCCCACCACGCCGTACACCCCCGTGCCCAAGCTGACCCTGAGCACCTCGCGCGCCGGGCAGGAGCTCGCCGTCGCCGGCAACTTCGCCGAGGTCTGGCTGGCCCGCGAGGGCCATGACGGCGTCGTGGGCATCAACTGCCTCGAGAAGATCCAGATGGCGACCCCCACGGCCCTCCTCGGCGCGATGCTCGCAGGGGTCGACTACGTGCTCATGGGCGCCGGCATCCCCCGCGAGGTGCCGCAGCTGCTCCGGTCGCTGGCCGCGGGCGAGGTCGGCCGGATCCCCGCGGACGTCGCAGGCGGAACCCTCGCGCGCACCATCGAGGTCGACCCGGTCGCACTCCTGGGCGCCGACCTCCCCGCGCTCGCCCGGCCCGACTTCCTGGCCATCGTCTCGCTCGACCAGCTCGCGTCCTACCTGCACCGCGACCCCGAGATCCGCCCCGACGGCTTCGTCGTCGAGCGGCCTCCGGCCGGCGGCCACTCGGCCCCGCCGCGCGGGCGCCTCCAGCTCAACGAGGTCGGCGAGCCGATCTACGGTGCGCGAGACGAGGCCGACCTGGGCAGGATGGCCGCGATCGGCCTGCCGTTCTGGATGGCGGGGGCCTATGGCACGCCGGAGCAGGTTCTGGCGGCGGTGCGCGCCGGAGCGGTCGGTGTCCAGGTCGGCACACTCTTCGCGCTCTCCGCCGACTCCGGCCTGAGCGATGCCGCACGTGAGCCCGTGCTGGAGAAGCTGCGAGCGGGTGACCTCGCGGTGCGCAACGACCCTCGCGCCAGCCCGACCGGCTTCCCGTTCAAGGTGGTCACCCTCGAGGGCACGGCCAGCCAGGGCGCGGCCTACGAGGCGCGCACACGGCTGTGTGATCTGTCCTACCTGCGCCAGCCGTTCGAGCGCGCCGACGGATCGGTCGGCTATCGCTGCGCCGCGGAGCCGGTGCACATGTATGTGCGCAAAGGTGGCGAGGCGCAGGACACCGAGGGCCGCAAGTGCCTCTGCAACGGACTGACGGCCACCATCGGACTCGGCCAGCACCGCAAGAGCGGGTTCGACGAGCTGCCGCTGGTCACCCTCGGGGAGGACCTCGCCGGAGCGAGCGAGCTCATCGCGCGCCACCCCGGTGGCTGGACCGCCCGCCAGGCCCTGGCCTACCTCCTGGAGCGGATGCCGGAGGCTTCGGACGCCTGACCCCGGTGTCAGGCCAGGACGATGACGACCTTGCCCCGGGTGAGCCCGCCACTGACGTGGTCGATCGCTGCAGCAGCCTGCGACAGCGGAAAGGTCCGCTCCAGCGCGGGACGCACCCCACCGCGCTCGATGACCTCCGTGATCGTCGCCAGGTCAGCACCGTTCTCCGACGCGGCCAGCATGACGAGCCGCTGTCGCACGAACGGCGAGAGCAGCGCGGCGCCGATCGAGCGGTGGAGCCCGCCGACCCACCGCCCCGGGTGCTCGCTCCCGACGATCACGAGGGAACCTCGTTCGGTGAGCAGCGCCCGTAGGGCCCGGACCCGGCGGTGGCCCGCGATGTCGATGACGACGTCGAACCGCTCGTCGATCCTCTCGAGCGGGGTGCTCGTGTGGTCGATGACGTCCTGCGCGCCCAAGGATCGGACGAGGTCGACCTTGGACGGACCACACACACCGGTGACCACGGCTCCGAGATCGACCGCGAGCTGCGTCGCGTATGACCCCACGCCCCCGGACGCGCCGATGACGAGCACGCGGTCACCCGCCCGGGCCCGACCCGCGCGCAGCGCCTGCAGCGCAGTGATCGCCGAGACCGGCACCGCCCCTGCCTCCTCGACGGTGAGGTTGCCCGGCCGGCGAGACAGCCGGGAAACCGGAACGACCGCAAGCTCGGCGAAGGACCCACGGGCCGTGCCGTAGACGGCGTCCCCCACGGCATGGCTCGTCACGTCGTCTCCGACGGCCTCGACCGTGCCGGCCACGTCGCGACCCGGGGTGCGGTCACGGGGGGCGCGCAGCCCGAGCGCGAGCCTGGCCGCGAGCGGCCTGCCGACCATGGCGTGCCAGGTGCCCCGATCGACCCCCGCCGCGCCGACGCGCACCAGCACCTCGCCGCGACCGGGCACCGGCGCGGGCACCTCCTCGAGCCGGAGCGCCTCACTGCCGCCGTAGCGGTGTTGCACGATCGCCTGCATGGTCATCCTTACGCTGTAAGCCTGATGGGGTGCCCACCGTAGCCTTACGACGTAAGATGGCGCAAGCCCGACCTCGACCCTCCCGACCCGCCGGCCGCCACGCCCGACGCCCCACGCCCCACGCCCCACGCCCGGCCCTACTTTCTTCCCCCGCCAGGAGCAGCGATGCCCTCCCCCCGCGCCGCCTTGAGCCGTGACCTCGTCGTCTCAGAGGCGCTCGCGCTCGCCGACGAGAAGGGCTTGGCCGCGCTGTCCATGCGCGCCCTCGCCGGTCGACTCGGCGTCGAGGCGATGTCGCTCTACCACCACGTCGCGGGAAAGGAGGCGCTCCTCGACGCGATGGTCGACCAGGTCTTCGGCGAGCTGCACCTCCCGGTCGTCGGTGCGCCGTGGCGCGCGGAGATGCGGGCACGCTCGATGTCGGGCCGCGCGGTGCTCCTGCGTCACCACTGGGCCGTTGGGTTGATGGACTCGCGGCGCGCTCCCGGACACGAGGCGCTCCTCCACCACGACGCGGTCCTCGGGTGCCTTCTCGCGCAGGGCTTCTCCCTCGCCCACACCGGAACCGCCTTTGCACTCCTGGACGCGCACCTCTACGGGTTCGTGCTCCAGGAGGCCAGCCTGCCCTTCGAGACCGAAGCCGACCTCGCAGCGCTGGGAGCGGAGATCCTCAGCCCGGAGGTGCGCGCGGCCTACCCCCACTTCACGGCGTACGCGCAGGGCCGCGCGCTCCAGCCCGGTTTCGTGTTCGGCGAGGAGTTCGAGGTCGGTCTGGACCTCGTGCTGGGCGCCCTCGAGGGGCTCCGGTCGACATCTTCTGCCTGACGCGGAACCCCGTGTGACGCATGCCCGTGCGCGGACAGGACCGAGGGGCGTCAGCTCAGGTGGACCGGCTCGACGGTGCTGCGGTGCTCGTGGTCGCTTCCGGATGCCGTGCTCGACCCCTGGCGTGCATGCACGGGATGCGCGCACCCGCCCGGTGGGACGAGTCGGACGAGCACCGACTTCGACGTCGGGCAGTTGCTCCACTCGGCCACCGAGTCCAGCGGTACGAGCACGTTGCACTCGGGGTAGTACGCGGCGGCGCACCCGCGAGCCGTCGGGTAGGCGACGACACGGTAGCCGCGCACGACCCGCTCGGACTCATCACGCCAGACCGAGACGACGTCGACGAGCTGGTCCGCCACGAGACCGAGCCGGGCGATGTCATCGGGGTGGACCATCACGACCTGGCGTCCACCAGCGAGCCCGCGGTAGCGGTCGTCGTGACCATAGATCGTGGTGTTGTACTGGTCGTGGCTGCGCAGCGTCTGCAGCAGGAGATGACCCTCGGGTACCTCCAGGACCCCCATCGGGCTCACCGCGAACTCCGCTCGCCCCGAGGCGGTCTGGAAGGTGCGGGAGTCGCGTGGGGGGTGCGGGAGCACGAAGCCGCCAGGTCGCTGCACCTTCTCCTCGTAGGCCTCGCAGCCGGGAACCACCCGCGAGATGTGGTGCCGGATGGCGCGGTGGTCCTCGGCCATCGTGTCCCAGTCGATGCGCGAGCCGGCCGGCCCGTCACCCAGGGTTGCCTCGGCGATGCGGCAGATGATCCAGGGCTCCGAGTGCAGCAGCGGGCCGGCCGGGGTGTTGCGCCCCACCGACAGGTGGACGCTCGACATGGAGTCCTCCACCGTCACGCCCTGCCACCCCTCGCGGGAGATGTCCTGCTCGGTGCGCCCCAGGCACGGGAGGATGAGCATCCTGCGCCCGGTGACCACGTGGGTGCGGTTCGGCTTGGTCGACACCTGGACGTTGAGGTCCAGGGAGCGCATCGCCTCCTGGGTCACGTCGGTGTCGGGCGTGGCGGACGCGAAGTTCCCACCGAGGCCCATGAAGACCTTGATCCGCCCCTCCTTCATGGCTCGCACCGTGTTGACCACGTCGTGCCCGCGCTCGCGCGGCGGATCGAAGCCGAACTCCTCCCGCAGGGCGTCGCCGAAGTGGGCGGGGAGCTTCTCCCAGATGCCCATCGTGCGGTCGCCCTGCACGTTGGAGTGGCCGCGCACGGGGCAGAGGCCAGCGCCGGGCTTTCCGATATTTCCTTGCAGGAGCGCTACGTTGGTGATCTCCTTGATCGTGGCGACGGCATTCTGGTGCTGGGTGATGCCCATCGCCCAGCAGAAGATCGTCCGGTCCGAGGCCGCGAGCAGGTCGGCGACCCTCTCGATCTGGGCACGTTCCAAACCGGTGGCACGCACGACCTCCGACCAGTCCACCTGCGCCACGTGCTCCCGCCAGGTCTCGAAGCCCGTCGTGTGCCGGTCGACGAAGTCGTGGTCGACGGCGCCGCGCTCGAGCAGGAGCGCACCGAGTGCCTGAAAGAGGGCGAGGTCGCCGCTGAGCCGGATGGGGAGGTACTCGTCGGCGAGCTGGGTGCCGATCCCGGTGACGCCGCGCACCTTCTGCGGGTTGTCGAACCGCATCAGCCCGGTCTCGGGCAGCGGGTTGACGGCGACGATCTTGCCGCCGTTCCGCTTGCACTTCTCCAGCGCCGTGAGCATCCGGGGGTGGTTCGTGCCGGGGTTCTGACCGCAGATGATGATGAGCTCGGCCTCGTGGAGGTCCTCCAGCGACACCGAGCCCTTCCCGATGCCGATGGACTCCGCGAGCGCGACCGACGTCGACTCGTGGCACATGTTGGAGCAGTCGGGCAGGTTGTTGGTGCCGAAGGCTCGCGCGAAGAGCTGGAACGTGAAGGCGGCCTCGTTCGAGGCGCGCCCACTCGTGTAGAAGACCGCCTCGTCGGGGCTGTCCAGGCCGGTGAGCGAAGAGGAAACGACCTCGATCGCCTCGTCCCAGCTGATCGGCTCGTAGTGCGTGCCACCCTCACGCAGCATCATTGGCTCGGTGATCCGCCCCTGCTGACCGAGCTGGTAGTCGCTCCACGTCGCGAGCTCTGTCACCGAGTGCTCCGCCCAGAAGGCCGGGTCGGCGCGCCGTTTGGTCGCCTCCTCGGCCACCGCCTTCGCGCCGTTCTCGCAGAACTCCGCGAAGCTGCGGTGCTCGGGGTCCGGGTCGGGCCACGCACATCCCGGGCAGTCGAACCCGTCGGCCTGGTTGAGGTGGCGCAGCGTCGTGAGGCTGCGCACCGGGCCCATCTGCCCGATCGTGCGATTCATCGCCACGGCGACCCCGGTGACGCCCGCGGCGGATCTGGAGAGGCCATCACGCTCGACGCTCGTGGCGTCGACGTCGTCCTTCGGCGCGCCGCGCCAGGGCTCGAGCAGTCGGGAGAATCGGGATGCGTCATCGCTCATCACGCCACTCTCCCACCAGCGCGGCCTCCCGTTACGTGAGGGAACCGAGCCGTTTCCGCCGCACCCGTGAACCGCGATCACCCGGACGCCTCCTACGGTGGAGACATGGACCTCGACGTCACGCTGCGACGCCTTTTCGACGCCGAGAATGCTCGTGAATGGGCGGTGTGCGCCGATCTGCTCCACCCCGACGTCACGTGGACCCGGGCCGGCGATGGCGACCCTGAGCAGGTCCAGGGCCGCACGTCCTACCTCGCTCGTCTCGCAGCGGCATACGTCGGGTCGCGGCGGCAGTTCCAGTGCATCGAGGTAACCCGCTCCCAGGACGGGCGGCGCATCGTGACGGTCCTCCTCGACAGCGAGGGCCGACGATCGGTCGACGTGTTCGAGATCGAGGACGGGCTCGTGCGCAGGGAGTGGGAGTTCCTCCTCGGCCACGACACCACCTCGCCGCCGACACTCGAGGTCACCCTGCCGGTGCTCGGCGTCGACGGGTGCAAGGCGGGCTGGGTGGGGGCGCTGCTCGTGCCGGGTGCACCACGGCCACGGGTCGTCCTCGCTCCGAGGATCGCCGATCTCGTCGAGACGGTGCGCGCCGAGCACGACCTTCGAGTGGTCGGCATCGACATCCCGATCGGCCTGCCCGACAAGACGACTCGACTCGCCGACGCACTCGCGCGCCGCTCCCTCCCTGGCCGTGCGAGCTCGGTCTTCACCACCCTGACCCGCCCGGCATACCTCACGAGCACCCGGGCCGAGGCGGATGCCGTGAACCGTTCCCTCAGTGGGCAAGGGGTGGGGGCCCAGGCGTTCGCCCTGCGGGACAAGATCCTCGAGGTCGACGCGTGGCTGCAGACCCGACCGTCGGTCGACGTCATCGAGGTGCACCCGGAACTCTCCTTCGCAACCATGGCGGGAGCGCCCATGGCCCATGCCAAGAAGACCGAGGACGGCACGGTCGAACGGCTCCGCGCCCTCGCCGCGGTCGGCATCGCGAGACCCTCGGTCCTGTCGGGCAGCGGGTATGCCGTCGACGATGTCCTCGACGCGTGCGCGGTCGCATGGACAGCGGTGCGGCGCGCCGGTGGGGTGTCCATCTCCCACCCTGACCCCCCTGAGGTCTTCGACGACGGGATCGCGGCTGCCATCCACGCCTGACGTGGCACCGGCATCCAGAACCGGGTTGGCAGCGCGGGAGCCCGCTGGGAGGCTGACGGCATGACGTCACGGGTCTCCCACACGAGCATCGACTGCCACAACGCCTACGACCTCGCCCAGTGGTGGTTGGGGGTGCTCGGCTCCTCGCCCACGGCGCCGTCGAGGTGGCGGACCACCAGGGGCAGTACGGCCCGGGTACCGGGTGGGTGACCCTCGCCGATCCGGAGGGCAACGAGTTCTGCATCCTGCGCAACGCCACCGAGAGGGAGAGTGACTGATGCCCGACTGGAACCAGCAGATCATCGAGGAGTTCCGAGCGAACGACGGCACGGTGAGCCCGATGGGCTTCGGTCGGGGACTGGTGCTGCTGCACCACATCGGCGCCCGAAGCAGCACCGAGCGGGACGCGGCGTGGAGCCGGTTCACGCAGATGTCGGACGGTTTCCGCAGCTACGAGCAGAAGACGAGCCGAGTCATCCCGGTCATCGAGCTCACCCGCCGAGAGCCCTGAGGTCACCCCTGCAGGAAGCCCTCGGATCCCCGGCTCGGCGCGCGAAAGGCTCCACCGTGTCGGGGGGCCATGCGGCCGGGCGGAATCCTCCCGGGTGGGTGCACGTTCTCCCCCTGCACGACCACGAGAGCAACGAGCCCACGAGCACGAGGAGCAGCACCGATGACGAAGTGGACCCCCCAGGACATGCCGGACCTCACGGGGCGGACGGCGCTGGTCACCGGTGCGAACTCCGGCATCGGGGTGGTCGAGGCCCGCGAGCTGGCGAAGCACGGCGCTGACGTGGTGCTCGCGGTCCGCAAGACGGATGCCGGCGAGCAGGTCGCGGACCGGATCCGCGCCACGGGCGCGAGCGGCTCGGTGCGCGTCGAGCGCCTCGACCTCGCGTCGCTCGACTCGGTCCGCGAGCTCGCGGCACGCTTCGAGGGTCCGCTGGACCTCCTCGTCAACAACGCCGGAGTGATGACGCCGCCGCGGTATCGCGAGACCCAGGACGGCCACGAGCTGCAGTTCGGCACCAACCACCTCGGGCATTTCGCGCTGACCGCGTTGCTGCTGCCGCACCTGCTCCAGGCGCACTCCCCGCGAGTGACGACAGTGTCCTCGCTCGCACACAACCAGGGCGACGGGCGCATCCTGGAGGCCAGCCCTCGCGACGGCTACAACGCGTCCACGGCATACGGCCAGTCCAAGCTCGCCAATCTGATTTTCGCCCTGGAGCTGCAGCGGCGTGCGACGGCAGCCGGGTCACCCCTCACGTCGAACGCCGCCCACCCGGGTGTCTCCAGCACCAACCTCTTCGGGAGCCCTGACGGGATGGGGGCGATCCCGGTCGTGGGCACGGTCGTGTCCTGGGGATCCAAGCTCGTCCTCCCCGGCCCTGAGAAGGGTGCCGAGGCTGTCCTGTATGCCGCGACGGTGGCCGAGCCGGGCTCCTACACCGGGCCGACGGGGATCGGCGAGACCCGAGGCGCGGTCGGAGAGGCCAAGCGCAGCCACTGGGCCAACGACCACGGGCTCGCGTCAGCGCTGTGGGACCGCAGCGAGGACCTCACCGGAGTGACCTTCTCGTTCTGACCTCGACTCGTGCGCCCAGTTGGCGACCGGAGCGACGGTGGAGTGACAACCTCCTTTCTGGCAGGTGCCGTGACAGGAGGTGTCGGACACCGAGTTGGCCTGAGCACACGACTCGGGATGGTCAGGCTGGGCGGCGCAACAGCACTGCGGTGAACTGTTGGGTGCTGCCCCACGGCGTGACGTGGTCCTCCCCGGCGGTGGAGACCAGCTCATAGCCGGGGAACTGTGCGACGAGCTGGTCATGGGTGTAACGCACGATCGGCAGCCCGCTGCACGTGCTCGGCCCGTCCGGGCCGAATGTCGCCACGACGACCCAGCCACCGGGCGCAACGGACCGCTCGAGCGAGGCGAGGTAGTCCTCGCGTTCATCCGCCTCGGTGAGGAAGTGGTAGACGGCACGGTCGTGCCACAGCGCGTACGTGCGACCTCGTCTCAGGTCGAGCACGTCGGCGACGTCGAGCACGACGTGTCGACCTCCCTCGCCGAGTCGCTCTCGCACCGTGGTCAGGGCAGTCATCGACAGGTCGATCGCCGTCAGGTCCCGGTAACCGCGCTCCACCAGGTGGTCCACCAGCGTCGACCACCCGGCGCCCACGTCGATGACCCCCTCGGCCAACCCGATTCCCGTCTCCTCGACGAGCCCGAGCGAGAGGTCGGGCACCGACTGCCACCACGACACCCCGTCGACGTCCTTGGAGTCGTGCACCCCCTGCCAGAACTCCTTGCGGGAGTCGCCGTCGCTCGGTCGCCACAGGTCGCTCGCATGCTCGGTCATGTCTGACGGTAACCCCGCCAGGCCATCGCGGCACGGTGCCGTAAGAACTCCGACACGGCGGCTCCGGATGTGCTGAGCGCCTATCGCGCCTACTCTCGGAAGATGCCCCCGACGCACGAACAGTCCGGCTCGACTCCTACTGCTACACCATTGGGGGACGTCGCTCGTCTTGTCGATGGTGGTGACATGGATTGTGGGAGTGGGCTCTTGTTGTTGATCACACGTTCGATGCGGCGTCTTGAGCATGGTGACGTCCTCGGCATCCGTAGTGCCGAGCCCTCGGTGGCCACGGATCTTCCGGTCTGGGCAGAGCTCGTGGGGCACGAGATCGCGGGGGAGCACGTGGAGGGGGCGCGCGGGCCGTGGTGGTTCGCGGTGCGCAAGGTCGTCGGGGCGGCGCAGGACACGATGTTCTCCTTGGGTGCTCGCACCCCGGTGGGGCAGCGCCTGTGGGCCTACACCAACTTCAGCTGCAACTTGGCGTGCACGTACTGCTGCGCTGAGTCCTCCCCGAAGGCTCCGGCACGGATGCTGCCGGTTGATGTTGCGGTGAGGGCGTTCGCGGAGTTCAAGGATCTCGGTGGGCGAGAGCTCCTCCTCACTGGTGGTGAGCCGTTCCTGCACCCTGACCTGGGGGGGATCGTCGCCGCCGGTGCGGGGCTGGAGCGCACCATCCTCACGAATGCGATGGTGTTCTCCCGCGGCCGCCGACGAGAGGTGCTCGAGGAGATGGACCGCTCGGTCGTCCTCCAGGTCAGCCTCGACTCGGCCACGGCCGACCTGCACGACGCGCAGCGCGGTAAGGGTTCATGGGCCAAGGCGCTGACCGGCATCGGGGAGGCCCGGGCCCTGGGCTTCCGGGTGCGGGTGGCCGCGACGCTCTTCGATGAGGACCCGGAGGGTGTGCGGGCCCTGCACGCTCGCCTGGACCAGGAGGGCATCGCGCTGGAGGACCGGGTGATCCGCCCCGTCGCTCAGGAAGGTTTCGCCGAGTCCGGTATCCACGTGTCGATCGACACCCTGGAGCCGGAGCCGACGATCACCGCCGACGGCGCATGGTGGCACCCGGTGGCCGTGACGAACCCCAACATGCGCATCGCCGACTCCCCGCTTCCCCTGGCGGAGGTCTTCGGCGTGATCACCGACACCGTTGCGGTGCAGGACGCCGCAACCCGATCAGGACGGGAAGTGTTCCGCTGTGCGTGAAGACACCACGACGGCGAACCAGGGCGTGAGCACCCGCGCACGATCCTTCCTCGGTTGGGTCCTCGCACCCGCCACCGAGGAGGTGCCCCGTCACCAGGCGGTGGGTGCGACGATCCTGCGGATCATGCTCGGGTTCTTGTGGCTGTGGAACGTCAACTGGAAGGTGCCCCCGGACTTCGGCGAGGCGGGCAAGGCCGGTCTGTACAAGTTCACCGCGTATGCCGTGAGCAACCCGGTCTTCCCCCCGTACACCTTCGTGGTCGAACACCTCGTCCTGCCCCACCTCGCGATCTTCGGGTGGGGCGTGATCATCGCCGAGTCGGCTCTGGCGGTGCTGCTCCTCTCGGGTGCCTGGATCCGTGTGGGCGCCCTGCTGGGCATCGCGCAGAGCCTGGCCATCGGCCTGTCCGTGGCGTACGCCCCGAACGAGTGGCCGTGGGCCTACCTGCTGATGCTCGGCGCACACATCGCCCTGCTCACCTCGTCATCGGGTCGTTACCTCGCGGTCGACGGCATCCGAGCCCGGCTCACCGATGGGCGCACCGTGGCCCGCCTCGCCGGCGGGACCGCGGTCGTGGCCGGGCTCTACAGCGTGCTCAAGTCCTTCGGTGACCCCCTCGCCGCGAACGGCCCGCAGATCGGCACCTCCAACCTGGAGGTCGGGCTCGGTGGTTTCAACCTCCTTGGTGGCCTCGTCCTCGTCATCGTCGGCGGGCTCCTCCTGGCATCTGAACGCGTCGGTTCCACCGCGGCATACGCCGCCCTCGGCCTGGCGAGCGTCGCGGCCCTCGTCATGCGGGTCCAGGCAGGGTTCGATGGCCGGATCCTCGGCGGCGGTGGCACATCGACCGCGCTGCTCATCGCCATCGCCCTGGTCGCATTCTTCCGGGCCCGCGCCCTCGCCGCTCCATCCACCGCCTCCCCCACTCAGCACCAGGAGATCTCTTGAGCACCATCCCCCGCCGCCACCTCCTCCTCGCCTCAGGCGGCCTGCTCGTGCTCGCCGCGTGCGGCACCGGAGACGAGGCCGCGCCGGCAGGGTCGTCGAGCGGGGGCGGCACTGCCGGGGGCGGGACCCTGGTGATCTCCGCCATCCCTGACCAGGACCCCGAGAAGCTCAACCGGCTCTACCCCGCGCTGGCGACCCTCCTCGCCGGCGCGACCGGGCTCGAGGTGAAGTACCAGCCGGTCACCGACTACCCCGCGGTGGTCCGCGGTTTCGAGATCGGTGACATCG
>JBDSNZ010000120.1:0-15128 GCA_039915055.1 Ornithinibacter sp.
CGGCGTCGCCGATGCGCTGCTGCAGCTGGGTGCCGACCTCGACTGGGTCGGCTGGGGCGACCTGACACCACTCGAGGCGCCGTCCGACAGACGCGGAAGCGGAGCCCGCGCGGGGGGGCCGGGCCGCGATGATGTTGAGGCCGATGCCCCATGCGCCGGACGCGGGGCCCCGCCGATGCTGGGGTCATGGACACGACTCCCCGACACACGGTCTCCGCCCTCGAGGTGGACAGGCAGCTCGCGCACGGGCTTGACGAGCGGTTCACCGGCTACGGAGCGATGGGGGTGCCCTACTCCAGCGGTCACTACCTCGCCCTGCGGGACATGGTGGCCAGCTCCGTGGGCCCGGCCTACCGCGCGATCTGGCACCGCGACGACACCGGCCGCTGGACCATCTACACCACCGCCGAGCCCCACCTCAGCTGTCCCCGCTACTTCGGCTCGCTGACGGCGGTGGAGCAGGTCCCCGACATCGCGGTGTCCTGGCAGGACGACTGGACCGTCGACGTGACCATGGGAGAGCGCCTCTCGTGGCGGATGGGTCTCGGCGCGACGGCGGCGACTCGGACCCTGACGTCAATGGGTGGCGCGCTGCCCGAGACGGCGTGGAACAGCACCCTCGTGCTCGCCGCGATGGGACCGATGGCCGGCGGCATGCTCGGGTGCGGGCGGATCAGGCTCCGGGGGATGACCCCCGACGGGCCGAGCTTCAAGGCTGCGCCACTGCACGTGTGGCGCGTGGTCAGCGGCCATGCCGAGGTGGACGGCACCAGCCTCGGCGAGCTGGGCCCGCTGGCGGAGCAGGCGCGGTTGGGCGACTTCTACCTTCCCCAACGGGGGCTCTTCTTCGCAGGTCGGTCCCGCTTCTCGGCGACCGACCCGGCGACACGGACCACAGCAGGACACGACACCATCGAGAGGAACCCATCATGACCGAGCTACCGCAGGCTCCGACCATCGATCTCGACACGCTCATGGCGTTCGTCTTCAAGGCCGTCGACGAGGTCGGTGCAACCCTGAACACCGCGCTGGTCGTCCTGGGCGACAAGCTCGGGTACTACACGAGCATGGCGTCCGGCCCGGTGACACCCGCCGAGCTGGCCACGTCGACGGACACCGGAGAGCCCTACGCGAGAGAGTGGCTCAACGCCCAGGCCGCTGGTGGCTACGTCACGTACGACGCGACCACCGGCCGGTACACCCTCCCGCCCGAGCAGGCGGCGGCGCTGACCGATCCGAGCAGCCCCGTCTACCTTCCGGGCTTCTTCCAGATCGCGCTGGGCACGACCCACGACATCGACGGCGTGCTCGAGGCGGCTCGAGGCAGCTCGGGCCTGGGCTGGCACGAGCACCACCATGACGTGCACGACGGCTGTGAGCGGTTCTTCCGCACGATGTACAACGCCCACCTGGTGCAGGAGTGGCTGCCTGCCCTGGAGGGTGTCGTCGAGCGTCTGGAACGCGGGACGACGGTGGCTGACGTGGGATGCGGGCACGGGGCCTCGACGGTGATCATGGCCCAGGCGTTCCCGAACTCCACCTTCACCGGGTTCGACTACCACGCCGGCTCCATCGAGACCGCCCGGCGGCGGGCCGAGGACGGCGGTGTGGCCGACCGGGTTCGCTTCGAGGTGGCGTCCGCGACCCAGTTCCCCGGAGCGGGGTTCGGGCTGGTCACCACCTTCGATGCTCTGCACGACATGGGTGACCCGGTCGGAGCTGCTCGGCACGTGCACGGCGCACTGGCTGGGGATGGCACCTGGATGGTCGTCGAGCCGATGGCCGGCGACACGGTCGAAGACAACCTCAACCCGGTGGGACGGGCCTACTACGGCTTCTCCACCCTGTTGTGCACCCCGTCATCACTCTCCCAGGACGTCGGTCTGGCGCTCGGCACCCAGGCCGGGCCCGAACGGATCCGAGGCGTCGTCACCGAGGCCGGCTTCACCCGGTTCGCGTCGGTCGCGCAGACCCCGTTCAACCGGGTCCTGGAGATCCGGCCGTAGCGAGCGAGCACGCCATCGAGGCCTGATTCCCCTCATCGTGCGCACCGCGACACGAGACAGCCGCGCTCGATGGGGGGAGAATCGCTGCATGCAGACGGCGGAACGCCGCGGCGACGAGACCCTGCCCCGACGGGCAGAGGTGCTCGCCGGGCTCTCCGTCGCCATCGACCTGGGGCTCGGCCAGCCCTCAGAACACATGCTCCGATCGGCAACGATCGCTTGCCGGCTGGCGGACCGCCTCGGCCTGGCCCGCGAGCAACGCGCCACCGTCTACTACTCGAGCCTGGTCATGTGGATCGGGTGTCACGCCGACTCACAGGAGTACGCCCGGTGGTTCGGTGACGACATCGCCGTCCGCCAGGGCGCCTTCCTGGTCGACTGGTCCGGCCTGCCCTACCTCCGCTTCCTCATCGGGAACGTCGCCCGGGGCGAACCGCTCCCGACCCGGCTGAGCGTGATGAGCTCGCTCATTCGCGACGCCCGCGGCCAGCTGGGCGCCCTGATCCACTCACACTGCACCTCGGCCGCAGCCCTGGCGGGGCACATCGGACTGTCGCCGGAGGTCGCGAGGACACTCGCCTACACCTTCGAACGCTACGACGGTGGCGGACTGCCGGTCGGCGCGGTGGGGGACCAGATCCCCATTGAGATGCGGGTCGCCCAGTTCGCCGACATCGCCGAGGTGCACCACCGCACGTATGGTCTCGACGGCGTCGTCGCGATGGCGCACCGACGGCGCGGGGGCCAGTTCGATCCCGCGGTGGTCGATGCGGCCCTGCGCGACCCCGAAGAGCTGTTCGCCCCTGCGCCCGCGGGTGACTCCTGGCGACATGCCCTCGATCAGGCACCCGACCGGGAGACCAGGCTCACCCATGACGACTTCGGCCGGCTGGTGGGCGCGATAGGGGACTTCGTCGACCTCAAGTGCCCGTTCTCGCTCGGCCACTCACGCGCGGTGGCGACCCTTGCGGCAGCAACCGGGGAGCTGCTAGATCTGGCTCCCGCCGAGATCAGCACTCTCACCCGCGCCGGACACCTGCACGACCTCGGTCGCCTCGGAGTCTCCAACCAGGTCTGGTCCAAGCCGGAAGGGCTGAACCCCTCGGAATGGGAGCGCGTTCGGATGCACCCCTACCTCACCGAGCGGGTGCTTGACCGGATCCCCGGCCTCGGCACCGAGCGCACGCTCGCCCGCGCCCACCACGAGCACCTCGACGGCACCGGATACCCACTCGGCGTGGGCGGGTCCATGCTCGGGCGCAGTGAGCGCATCCTCGCCGTGGCGGTCGCCTACCAGTCGGCACTGGAGCCGCGCCCCTACCGCGATGGGATGGAACCCGAGCAGGCCATGGCGCGGCTGCGCAGCCGCGGCGCGTCAGGGGCCCTGGACCCCGAGTGCATCGAGGCGGTGCTGAGCGCGAGCGGTCAGCGCGCGACCCGGGTGCGGCGCGATGACCTGCTCACTCCCCGCGAGCGCCAGGTGCTCGGTCTCGTCGCCCGGGGGTTCTCCAACCGCGAGATCGCCGGACGGCTGGTCCTGAGCGAGAAGACCGTGCGCAACCACGTCGAGCGGACGTACACGAAGATCGGCGCGACGAACCGCGTGGGCGCCAGTCTCTACGCGCTGGAGCACGGTCTGGCCACACCGCTGGGCGATCCGACGTGAAGGCCCGCCGGTCGGGGACGCGTGCGCCACGGTCGTGACGGTGCGCCGCGTCGTCGGGCTGGTCCGCCTCGGCCAGGCCGGCCGCGGCAGCCTCTCGACGCCCCGACTGATCTGGGACCCCCTCCCGTTCCACGACCGGCCGTTCCTCCTCAAGACCTCAACGGATGCCGCGGACACGGCTTCGTCGTCGAGACCGGGTGCGACACCGGTCTGGCAGAAGCCTCGGTCGTCGACGGTCGACTGGTCGTCGAGCCGCTGGCCACCACTCACAAGGCCTGCTCCTCGCCACTGGACGAGCAGGAGATGTGGGTGATCTACATCGTCACCAACAGCCCGCGGATGGACCTCTCCGGGCCGACCCTGTCGTTGCACTGGGGGATCGACGAGCAGTACTGGCTCTCGCTCGAGCAGAGCGTCCGCGCACCGATCTGATCACGATGTCGGCGCGGCGCCGTTCGGGTGCGCGAAGACCTGGACCGGCCCGCGCACCCGCACCCCGACGACGTCACCCGGCGTCGGCGCGTCGTCGCCGACCACCCGCGAGAGCACCGTGGCTCCCGTCGCCCCCGTCGCCCCCGGAGCGTCGGGCCCCTGCGTGAGCACCAGGCGCACCAGCGCGTCGTGCCCGAAGTAGTCGACCGCGTCGACCACTGCCGCGACGGTCCCCTCGCTCGCAGGTCCGAGCACGAGCTGCTCGGGGCGCAGCCCCACGTCCACCGCTCCGGTGGCCCCCGCCCCGACCACAGGGAGAGTGCCGAGTGCGGTCACGGCGTGGTCACCCCGACCTTCACCCGACACCAGCACCAGCTCGCCCAGGACCCCTGCCGTCGCGCGGTCGACCGGAGCGGAGTAGACCTGCTTCGGCGGGCCGACCTGCACGAACCGGCCCTCGCGCATGATGGCCACCTGGTCGGCGAACGACAGCGCCTCGTCCTGGTCGTGCGTCACCAGGAGGACGGTGGCCCCGGCCGCCGAGAGCGCGTCGGCGACCGCCCGACGGGTAGAGGTGCGCAGCCCGGCGTCGAGGGAGCCGAACGGCTCGTCCAGCAACACCAGCTCGGGGCGTCGAGCCAGCGCCCGGGCCAGGGCCACCCGCTGCTGCTGGCCACCCGAGAGCTGCTCGGGGCGCCGGTCCGCCAGCGCCAGGGGCAGCCCGACCAGCTCGAGCAGCTCCGAGGTCCTGGCGCGCTCACGCCGGGAGGAGCGCGGTAGGCCGAACGCGATGTTGCCGGCAACCGTGAGGTGGGGGAACAGGCTGCCCTCCTGGCTGAGGTAGCCGATCCCACGCTTCTCCGGTGGCATCGCGAAGCCCGGTGCCGCGACCGTGCGGTCCCCGATCCGCACGGCTCCGGCATCCGCGCTGTGGAATCCGGCGACGACCCGCAGCAGGGTCGTCTTGCCGCACCCGGACGCGCCCAGGATCGCCGCGGTCGACCCGGACTCCACCGTGAGGTCGACGCCGTGGAGCACCTCGGTGGCGCCGTAGGAGGCGCTCACCCCGCTCACCACGAGGCCGGTCATGCGACCACGGTCCGCTCGCGAAGCAGCAGCCAGGTCATCGGCGCGGAGAGCAGCACCATGGCCACGGCATACGGCGCGGCCGCACCGTAGTCGAGCGAGCTGCTCGCGGCCCAGAACCCGGTGGCCAACGTCAGGGTGCCGGTGGGGGCGAGCAGCAGGGTGGCCGTGAGCTCGGTGGTCGTCGCCATGAAGACGAGGGCGAGGCCGGCGAGGATGCCGGGCATGGCCAGCGGCACCACGACGCGGACCACCGCGCGCACCGGGCCGTCGCCGAGCGCCCGCGCGCTCTCGAGGAGACCGCTCGGGGCCTGCGCGAGCGCGGCGCGGATCGCCACCAGGGCCCGGGGGAGGAAGAGGATCGCGTAGGCGAGCACGAGCAGGGCGGCGCTCTGGTAGAGGCCGGTGACCCAGTGGATCGAGAGGGTGACCAGTGCCAGGCCGACCACCACACCGGGCAGCGAGCTCGCCAGGTAGCAGAGCCGCTCGGTCGTCGTGGTGAACAGCGTCTGGCGGCGGCGCAGCAGGAGGGCGACCGGGAACGCGGCGAGGCAGGTGAGAACGGCGGCCGCCAGGGCCAACCCGATCGTGGCTGCCAGCGCGGTGCCCACGGCGGCGAGGTCGAGCGTCGCGCCCGGTGTCCCGAGCCAGTGGCCGAGGCTGTATGCCGGCACGCCCAGAGCGAGCACGACGAGCACTGCGAGGGCCCCGAGGGATGGCGCGCGCCACCGCCCGAGCGGCGCAGGCTCAGGTCGGCGGATGACTCCCGCACCGATCCTCGCGTGACCACGCCGACCTCGCCAGAAGTGCTCGATGGTCAGCACCGCCACGCACAGCGCCACGAGCACGACCGCCAGGACACTGCCGGTGCCGGTGTCGAAGGCGGCCTCGTACTGCTCGAGGATCGCGGTGGTGAAGGTGGGAAAGCGCAGCATCGCGAGCACCCCGAACTCGGCGAGCAGGTGGAGGGCGACGAGCAGGGACCCCCCGAGCACCGCGGGCCGCAGCTGGGGCAGGACGATGCGCGTGAACGTGCGCCACCGGTTCAGGCCGAGGGAGCGGGCGGTGTCCTCCCAGGAGCGGTCCAGACCACGCAGGGCCGCCGACACGGGCAGGAACACGAGCGGGAAGTACGACAGGGTCGTGATGAGCACTGCCCCGCCGAGCCCGGTCATCGCGGGGCGCAGCGAGACCCAGGCGTAGGCGTTGACGAAGGCTGGCACGGCCAGCGGGGCGACCAACAGGGCACGCCACCAGGGCGCACCGGGCAGACCGGTGCGCTCGACGAGCCACGCGCACCCCACGCCGAGCGTGGCCGAGGCCCCAGTGGCGAGCACGACGAGCGAGACGGTGTTGCGCAGCAGCTCGCCCACGCGCGGGCGCAGGACGTCGGCGACGGCCTCCGACCAGCCCTGCCCGAGCGCGTTGACGAGCACCACCACGATCGGCAGCACCGCGACGACGGTCACCAGCACCGCGGTGAGGGTCAGCGCACCGGAACCCGGCGACGGGGGTCGCCGGGTCCGCTCGGTGCTGACGGTGGTCGTGCTCACGCTCAGATGATCCCAGCCTCGGTCATCAGGTCGATCACGGCGGGGCCGTCGAGGGTGAAGGGGTCGATCGCGGGGGCCTCCAGCGTGTCCAGCGCAGGTAGCGCAGGGTCGGAGGGCTGGCCGGTGCCGACGGCATACTCCATGGACTTGCTGGCAGCGATCGCGGCCTGGCCCTTCGAGCTGGAGATCCACGCCACGAAACGCTGGGCGTCCTCGGGGTGCTTGCTGGACGCCAGCACACCCGCGCCGCTGACGCTCACGAACGCCCCGACGTCCTGGTTCTTGAAGTAGTGCAGCTGGGTGTTCTCGCTGCCGTCCTTGGTCAGGGCCTGGTCCCGGTACCAGTAGTAGTGGTACATGATGCCCATCGGCACCTGCCCGGCATTGACGGCCTTCATCGTGGCGATGTTGTTCTGGTAGACCGTCGCGTTCTTCTTCAGGCCGTCGAGCCACGCGCTGGTCGCTGCCTCACCCTTCGCCTCGAGCATTCCGGCGACGATCGCCTGGAAGTCCGCGCCGGCGGGGGCCGCGCCCCACTTCCCGGCATACTTCGGGTCGGCCAGGTCCATCATGGATGCCGGGAGCTCGGCCTCCGAGACCAGGCTGGGGTTGTAGACGAGCACCGTCGAACGGGCTGCGACGCCGGTCCACTGGCCGGTGCTCGGTCGGAAGGCCGGGTCGACCTGGTCAAGGGTGGCCTGGTCGACGGGAGCCAGCAGACCGGCATCCTGCACCACGGTGATCGCTGGGGAGTTCTCGGTGAGGAAGACGTCGGCCGGGGAGCGGTTGCCCTCGGCGACGATCTGGTTGCCCATCGAGGAGTCGGTGCCCTGGCGCACCTGCACCGCGATTCCGGTCTCCTCGGTGAACCCCTTCACCCACTCGTCGACGAGGTTGTCGTGCTGGGCGCTGTAGATGGTGAGCTTGTCCGGGTCCAGCGGCGGGGCATCGGCGCCGGAGCCGCACCCGGCGGTCAGCGTGGTGAACGCGGTCAACGCGGCGAGGGCCGTCGCCGCTGACGCGAGTCGTCGGATCATGAGGAGATCTCCTGGCTGGGTGTTGGGGTGCGCCGGCGGGCAGGCGACGTGGACGGTGGCTGCTTCGGGGGTCGGGTGCGCAAGGTGCCCAACCAGGCGGTGACCCGGGTGGTGAGGAGCCACGCGAGCAGGCCGACACCGGTGCCGAGCGCGAGGTTGACCAGCGGGACGTTGGTGGCGCGGTAGACCTCGAAGTGGGTGAGGTAGATGTAGAGCGAGGCGCTGGCCAGCACAGCGATCGCGTGAACGGCCGGGCGGGGGACCGACAGGGTGCGCACCCACACCAGCAGGAGGAGCCCCGCCGCGATCGTCGCCTCACGCACCGGGTCGCCCATGAAACCGGGGAGGGTGAGCACGACGATCCCGCTGAGCAGCAGGCGCTGGCGACGGCTTGCTGCCACGTGCGCCGCCCAGCCGATGGCGACCAGCCAGAGCACGGCTGGTGCGGTGCCGCGCCCCGGGGGTGAGGTGAGACCGAGGATGTCGAGGCGCGCCAGCGCCCCCAAGGCGGCGACCGCGGCCGCCAGGGCGAAGGGCGAACGCGCGTAGCGCCAGCGCACGGCCGGGATGCTCAGCACCGCCGCGAAGCCGACGACGGTCCACACCAGAGCCTCGAGGAACCACAACCGCCATGTCGAGGACCAGGACTCGCTGCCGAACAGCCAGTTGACGAGGAACACGTTCGCCACCGAGTAGGTGCCCGCGAACAACCCCACGACCGTGACCCAGACTGCGGTCGGAGCGGCGATCCTCCCCACCGTGCTCCCGACCCTCCGCCACATCTCGCGGACGGTCGGCGCGGTGGCTGCGAACCGGGCGAAGTTGTAGCCGGCCACCGCGAGGAGGATGTGTGCCCCGCCCAAGAGGTGGAAGACATGGGTGTGCGAGCCGACGATGGCGAGGATCGCGAGGGCGCGCAGCACGATGGTGGTGTCTACCGCAGCGAACCAGCGCTGCGCCGGCGAGTCGCTCCTCGCGAGCGCGCTGATGGGGCGCAGCGGCCAGTCGGCGGGCAGTGGCCCGAGCCGCTCCTCCAGGTGCACGGAGAGCTCGACGTAGGACAGCGAGTCCCCGCCGAGGTCGACGAAGGTGTCGTCCGCCGTGGCGTGGGGACGCGCCAGCAGCTCTGCGTAGAGCGCGACGAGCTCTGCTGCCGATGACCCTGACCCCGGTGCAGCCCTGTCCTTCGCGCCCGCGAGGGCGTCGACGGTGGGCTCGACCGCCCCGCGGTCGGGCTTCCCGTTGGCGTGTCGCGGGACGGCCGGCACGATCACGGCATCCACCCTGTGGGCCGGTAGGCCGGTCGCGGCCATCATCGCGCTGGTCGCCCGATCCCTGAGTCGACCGGCCCCCGCGGTTGCGCCCTCCCCGACGACGAGGGCGAGCAGCCGCTCGTCCGAACCGCCCACGAGCGTCTCGAGGCCGGCATCCGCGAGCAGCGCCTCGACGCGTTCCACGTCGACGCGTACCCCGTTGATCTTCAGGAAGGACGCCCGGCGGCCAACGATCTCCAGGGAGCCGTCGGGGCGCTGTCGGCCGAGGTCGCCGGTGGCGAGAGTCTCCACGTCGCGGCCGCGGGCCAGGTCCTGCGGGTCGAGCGCGTAGCCGAGCATGACGTTCGCCCCGGTGAAGTGCACCTCCCCCACCTCACCCGGAGGCACCTCGCCGGTGGCGCCGCGGATGTGGATGCGGCCCGAGCCCACCGGGAGCCCGACCGTGCTGGGTTCGTCGTCGGCCTGACCAGCGCTGCTGACCGTCATCCGTGCGGTCGCCTCGGTCTGCCCGTACATCACCCGCAGGTCCCAGCCCTCGCGGTGCCCGCGCTCCGCCCAGTCGCGCACCTGCGCCGGGTCGAGGCGGCCACCGGCCTGGGTGACCACGCGCAGGGAGGGCACGGAGGCGGTCGGCGCCGCGGAGGACGCGAGCAGGTCGAAGGTGTGCGGCACACCGGCCAGGCTGGTGACACCGGCGGCGCGCATGGAGGTCCAGAGGGCCGGCTCGACGACCGAGGCATCGGTCAGCAGCACCGAGGCCCCGACCGCGAGGTGGGAGTGAAGCACGGAGAGTCCGTAGCAGTAGTGCAACGGCAGGGTGGTCACGCCGCGGTCGGTGACGTCGAGGTCGAGGGCCTTCGCGATGTCGAGTGCGTTGGCGACCACGGCGTGAGCGGACAGCCTCACGAGCTTCGGCGACCCGGTGCTGCCCGACGTCGACAGCAGCAGGGCGAGGTCGGGGTGCAGGTCATGGCGCCCGGGAACCGATCCGTGGGTGACCGTCCACCCGCGAGCCCCCGTGCCCGCCACGTCGTCCGGGGCCCAGGTGCTGGCCAGGTCCTGTGCGCGGCCCGGAGCAGCGAGCAGCACTACGTGCCCGGCATCCAACGCTGCCAGGTAGGTCACGACGCTCTCCACAGTGTGCTCGATCTCAACGAGCACGAGCCGGCGCTCCCCGACACCGGGCCAGCCGGACGCCTGCGCGGCGACACGCCGGGCGAGGTCGCGGTGGCTCACCCGCTCGGACCCCAGAACCAGCGCGGTCGCCTCCCCGTGGCAGGACAGCGAGTCCGAACGCCAGAACGGCGCCCGGACCTTGGTCCGCTGAAGAACCTCACTCATAGTTAGGTAAGCCTAACCTGCAGAGGGTGGGTCCTCGCAACTCCCTCAGCGCATCCGGGCAGCTTTCGCCCCCCTCGGCCGGCCGCCCTCGCCGACAGCACCCAGCACCCAGCACCCAGCACCCAGCACCCAGCACCCAGCACTCAGCAGAGGATCCTTCCCCAACCACATGGTGCACCCTGTGGTTGGCCACCTAACCTCTGCTAGCAGAGGTTAGGACGCCAACGGGGGGGCGGTCAGGTCGTGGCGGACCGGATGCCGGTCAGCCAGGACCGCGCGCCGGCGAAGTCTGCGTCGGTGGCCCGCACCCCGATGCTCGCCGGGGTCTTGTCCGCGCGCGGGTAGGACCCGAGGAACCGCACGTCGGCGCAGATCCGCTTCAGCCCCATCAGCGCCTCACCCAGCCGCTCGTCGAGCACGTGGCCCTCGACGTCGATGGAGAAGCAGTAGGAGCCCATGGACGCCTTCGTGGGCCGGGACTCCAGCCGGGTGAGGTTGATGCCGCGCGCGGAGAACTGGTCCAGCAGCTCGAGCAGCCCACCGGCGTGGTCCTCGCGTTGGAAGAGCACCACGGTCGTCTTGTCCGCCCCTGTCGGTGCGGGCAGGCGCCCCGGCCTGGAGACCAGCACGAACCTGGTGACCGCGGCCTGCATGTCGCCGATCCCCTCGGCGAGGACAGCCAGCCCGTGCAGGTCAGCGGCGGCCGGGGCGCAGACCGCCGCGTCGTAGGGCTGGTCCATCTCGACCAGACCGGCCGCGGCAGCCGCGGTCGACAGTGTCGGCACGTAGGCGGCATCCGAGAGGTTCCGGCCCATCCACCCTCGCACCTGGGCCCACGCGTGGGAGTGCGTGCCGACCGCTCGCACGTCGCCGAGGCCGACGTCGGGCCGGGCCGCGAGGACGAACGTCACCGGAACGAGTACCTCGCCGGTGACGACGAGCGGATCGCCACTGGCGAGCGCGTCGAGGGTGGCCGAGACACCGCCCTCGACGGAGTTCTCGATGGGCACCATCGCACCGTCGACCTCACCGGCCCGCAGCGCCGCCAGCGCGGAGTCGACCGAGCCGTATGCCGTGCGCTGGCCGCCGGAGTCGCCCTCCCACGCGTCGAGGGCCATCGAGGTGAAGGTGCCCTCGGGGCCGAGGTAGCCGGTGCGGGTCATGGGTGCTCCTTGCCGGTGCGGGCAGCGGCGAGCGCCTGCTGCTCCTCGGGGGTGAGGGTGGCGTCGGAGCCGCCGCCCACGACGCCCTTGGCGTAGGTCCGGGACTCGCCGCGGGCGTGGATCGAGCTGATGACGAGGCCGTCGCCGTGGTCGTCGATGACCGCCGCGCTGAAGCTCAGCCGGCCACCCATGTCGCCGAACGCGTCGTAGCGCACCACGGCCACGTGCCGCAGGGCCTGGGCGACGTCGGCGCGCAGCACGGCGAGGTCACCGGCCCCGACGGGGCGTTGCTGCTCGAGGTGCTCGACGCGAGCAGTGAGCCTGGCGGTGCGGCGCGAGAGCAGCACCAGGGCGAGCAGGGAGGCGAGGACCACCACCACCGGCAGCGCGAGCAGCGCGGCCTCCCCTGCGTTCAGTCCCAGCACGTGTCACAGGCTAGGCGGAGCGAGCGCTGGGCGCGCCGGCATCCCACAGCAGCTAGCGTTGCGCACCTATGGATCTCTCCACCGCCGCCGTCGTCTTCGCCCTGATCTTCGTCGTCGAGCTGCCCGACAAGACCTTCATCGCCACCCTCGTCATGTCGACCCGGTTCCGGCCGCTGCTCGTCTGGATCGGGGTCAGCCTCGCCTTCCTCGTGCAGACCGCGGTCGCGGTGACCGCGGGCGGGCTGCTCTCGCGCCTCCCTCGCACCCCGGTGGAGGTCTTCGCCGGCGTGATGTTCCTCGTCGGCGGCATCATCCTGCTCCGCGGCGCCGGTGCGGCTGACGAGGAGGAAGCCGAGACGGAGGAGGAGTTCGACGAGAAGTCGGCGCGCAGCGTCACCGGGTGGCGGGTGGTCAGCTTGTGCTTCACGATCCTCTTCCTCGCCGAGTGGGGCGACCTGTCGCAGATCCTCACGGCATCGCTGGTGCTGCGCTACGACGACCCGGTGTCGGTGTTCGTCGGTGCCTTCCTCGCGCTGGCCACGGTCTCCGCCCTCGCGGCGGTGCTGGGACGCACCCTCTTGAAGCGGATGCGCCTGTCGACCATCCGCCGGATCGGCGGCACCGTCTGCCTGCTGCTCGCCGCCTATACCTCGCTGGAGATCTTCGGCGTGCTCTGAGGCTGGCTCGCCGGGCCGCGACCCCCACCCGACACCCACCAGAGCAGACCGAGCGCCACGAGACCCCCGAAGACGTCGGCGTTCTGCAGCAACCGTGCCGGCAGCTCGGGCCAGTCGCGGTGGCTGAGCCACGTGATGCCCCACCACGGGAGGCGGCACACGAAGAAGGCCGTGACCCCCAGCCCGGCCCAGAGCCGGCGCCGATCTCGCAGCGGGTCGCTGCCGAGCAGCGCGAAGACCACGACGACGATCCAGTGGTAGTGGTGGATCCACGCCACCGGTGAGAGCAGGCAGGCGAGCAGGCCCACGACGGCCACCTCCCCGATGGAGTCGCCCGAGCGATACATCCGGGCCGCCAGCAGGTAGCCGAAGGCCCCGACCACCACCACGAGCACCAGCCACACCACGGTGCCCCACGAGCCGAGTGCGCCGCCGAGCAGAAGGTCCATGCGGAGCAGGAAGCCGCGGATCGACTGGTTGGCGGTGCCCGCGTTGGGGCCGAGCCGGCTCGGGTCCTGCAGCGCCCCGCCCCAGTAGGCGAAGGACGCCTGTGGCAGCAGCACCCAGGCCGCGAGCGTGACGCCGACCGCCGTGGCCAGCGTCGTCGCCGCCTCGCGCCACCGACGGGTGAGCAGGAAGTGCACGAGGAAGACACCCGGCGTGAGCTTGACCGCCATCGCCAGACCGACGAGCACACCGCGCGGGATCCGGGCGAGCAGGCCGGGCCGCGGCTCACGCAGGTCCATCAGCACGGCCAGCACGAGGAACGCATTGACCTGTCCGAACCGGATGCCGTCACCCACCGGGTGCAGCCACAGCATGGGCGCCGTCAGCGCCGCCAGCGCGAGCGGCGACCACGGCCCGGCGCGCGGGATCAACCGATACGCGGCATACCAGACCGTCGCCGTCGTGGCGATGACCTGCAGCGCGGTCCAGAGCCAGCCGACCACGCCGAACGGCAGGAGCGCGAGGGGAATGCCGAGCACTGCGGCGAAGGGCGGATAGGTGAACGGCAACAGTTGCGGGGGCTCGGTCAGCACCGAGTAGACGGGCCGGCCCGTGAGGAGCGAGACCCCCGCGTCCCGGTAGACCTGGACGTCGATCTGCCACTGGTCAAGGGGCCAGAAGACGAGGTAGCGCAGCGCCACGGGGAGCGCCGCGAGGGCGATGAGGCACACCGCCAGGAGCCACATCACCCGCGGTGCATGGGTGGAGCGGCGCGAGGTCACGTCACCCATTGTCGGGGTAGGGCGTGCCGACGTCGGCGACTGACGCATCCCGAGCGTGCCCACCAGCGGATTGCGGCCGCCCTCCTGCGCTTGCGTAACCTTGCCCCGTGATCCGCAGAGCCCTCGCCATCGCCGTCGCCATCGCGGCGGCGTGCGCAGGCTTCCTGGTGGTCGGCTCCTCGGCAACCCTCAGCCAGGCGGGCGAGCCCGCGGGCGCGGTCGTGTTCATCGGCACCGGGGGGATCACCTGGTCCGACGTCGACCCACAGACCACACCCAACCTCTGGGGGATGCTCAAGGACGGATCCTCGGCTGCGCTCTCGGTGCGATCGGTCAACTCCAACACCTGCCCGGTCGACGGCTGGCTCGGGCTCTCCGCGGGTGGACGCGCTGCGGCGCCGCGCACCGGGGAGGCCGCCAACCCGGCCGACCGCCCCTGCCCGGGCCCACCGACCGTCACCGACGGCAAGGTCACGCAGTGGCCGGTCTACCTCGACGAGGCCAAGGGCCAGAAGTTCGACACCAGCCTCGGCCTGCTGGGCGAGGTGGCGGAGCGAGGGTCGGTCTGCGTGCGCGCGGTGCAGCCCGGGGCAGCAGTCGGCGCGGCGCTTCCCGATGGCACCGTGCAGCGCTACTCGCCCTGGAACTCCGCCACCCTCCTGGAGGACCTCAACGGCTGCCAGGTGACCCTCGTCGACGTCGGAGCGGTGCGGGACCCCCTGGACGTCGCTGTCGGGGAGACACCCACGGGCACCCGCGAGGTGCAGCTGAGCGAGATCGACGCCCGTATCGGGGAGGTCCTCGGGGCGGGACCGAGCGGAGCAGACTTCATCGTCGCGAGCATCGCCGACGCCGGGGTGTCGGAGCGGCTCCGGCTCGTCGTCGCGCGCGGGCCGCACTTCGGGCCGGGGGTGCTGGAGTCGTCCTCGACCCGGCAGGTCGGGTTGGCCCAGTCTCCTGACCTGACGGCAACGATCCTCTCCTCGGTGGGACTGCGGGTGCCGGACTCCGTCGGGGGGGCAGCGCTCACGAGCCGACCGGCACCGGACAACTCCGAGCAACGGGCACGCGACCGGCTCCGCACCCTCGTCGACTTCGACGAGGCCAGCCATGACGTGCACGGTCTCGTCGAGCCCTTCTTCACCGTCTTCGCCTACGGCCAGCTCGTGATCTACCTCCTGGTGCTGCTCGTCTACAAGGGTCGGATCGGGTCAGAGGAGACCCGCGTGAAGGTGCTCG
>JBDSNZ010000122.1:0-13755 GCA_039915055.1 Ornithinibacter sp.
ACGTCGACCGCATCCCCGAGGTCGCCCAGGAGATCGCCGACATCGACGGAGTGACCGAGGTCTACTCGGTCGCCGGTGACGCGGACCTCATCGCGATGGTCCGGGTGCGCGCGCACGAGGAGCTGGCTGACGTGATCGCCGACCGGCTCAACAAGACCGCCGGCGTCACCGGCACCGCGACGCACATCGCGTTCCGCACCTACTCCTCGCACGACCTCGAGGCGGCCTTCAGCCTCGGCCTCGACGGCTGAGCCCGCGGGTCCGCGCAGCGGTCGACCCGGGCGTCAGGCTCGCTGCGTCGCCGCCACCCATCGCGCGAGCAGCCGTTCCCCGGCCCCCGTGTCGATCATCTCCTCGGCGCGGTCGATGCCCACTCGCACTGCCGCTGCCAGCGCGGGGCGAGACACCTCGGCCGAGTCCGATGCCAGTCCGGATGCGGTGGCCAGCGCCATCCCGGCGTTGAGGACGACGGCGTCGCGCACGGGCCCGCGGTCACCGGCCAGGAGTCGGCGCACCACCTCGGCGTTGTGCTCCGCGGTTCCTCCACGAAGGGACTCGACGGGGCTGTACCCGAGCCCGACGTCGGCGGGATCGAGCGCGACCTGCGCCACACGCCCCCCCCTCACCCACCACACGGTGGAGGAGGTCGCCAGGGTGAGCTCGTCGAGCCCGTCGTCGCCGCGGAACACCGTCGCCGCCCGACCGCGCTCGGCGAAGACACCGGCGATGAGCGGCGCCATCCGGGCGTCCGCGACTCCCACCGCGGCATACGTCGGTTGGGCGGGGTTGGTGAGCGGACCCAGCGCGTTGAAGGCGGTGCCGACCCCCAGGTCTCGGCGGGCCACCGCGGCGTGCCGCATGGAGGGGTGGAAGGCGTTGGCGAAGCAGAACGTGATGCCGACCTCCTCGGCCACCTCGGCGACCCGTTCGGCGGGAAGGGTCAGCGAGAGGCCGAGCGCCTCGAGGACGTCGGCAGAGCCCGAGCTGGAGGATGCCGCTCGGTTGCCGTGCTTGACGACACGAACGCCTGCTGCGGCGACGATGATCGAGGCCATCGTCGAGATGTTGACCGAGTGCATGCGGTCGCCACCGGTCCCGACCACGTCGATGCTCGGCCCCGGGACCTCGATGCGGGTGGCGTGCTCGAGCATGACGTCCGCCAGGCCGCGCAGCTCCTCGACGCTCTCCCCCTTGGCTCGCAGGCCGATGAGGAAGCCGGCGAGCTGGGCGGGCGTGGCCTCACCGTTCATCACCTCGGTCATGGCCCACCGGGTCTGGGTGGTGCTCAGATCCTCGCCGAGCAGGAGCAGCGAGAGCACGCCGGGCCAGGTGACGGCATCCGCAACCGGTGTCGTCACGGCCTGTCGGCCGCGGCCGACGAGCGGGCCAGCCCGGCGATGGCGTCAGCCAGGGCGATCGGGTCGAGGGGGTGGGACACGGCCTCGTCCGCGAGTGACCACCCGGCGAGCCAACCGTCCTGTGGGCGGCCGGTGAGCACGAGGATCGGAGGGCACTGGAAGATCTCGTTCTTCAGCTGACGACACAGGCCCAGGCCCCCGACGGGGGTGGCCTCACCATCGAGCACCACCACGTCGTGCCCACCTGCGTCCATCGCCTCGATGACGGCGGCAGCAGTGGCGCACTCACGCCACGCCACGATCTCCACATCACGCGCGGGGCGTCGTCCCGCCGCGGCGCGCACCGCGTCGCGGGTGGTGATGTCGTCGCTGTAGAGGAGGACGGAGACGGAGCGGATGCCGTCGGTCGCCGCCGCCGCCTGCGGGGTCGCGGTGTCGTGCTCAGAGGTCATGGCGGCATGCTACCGGTGCCCCGGATCCAGCATTGTCGAGCCTTTCGGGGGGTCGGCCTCCCACTCCGCTCCAGTCTTCGCCATAATGGCTCCGTGGCCACTCAAACAGCAGCTCCGAGGGAGCACCGCGGACCCGTCCCGTCCATCCCCGGGCAGGGTCCCGCGACGCGCCCGAACCTGGTCGCCGTCGGCACCATGGTGTGGCTCTCCAGTGAGCTGATGTTCTTCGCCGCGCTCTTTGCCTTCTACTTCACCATTCGCGGTCATGAGCCCTCCCTGTGGGCCGAGCGCACTGCCCAGCTCAACGTGCCGTTCGCGGCCGCCAACACCGCCGTGCTCGTCGTCTCCTCGGCATGGTGCCAGCTCGGCGTCTGGGCCGCTGAGCGCGGCGTCGCCGCCAGGCCGGCCGGGGTCTCCCTGCTCGCGGTCAAGGAGTGGGGCATGCGGGAGTGGTACGTCCTGACCTACATCTTCGGCTCGGTCTTCATCGCCGGACAGGTCTACGAGTACGCCCACCTCGTGCAGGAGGGCGTCACGCTCTCCTCCGACGCCTACGGCTCGGTCTTCTACCTCGCCACCGGCTTTCACGGGTTGCACGTGACCGGCGGCCTGATCGCCTTCATGCTCATCATCGGCCGCAGCTTCACCACCCGCCGCTACACCCATGCCCAAGCCACCGGCGCCGTCGTCACCTCCTACTACTGGCACTTCGTCGACGTCGTGTGGGTGGCCTTGTTCATGATGATCTACGTCCTGAAGTGACGCTCCCGACTCCTCCCGCCCGGATTCCCGCCGTAGACAGGAATGCACCGTGAACGCACTGGCAGCCCGCCGCCGACACCCGGCAGCGATCGCCGTCCTCCTCATGCTGGGGCTCTTCCTGACGGGCGCTGCCTATACCGCGATCGCGCCCACCCGCGCAGATGCCACCACCCAGGCGCTACCGGCCCAGACCGCCGAAGAGGGCAAGGCCCTGTTCCGCGCCAACTGCGCCTCCTGCCACGGTCTGAACGCCGAGGGCCGCGCGACGGGCAACGGCGACAAGATCGCCGGCCCGGCGCTTGCCGGCGTCGGTGCCGCGTCCGTCGACTTCCAGATGGGCACCGGCCGCATGCCGCTGGCGGCACCCGGCGTGCAGGCCCCCGCCGGCGACAGCGTGAAGTTCTCCGACGACCAGATCACGGCCATCGGCGCCTACGTCGCCTCCCTCGCCCCGGGCCCCGCAGTCCCCAGTGACGAGACGGTGGACGGCTCCGCGGGTGACCCCGCCGCCGGCGGCCAGCTCTTCCGGGTGAACTGCGCGATGTGTCACAACTTCGCCGGAGCCGGCGGCGCCCTCACCCGCGGCAAGTACGCCCCGGCCATCTCGAGCGACATCAGCGACAAGCACATCTACGAAGCCATGGTGACCGGCCCGCAGAGCATGCCGGTCTTCGGTGACAACAACCTCACCCAGCAGAGCAAGCAGGACGTCATCGCGTTCCTGAACACGATCCAGGCGGAGGAGAGCCCGGGCGGAATGACTCTCGGCTCCCTCGGCCCCGTCACCGAGGGCCTGTTCGCGTGGGTCTTCGGCTTGGGACTCCTCGTCGGCTGCGCCGTATGGCTCGGCTCGAAGGCCGCCTGACCCACCACCCCTCGACCACAGATCGGTAGCCCGATGAATGAGCAGGACACACCCCACACCGGGTCCGAGGTGACCCCCGGCGCCGGCGGCAACCTCCCCGTCCGACTGGACCAGGGGCACATCGTCGGTGACGGCGGCCTGCCCGAGAAGTTCAGCAACCCGGGCCTGCCGGCGCACACGCCGCGGATGGCGGACCTCGGCGAGGACGCTGCCAACCGTGCGGAGAAGCAGGTCGCGACCCTGTTCGGGATCTCGATCCTGGGCACCCTGCTCTTCATCGTGCTCTACTTCGCGATCGACGTGGACGAGACGGTCTGGGTCCCCGGCATCGGCCTGACCAGCGCCTCCAACCTGGCGCTCGGAGTCACGATGGCCATGGGGCTGCTGGGCATCGGTTTCGGCGCGGTGCACTGGGCCAAGACGCTGATGCCCGATGAGGAGGTCGTGGAGTCCCGTCACCCGCTGCGCTCGAGCGAGGAGTCCCGCGAGGAGTTCGTCAGCACCATTGTCGACGGTGGCCGCGAGGCGCAGCTGCCGCGCCGGCCCCTGATCAAGTACACCCTCGGCGGGGCGCTCGGGCTGTTCGCCGTCCCCCTCGTCGTCCAGGTTGCCGGCAGCCTGGGCCCGATGCCCCAGAAGAGCCTGTCACTGACGTTCTGGAACGGTGGCCCGAGCGGTCCTGGTGAAGAACCCACGTTCAAGCCGCTGCGCTTGATGCGTGACCCGGAGAACACTCCCATCAAGGCCACCGACGTCACCATCGGTTCCGTCTTCCACGTCATGCCCGAGGGCCTGCTCACCCTCGAGGAGCACGTCCTGGAGGAGAAGGCCAAGGCGGCCGTGCTGCTCATGCGTCTGGACCCCACGGTCATCGAGTCCCAGAAGGAGCGCGACTGGGGCTATCAGGGCATCGTGGCCTACTCCAAGATCTGCACCCACGTGGGGTGCCCGGTCGGCCTCTACGAGCAGCAGACCCACCACCTGCTGTGCCCGTGCCACCAGTCAACCTTCGACGTGACCCGTGACTGCAAGGTCATTTTCGGTCCCGCGGCGCGTCCCCTGCCACAATTGAAGATCACCGTAGACGACGAGGGTTACCTCGTGTCCACCCAGCCGTTCCGCGAAGCGGTCGGCCCGAGCTTCTGGGAGCGTGGCTGATGAGCATCTCCACCGATCGGCCCGCCGACGCCCTGCGCGAGGGCGATCCCGTCCCCGAGCAGCCCTCCTCCCCCACCGCGCGCAAGGTCGGTGGCCTGGGCGGTTGGGTCGATGACCGCACCGGCGCCGGCAAGGGTGTCGGCTACCTGCTGAAGAAGGTCTTCCCCGACCACTGGTCGTTCATGCTGGGTGAGATCGCGATGTACTCGATGATCATCTGCCTGCTCACGGGGGCCTTCCTGACCTTCTGGTACGTGCCGAGCATGACCCAGATCACCTACACCGGCTCCTACGTGCCGCTGCGCGGCATCGAGATGTCCGAGGCCTACAAGACCACGCTCGACATCTCCTTCGACATCAAGGGCGGGCTCATCATCCGCCAGATCCACCACTGGGCAGCACTGATGTTCGTCGTCGCCCTCGTGGTGCACATGTTCCGCGTCTTCTTCACCGGCGCCTTCCGCAAGCCCCGTGAGATCAACTGGGTCATCGGCTCCGTCCTGGCGCTCCTGGCCATCGTCGAGGGCTTCGCCGGCTACTCCCTGCCCGACGACCTGCTCTCCGGCACCGGCATCCGGGCCATGCAGGGCTTCGTGCAGTCGGCCCCGGTCATCGGGACCTACCTCGTCTACGGGATCTTCGGCGGCCCGTTCCCCGGCGAGGCGATCATCCCGCGGTTGTACTCAGCCCACATCCTGCTCATCCCGGCACTGCTGATCGGGCTGTTCACCGCGCACATCGCCCTCGTCGCGATCCAGAAGCACACCCAGTTCCCCGGCCCGGGTCGCACCAACGACAACGTCGTCGGCTACCCGGTGATGCCGGTCTACGCGGCGAAGGCGGGCGGCTTCTTCTTCATCGTCTTCGGCGTCCTGGCCCTCATCTCCGCGGTCGTCGGGATCAACCCGATCTGGGGCTACGGACCCTACGACCCGTCCGCTGTCACGGCGGGCTCCCAGCCCGACTGGTACATGGGCTTCGCCGACGGTGCGCTGAGGCTGCTGCCGGGCTGGTTGGAGTTCACGGCCTTCGGGTACACGATCTCGGCCAACATCTTCCCCGGGGCGCTGATCCTGCTCCCCCTCGTCTACGTGGTTCTGGGCATCTACCCCTTCGTGGAGAAGTGGGTCACCGGTGACGAACGTGAGCACCACCTGCTCCAGCGTCCCCGCAACGCCCCGGTCCGCACCGGCATCGGCATGGCCGCCATCACCGCCTACACGATCCTGTTGTTCGCCTCCGGCAACGACATCATGGCGATCAAGCTCTCGATGTCGATCAACGACCTGACCTGGTTCTTCCGGATCGGCCTGTTCGTGCTCCCACCGGCGGTGTTCTGGGTGACCAAGCGGGTGTGCCTCTCCCTCCAGCGGCGAGACCGCGAGACCGTCCTGCACGGTGTCGAGAGCGGCACGATCATCCGCACCCCCGACGGCCGCTTCTTCGAGCGACACGAGGCGATGCTCCCGCAGGACCAGTGGCTCCTCGTGCAGCACGAGGCGGTCGCGCCGCTGGTGCTCCCCGCAGCGGTGGACGAGCACGGTGTGGCCCGCCCCGCAGCCCGCAAGGACCGCCTGCGCGCCAAGCTGTCGCACTTCTACTTCGCTGACGCCGTCAACCCGGTGACCCCGGCGGAGCTCGCGGCGGCACACCACGACGGCCAGGAGATGGAGTCGATCGAGGCCTCGAGCGAGACCGCGGCCATCGAGGCTCCCGAGGGGTCGCAGCCAGCCGCACGCCGCTGAGACCGGCCCTGATCGGATGCCGTGGCCCCCTCTGGGGACCACGGCATCCGTCGCCCGGGAGGCTCACAGGACGTGCGGGTGCACGGGTGCGCCGGCCGGCCTGCGGGTGTGGACGCTGACGTGCTGCTTCTGAGGGCCCTGGTCCGCGAGAGGGCTCACCGTCGACGGTGCCCCGAGCCCCGGCGCAGCCGACCCGCGTCAGGGGCTGGCAGGATGAGGGGATGGACGCGATCGCAGAGGCGGCCTTCGACGCGATCGTCGCACAGGCCCTGGACGAGGTGCCCGCCGAGCTCATGGCGATGCTCGACAATGTCGTCTTCCTGGTGGAGGACGAGCCTGCGGCTGAGGATCCCGAGCTGTTGGGGGTCTACGAGGGGGTGCCGCTGACCGAGCGCGGAGAGTTCTGGGCGGCGGGCTCGCTGCCCGATGCCATCACCCTCTTCCGGGGGCCGCTCACCCGGATGTGTGCGGACGCCGAGGAGCTCACGGAGGAGATCACCGTCACGGTCGTGCACGAGATCGCCCACCACTTCGGCATCGACGACGCCGCGCTGCATCGCTTGGGCTGGGGCTAGCCCCTGGCCTCAGAGGGCGTTCTGGCCGCGCCAGTACTCGAAGGTCCACCCGACCAGCGCCGGGGCCGCGAAGAACGCACCGATGATGAAGAGCCACCAGCCCACGGCCAGACCCAGGAACATGATCGCCGCGGAGGCCGCGAGGAACAGCGGCCACCAGCTGTGCGGGCTGAAGAAGCCGAAGTCACCCTGGATCTCGTCGACGTCACCCAGCGGGTCATCGGACGGGTCGGCCTCGAGCCGGCTCCGCGTCATCCAGAGGTACCACGCGATCATGAAGCCGAGCAGGGCTGCGAGGGTGAACCCGATGACTCCGACCCACTCGACCCCGAGCACGCTCGATCGCGTCCACAGGCCGTAGATCGCCGCCATCACGAAGCCGAAGACTCCGATGAGGGTCCCGATCCGTTCCATCGCCTTCATGGGTCAGCCCTCCTTGTCGACGAACGCGTTGTCGTTCAGGTCTGCTGGCCCGAGCACGGACACCAGCCCGTTGTTGCCGCTCGCCCGCGCGTCGTGCAGCCCGGCGGGCGCGGCCTCGGGGTGGTGCAGGTCGAAGGCCGGTCGCTCCGAGCGGATCCGCGGGATGGTGTCGAAGTTGTGCCGTGGCGGCGGGCACGAGGTCGCCCATTCCAGCGAACCTCCGTAACCCCAGGGGTCGTCGGTCTCCACCAACGGCGCGTGGCGCCAGGTGTGCCACACGTTGTAGAAGAACGGCAGCATGGACAGGCCGAGGAGGGTGGCACCCGCCGTGGAGATCTGGTTGCCGAGCGTGAAGCCGTCCTCGGGGAGGTAGTCGGCATACCGTCGGGGCATGCCCTGGATGCCGATGAGGTGCTGGACGAAGAACGTCACGTGGAAGCCGATGAACAACATCCAGAAGTGGATCTTGCCCAGGCGCTCACCCAGCATCCGACCCGTGAGCTTGGGCCACCAGAAGTAGAAGCCAGCGAACATCGCGAAGACCACGGTGCCGAAGACGACGTAGTGGAAGTGCGCCACGACGAAGTAGCTGTCGGAGAGCTGGAAGTCCAGCGCCGGGCTCGCGAGGATGACACCGGTCAGGCCACCGAAGAGGAAGGTCACGAGGAAGCCGAGCGCCCAGAGCATCGGCGTGTCGAAGACCAGCTTGCCGCCCCACATCGTGCCGATCCAGTTGAAGAACTTCACCCCGGTCGGCACGGCGATCAGCATCGTCATGATCGAGAAGAACGGCAGGAGCACCTGGCCCGTCGCGTACATGTGGTGGGCCCACACGCTGACCGAGAGGGCCGCGATGGCGATGGTGGCGTAGACGAGGGTCTTGTAGCCGAAGATCGGCTTGCGCGAGAAGACGGGGAGCACCTCGGAGATGATCCCGAAGAACGGCAGGGCGATGACGTAGACCTCAGGGTGCCCGAAGAACCAGAAGATGTGTTGCCACAGCATGGCTCCGCCGTTGGCGGGGTCGAAGATGTGCGCCCCGAACCGGCGGTCGGCACCGAGCGCGAACAGGGCTGCTGCCAGCGCGGGGAAGATCAGCAGCACGAGGATCGAGGTGACGAGCACGGTCCAGGTGAAGATCGGCATCCGGAACATCGTCATGCCGGGCGCGCGCATCGTGATGATCGTGGTGATGAAGTTGACGGCGCCGAGAATGGTGCCGAAACCGGCGAGTGCCAACCCGAACACCCACAGGTCCCCACCCAGTCCGGGGCTGTAGGCACTGTCGGAGAGCGGGGCGTAGGCGAACCACCCGAAGGCCGCCGCGCCGCCCGGGGTGAGGAAGCCTGCGGCCGCGATCGCGCCGCCGAAGACGTAGAGCCAGTAGGCGAACATGTTCAGCCGCGGGAACGCGACGTCCGGAGCCCCGATCTGCAGCGGCATCAGGGCGTTGGCGAACCCTGCGAACAGCGGTGTCGCGAAGAGCAGCAGCATGATCGTGCCGTGCATCGTGAAGAGCTGGTTGTACTGCTCGGGGTTGTCCACGATCTGCAGGCCCGGCTCGGCCAGCTCGGCGCGGATGATCAACGCCATCACCCCGCCGAGCAGGAACCAGATGAAGGAGGTGATGAAGTAGAGGTTGCCGATGATCTTGTGGTCGGTGGTGGTGACCCACTTCACGACCGTGGCCCCGGGTGCGAGTCGTGCCGTGCGCGCCGGCGTGGATGCCGTGCGCAGCATGGTGGTCTCGGTGGCTGCGCTCATGCTCAGTTCCCTCCGTCGATCTCGACGGTCTGGCCGTCCATGAGTTGCGATCGGTTCAGCGAGTTGTCCAGCAGACCGGTCTGTCCTGAGGCGCGAAGGTCGGCGATGTGCTGGTCGAACTCGTTGCGAGAGACGACCTTCACGTTGAAGAGCATCTGGGAGTGGTAGGCCCCGCACAGCTCGGCGCACTTGCCCTTGAAGGTGCCCTCCTGGGTGGGCACGACCTGGAAGCGGTTGACGCGTCCCGCGATGGTGTCCATCTTCTGGAGGAATGCCGGCACCCAGAACGAGTGGTTGACGTCACGGGTCGTGAGGACGAACTCGATCCGCTCGTTGACCGGCAGGTACATCGTGGGGATGGTCTCCTCCGCGCCGGGCTGACCGGTGAGAATGGCCTGCGTCCCCACCTCGTGCACGTCGTCCTCGAGGTAGTTGAAGTCCCAGGCCCACTGCTTGCCGACGACGTTGACGGTGACGTCCGCGGGCTTCGAGGTGTCGATGAGCACCGACTCGTCGCGGGCCGTGTAGTAGAAGAACACCACGACCATGAAGATCGGGACCACGGTGTAGAGGATCTCGATGGGGATGTTGTAGCGCAGCTGCACCGGGAGCTCGTTGTCGTCCTTCTTGCGGCGGTAGGCCACGACGCACCAGAGGATCAGGCTGAGGACGAGCAGGCCGACGAGGATGAGCGTGATCCACGCGCCGATCCACAACGACGTGACGCGCTTGCCTTCCTCGGTGATGGCGGGCGGCAGCCAACCCGTGGACGCGTTGCCCCGGAGCTCGCCGCTGGCACAGCCGCTGAGGACGGTCACGGACAGGGTGGCGAACAGGGCGGCCACGGCAAAGCGGCGCCCGGGTCGACGGGGCGATGAGAGGTCGTGCTGGCGCACCGCTGCACCCTTCGTCAGCAGGAGGACATCGAACAGGGAAAACACTACTGCACCGCCTCCCGGGGGGGCATGCAGGGGCACTACCGTCGAGGGCGTGGCGAGCCCCTTGTCGAACCCGCAGTGGCCCTCTCCCGGGCTGTTGGACGGTGCCCGGGCGCCGCTGCACCCGTTGGCGTCGGAGACGCTCCGGGCCGCCGTGGTCGCGGCAGCCGCCGACCCCGGCAGCAGGCACGGCCCGGGCCGGGCCTCCCGCGCCCTGCTCGACACCGCTCGCGAGGTGCTCGCCGCAGCCCTGGACGCGCGGCCGGAGGAGCTGTCGGTCCATCCGAGCGCAGAGGCAGCCCTCGTGCTCGGCCTCGGCGGGCTCGCGCACGCGCGTCGCAGGGTCGGGCAGCGGGTGGTCATCGGTGCAACCGAGCGGTCAGTGCTGCTCCTGCACGCCGGCGCCGAGGACCCGGTCCCCACCGATCGCACCGGTCGGGTCGAGATCGACGGGTATCTGGCGAGCTTGGCGTCGGGCGACGTCGCCGCAGCAGTGCTGCAGAGCGGCAACGCCGAGGTCGGCACCCGACAGCCGGTGGTCGAGGTGGCCGCCGCAGCCCGCGAGCGCGGCATCCCGCTCCTCGTGGACGCGACGGCGTCGGTGGGCCGTGAGGCCCTGCCCGGCGGGGGGGACGTCGTCGTCGCCGACGCCGCGACGTTCGGAGGCCCTCCCCTGGGCCTGCTGGCCGTGCGCGCCGGCACCCGGTGGGGCCTGCCCGGCCCCCGCCGAGAGGCCGAGCACGGACGCGAGCACGCGAGCCCGTGGGTTCCGCTGGTACTGGCCGCCGCCGAGGCCTGGCGCCAGGGCGCGGCGGACCGAGCCGAGGAGGAGCGCTCCGCGCGCGCCCTGGTCGAGCGCATCCGGCACACGGCATCGGGGCTGCACGACGTCGAGGTCCTCGGCGCGCCGCTCGACCGCCTCCCCCACGTGGTGACGTTCAGCGTCCTCTACACCGACGGCGAGGTGTTGCTGGACGAGCTCGGACGTCGTGGGCTCTGGGTCGCCTCGGGGTCCGCGTGCACCTCGAGCGCCCTTCGACCCAGCCACGTCCTGGCCGCGATGGGGGTCACGACCCACGGCAACGTTCGGGTGAGCCTGCCGCTCGCCGCCGTCTCCCCCAGCCGTTCCGATGACGTGGAGCGCCTCTGCCGCGAGCTGCCGGACGCCGTCGCGACCGTGCGGCGCCGACTCGGAACGCAGGACCTGTGATCGCGGAGCACCCCGAGGCGCCGGGGGTCCCGGTCATCGACGCCCGGGGCACCCGCTGCCCGACACCGGTGATCCGGCTGGCACGGGCCGCCAAGGGCCGTGCAGCGGGCACGGTGGTCGTCCTGCTCGCCGACGACGTCGCCGCCAGGTCCGACGTGCCGGCCTGGGGCCGCCTCAAGGGTCACGCCGTGAGCACGGACGAGGCGCAGGCGTGGACGGCATACCGGGTCGTGCTGGGCCCCTCCGGAGCTGAAGGCACGGCCGCAGCTCAGGAGCGCAGGTCCACCTGAGGGGCCTCCAGCGCGGCGGCCAGGCGGTCGAGGTAGACCTCCCGCGGCCACCGGACCGCCCCGAGACCGCGCAGGTGCTCCGTCGCCCACTGCACGTCGACGATCCGGCGGGGGTCACCGTCCGCGTGCACCCGTTCGACCAGACCCACGAGCGCGACCTTCGAGGCGTCTCGGGCGACGTGGAACATCGACTCCCCCGCGAAGAGCCCCCCGATCGAGACCCCGTAGAGTCCTCCGACCAGCTCACCGCCCCGCCAGGTCTCGATGCTGTGGGCCCAGCCCAACGCGTGCAGCCGCCCGTATGCCGTGGCCATCTCCGTGGTGATCCAGCGGCCCGATCGTGACGGGTCAGCACACCGCCGGACCACCTCGTCGAACGCCGTGTCGACGCGGACCTCGAAGTGGGCGAGGGCCTGGCGCAGCGAGCGCCGCACGACGAGGGAGCCCTGCGGGATGACACCTCGCGGGTCCGGCGACCACCAACCCGTGGCCCCTGCGCCGTGCCGCCCCAGACCCATCGGGAAGAGCCCGACCCGGTAGGCCGCGAGGAGGGTGCCCGGCTCGAGGTCGGCCCCCGCAGCGACGAGGTCGTCGCCGGGGTCGGCGCGGGCGGCGTCGAGGGACCACGGCGTTGCTGGTGGCTCGAGCGGGGGGAACACCATGGCGGGTGGGGGGCTCAGGGGCGAGCGCAGCGCACGAGGGGCGCGATCTCCTCGGCGGCCTGCGCGCCGTAGGCCCGCTCCACGTCGGCGATGAAGGAGGTTCGCGTCAGCACGTATTCCTGGGTTCCCACGCTCTGGAGCGCGTGGGCCGCCATGACCGAGCCCATCTGGGCGCAGCGTTCGTGCCCCAGCCCTCCGGAGAGCCCGACGAGGAAGCCCGCGCGGAAGGCGTCGCCGACCCCCGTGGGGTCGACCCGCTCGACATCGCCGGAGACGGGGACGTGGATGGCTTCCTGGCCGCGGGTGCGGATGTCGGCGCCGCCCCGACCACGGGTGATCACGCGCGTGGTGACCCGGGAGTCGATCTCCTCCTGGCTCCACCCCGTCTTGGTCTCGGTGAGGTGGGACTCGTACTCGTTGGTGAAGAGGTAGTCCGCCCCGTCGATGAGCTTGCGGATGAAGGGCCCGTCGGCGAAGGCCAGCTGCTGGGAGGGGTCCGCGATGAACGGGATGCCCCGGCTGCGGCACTCGTCCGTGTGTCGGAGCATGGCCTCGGGGTCGTCGGCCCCGATGAGCACCAGGTCAAGCCCCCACATGTCGTGGATCGGGCCGAGCTCGATCATCCGCGCCTCGGACATGGCGCCGGCGTAGAACGTGGCGATCTGGGCCATGTCGTCATCGGTCGTGCAGACGAACCGGGCCGTGTGCCGGGACTGCGAGATGTGCACGTGGTCGGTCACCACGCCGTGGCGCGAGAGCCAGCTGCGGTAGTCGGCGAAGTCCTCCCCCGCGGCCCCGACGATGATCGGGCGCGCCCCCAGGACGGCCATCCCGAACGTGATGTTCCCGGCGATCCCCCCTCTCCGGATCTCGAGGGTGTCGGCGAGGAAGCTCACGGAGATCTTGTCGAGCTGCTCGACGACGAGAGAGTCCGAGAACCGACCCCGGAAGGTCATCAGGTGGTCGGTCGCGATGGACCCGGTGACGGCAATCTGCACGCGAGCAACCTACCCCGCAACCCGCACGGGTGCGGCCACGGACGACGAGGGCCCGCACCGGTGTCGGTGCGGGCCCTCGTCACGGGTCCGGCGCGCGCGGCGGACCGGGGGTGCTCAGCCGAAGCTGTCGCCGCAGGCGCAGGAGCTGCCCGCATTGGGGTTGTCGATGGTGAAGCCCTGCTTCTCGATGGTGTCGGCGAAGTCGATGCTCGCACCCTGGAGGTAGGGGGCGCTCATCCGGTCCACGACCACACCGACGCCACCGAAGTCCACGACGAGGTCGCCGTCGAGGGTGCGCTCGTCGAAGTAGAGCTGGTAGATCAGGCCCGAGCAGCCGCCCGGCTGGACGCCGACGCGCAGTCGCAGGTCGTCACGACCCTCCTGCGCGAGCAGGGAGTGCACCTTCTGTGCGGCGACGTCGGTCAGCACGATGCCGTGCGCGGCATCCTGCTCCGTGCTCGCGGGTGCCTCGGTGGTCTGGAGCTGGTCGCTCATGGGTGCACTCCTCATGCTGGCGGTGGCCGTAGTCTGCGGCGGGCGATCGGGACAACCACG
>JBDSNZ010000135.1:0-2523 GCA_039915055.1 Ornithinibacter sp.
TCCCTTACGGATCGCCGAGCGCCTCGCGAAGCACCTCCGAGCGGCCAGCCGAGCAAAGGTCAACAAGGCTCGGCGACGCTCGGATTGAGTCAGGCCCCAGGCCGTCATTTTCAAGGTCGCGCAGCCACGTCGGCAGTTGAGGACGTCCCGCAGTTGTCTTGGCGCACTGGCGCACTGGCGCATCGTTCGGATGGCGGAACGGAGGTCGCCCGCGGCAGCATCTTGGCTTCTGGTTCTCAATGTGATGGGCGAGTCGTGGCTCAGAAGAGGCGACCCAGCAGCATCGGCCGGAAGTCCTCCCCGTGCTTGCGGCTGCGCCGGAGCGCGACGACCATCCAAGCGACTCCGACGAGGGCCAGCACTGCCCCCAGGGGTAGCGAGGCGGTCCACAGCCGCCACAGCCGCTCCCGCCAGGCGCCGGTTGCGCCGGGGGCGGGTGCGCCGGTCAGCTCGTCACCGGCCAGGCTGACGCAGCCGTGCTCCCGGTGCCCCGTGAAGGCCATGACGCTCTCACCCGTCACCGGTCGACGAAGCGCGCCGTCCGCGAGGAGTGGCTGTCCTCCCTGCCACACCGGGGCGCAGCCGTCCCAGGCCACGGTGGTCGACGGCCCCCCGGCGGCAAACGGCACGCGGGCCCCGGTGCGAGCATCGACGAGGACGCTGCCGGCCGGCCCGGAGGTGTCGGCCGGGTGGGCGAGCAGCAGCCGGGAACCGTCCGGTGCCGCGAACACCCGCAGCAGCCGGCCCGCGCCGGTGAGTGCGTCCGCGGAGACCGTACTCACCGTCGTCCAGCCCGAGTCGGTCAGGCCGCGGACCACGATGTCCAGCCCCGGTCCGCTGTCCCCCACGGTCTGCCGTACCGCGATGACCGTCTCGTCGTCGCGCCACCCGGCCGCGCGGACCGTGCCGTCCCCGAGAGCGGGAGCCAGCACCGGGTCGGCGCTCGCGTCGAGGACGACCGGCCCGGCCAGGGTGTCCACGAGGACGTGCCGGGAGTCGGGGCTCCACACCCCCCGGGAGCCGGGAACCGCTCGGATGGGGTCCGTCCCGCTCGGGCGTGCCCGCGTACCGGTGCCGAGGTCGATGATGACGATGTCGGAGCCGTCGACCGGGTCGATGTCACTGTCGACGACGAGGACCCGGCTCCCGTCGGTAGCCAGGGCCGGTGCGGTGCCGTTGCTGGAGAGCACGATGCGGTCACCTAGCGCAGGCCCGGTTCCGAGGTTCGCAAGGACTCCAGCGCGCTCGATCACGAGGGAGTCGGCGGACTCCGACGCGGTGGGCACGGTGGCGACCAGGCCGAAGATGGGGTCTTCCCCAACCGGGAGGAACGTGGGGAACAGGTCTGAGACGACCACCGGGTAGGTGAGCGCCCCACCCACGGCGGGGACGGCGGTGGGAATGCCACTGAGCAGCACGCCTCCGGTCGCCACGAGGAGCATGATGACCGCGACGAGGCCGGCCGCGGCACCGCGGGCGATCCAGGTGGTGCGCCGGCCGTGCCTCCAAAGCCGTGGGCTGTCCGGAGCGGGCACCCGCTCGCGCTCGATGATGTCGTCGGCAGCATCGGTAAGCAGGCGGGTGAGCTCGTCGGTGGGTGGGGTCATCGTGGGGCCTCCTCACGGCCGAACGTCGTGGCGAGCTCGGGCGCGAGCACGCGCAGCCGCCCCAGGGCATGGCGGGTCTGTGACTTAACGGTGCTCACCGAGCAGCCGAGCACCTGGGCGGTGTCGGCCTCGGTGCGGTCCTCGTAGAACCGGGCGACGAGCACCGCCCGCTGCCTCGGGGTGAGCCGCGACAAGGCGTCGACGAGGGTCAGCCGGGTGGCGAGGTCGTCGGTGTCGTCGGCGCCGGCACGCTCGTACCGGGCCGGGTCGACCGGGTCGGGCTGGTGCCGGCGCCAGCGCCACGCGTCGATGGAGCGTGTGTACATGACCCGCCGCACGTAGCCGTCGACGGCGCCGGGGTCGACCCGGTGCCAGTGCCGGGCGGCTCGCACGAGCGACTCCTGCACGAGGTCCTCGGCCGCCTGGGCGTCGCCGGTGAGCAGGGCCGCCGTGCGCAGCAGCGGGTCCCACCGCTCCCGCACGTACGCGTCGAACGCCTGCCGGTCGGCCACCAGACCCCCTCCTCGTGCCCCGATGATGTCGGGTCACTCAAGAAGACGGAAGGCGACCCGCCCGCGGGTGGATGCCCTCACAGACTTTCTTAGGTGGACACGGGGCACTACTTGGTGGCTCATCGAGCAATAGTCAGGCGGGCGGGGAACCGTCAGCGCGCCCTTCGCCGCCGCAGATTCGCGATACCCAGGAATCGCCGCGAGACCATGACGTCGGACACCCACCCAAGAGGGCGACTCAACTCCCGCTGTCGACGGGTGGGCGAACAACCGCACATCGGCATGAGAGCGAACTGGACCTGCCCCACTCCGCCGCGAAGCGCGCGGCCTGACTTTCGCCGCCCTGATGGCAAAACGTGGGCGGCTCTTTAGCGGCGAGTCAGAGCCCTTGCGGTGAGGCCGAA
>JBDSNZ010000161.1:0-6577 GCA_039915055.1 Ornithinibacter sp.
CCAGGGCGACTTCCGTAGGGGCCATCGCGTCGATGAACCCCACCGGGCGGCGCACCTCCACCAAACCGCGGCTCGTCAACCGGTGCTCATGAGACGCCGCGTGAGCACCAGCGAGCAGCACCACCGCCTCCGCGGCGTTCACCACCCCCTGCCCCGCACCCGCGAGGACCAGCAGGTCCTCCACCCCCAGCTCCGGGCCCACCTGCCCGACCTCGGCCCCGATCGCGGACACCTCCGCCAGCACCGCAGCCAACCGCACCGCCAAGCCCGCGACCCGCGGATCTGACACACCCGCGTCAGCGCACGGCGCGCGCACCTCGCGCTGCTCGATCTGGGTGCTGGACATGCCCCAACTCTACTCGCACACCTGTACGAACACAACACCTTGGAGCCACGAGTTCACCTGTAGCAGAATCTTTTTGATGTAGCACGCACCTCTGACAGTCGTCCGGGAGCGCCTGGGGCGCCGACCCCTCAACTGGATGGGAGACACTGGCCCCATGGGCTTGGCGACATGGTGGGACGAGCGAGTCCTGCCGCGCGTCATCGACGCGGCGATGAACGAGAGGAGCACCGCAACGTGGCGGCGCACCGTCTGCGCCGACCTGGTCGGGGATGTGCTCGAGCTCGGGTTCGCCTCTGGCCGCAACCTCCCGCACTACCCAGCCACGGTGGACCGCGTGCTCGCAGTCGAGCCTGCCGATCTCGCGTGGGAGCGAGCCGCTCCCCGCGTGGCCGCGTTCCCGGGCGAGGTGCTCCGGGTGGGTCTCGACGGCGCAGCCCTGTCAATGCCGGATGCCTCGGTCGACGCTGTCGTGTCGACCTGGACCCTGTGCACGATCCCCGATCTGTCCTCAGCGCTCGAGGAGGTCCGCCGTGTGCTGCGCCCGGGCGCACGTCTGCACTTCGTGGAGCACAGCCTCGCGCCATCGGGCCGGGTCCTCGCCGCGCAGAAGAGGATCCAACCGGCATGGGGGCGGTTCGCCGGCGGGTGCCACCTCGATCGCGACATCGTCGGACTCCTCGAGACCGCGGGACTGCAGGTCGATGTCACGTATGCGGGGTACATCAGCCCCGGCCCGGCCAAGCCGTGGGGCTACTTCGTCACCGGCTCCGCTGCCGCTGCCGCCGCCGTCGCAGACGACTGACCGACGGCGCTGCTCAGCGCCCGAAGATCCTCGAGAAGAAGCCGGCGCCCGGCCGGTCCGCGTGACCCTGGCACCTGTCTCCGGAGGGGACACCGCGCATGACGGAGTCGACGTGCTGGCCGCAGCCCGTCCAGGTCGTCTTGCCACAGGTACGACAGTTCACGGCTCGGCACATGGTCGTTGCACTCCTCGATCGGATCAACAGGGTCGGCGCCACTATACCCCACGGGGTATCTTGTCGACGAGTCGACGCAGCACCACCACGGTGTCCAGGGCCAGCCGGTCCGACCCCTCGACCATCCGCTCACGGATCTGTGCGGAGACGACGTCGACGGGCAGGCCGGTCACCGACTGGACGACCCCCTCGGGGTCGAGCAGGACCGTGGGGTCCTGCGGACCTCCCACGCCTTCGACCAGGTTGCGCAGTGCGTGGGCCACGACGAACACCAGACCCTCTGGGGCAGCTGCCCTCACACCGGCAGCGATGGCGGCATCCCACTCCTCGCGCGGGAGGTGCAGGTAACAGAACAGCACGAGGTCGTAGGCCGCGTCGACCTCCCCGACGGGCGCCGGGGGTGGCCTCGTGGCATCCGACACCTCGGTGGTCAGGGCAGCGCGACGCTCACCGAGGCGGTCATCAGCGATCTGGCGCATGCGTGAGACGGCGACCGGAGAGGAGTCGGTCGCGGTGACCGTCCACCCCTGCTCGACGAGCCAGATCGCGTTGCGACCCTCTCCGGCGGCGACGTCCAGAGCTCGCCCGGGCTGGGCGCCATCGAGGAGCTCCTCGACCCACACGTTGGGTGCCGCCGACCAGACGAGGTCGGCCCCGGCATACCGCTCGTCCCAGTCGGAGGAGTTCATGGTTCGAGGGTGCACCACTGCTCACCCCAGGGGAAGGGCTGCTTCGTGATCCTCGTGACCGGTGACCCCGGAGCTCAGGCCAGGGAGAGGAAGAGCTTCTCCATGGTCTCGACGTCCATCTCGTGGGCATCCGGGTCGGTGATGCACTGGCGCAGGCCGAGCGCGATCACGGCGAAGCCCGCCTTGTCGAGCGCCTTGGAGACCGCGGCCAGCTGGGTGACGATGTCCTGGCACTCGCGGCCGTCCTCGATCATCTTCAGGATGCCGCCGATCTGACCCTGGGCGCGCCGGAGCCGCTTAACGACGGCCTGCATCTCGTCGGGGTTGAGCTCCATGCTCGGGCCTCCTGGGCGATCGTGGTGACGGGTCGATGATACCCCGCCCGGTATGTGGGGCGCGAGGCCCCACGAGGTCAGGACGGCTGGTCAGCGGTCTGCTGGGTCTCCAGCTGCGCCCGAACTTCTGCCATGTCCAGGCCCTTGATGCCGTCGATGACCTGCTCGAGACCGGCCGGCGGCAGCGCACCGGACTGGCGGTAGACGAGGATGCCCTCGCGGAACCCCATGATCGTCGGGATCGAGGTGATCTGTGCAGCACCGGCGAGCGCCTGCTCGGCCTCGGTGTCGACCTTGCCGAAGACGACGTCCTCGTGCTTCTCGCTGGACTTCGTGTAGGTCGGCGCGAACTGACGGCACGGCCCGCACCATGAGGCCCACCAGTCGATGAGCACGACATCGCTCTCGGTGATGGTCTTCTCGAAGGTGTCGGCGGTGAGGTCGACGGTGGCCATGGTGGCACTCCTGACACGTTGGGGACATCTGTGCGTACAGCACAACGGTTACCCCTGGGGGTATCTTCCCGCTCGCTGCACCGAGATCGACAACGCGCGGCCGGGGCGAGATCATCCCGATCGCGGACAATGAGCCCGTGCCCACGGACCTCACCCTCGCCCTGGAGGCCACCCTCGGCGAGCACCCCGTCGAGGCCCTGCGGCGCGCCACCTCCCGGCTCATCGAGGTCTACCGCAGCGGCGCGCCCCCCACGCGCCAGGCCCTGTCCGACCCGGTCGCGGCGGCGGCGTACGCGGCATACCGGATGCCGGCCACCCACGCCGCGGTCCGCCAGGCCCTGCGCCAGGTCGTGACGCCACTCGCCGACCTCGAGGTGTCCAGCCTGCTCGACATCGGTGGCGGCACCGGGGCCGCGGCCTGGGCGGTGGCGGAGGCGCTGCCCGGGCTGGAGTCAATCACCGTGCTGGACGGGTCGCGCGACGCTCTCGACCTCGGTCGGCGGATCGCCGTCCACGGCCCGCGCGCACTCGCCTCCTCGACCTGGAAGCACGCGCTGATCACCTCCGACCCCGTTCTGCCGCAAGCAGACCTGGTGACGGTGAGCTACATCCTCGGTGAGTTGCCGAGCACCCTCCACGCGCCTCTGCTCGATGCGGTCACCGCCTCCTCGCGGCTCGCGCTCGTCATCGAGCCCGGCACACCACGCGGGTATGCCGCGGTGCTGGCAGCCCGCGCCCGGCTCACCGGCGCCGGGTGGAGCGTGCTCGCGCCCTGCCCCCACTCCGGTCCGTGCCCCCTGGTGGGCGCCGACTGGTGTCACTTCCCCGCCCGCCTGGAGAGGTCGTCCCTGCACCGCCGCCTCAAGGACGGGGCTCTGGGCCACGAGGACGAGAAGTTCTCCTTCGTGCTCGCCGCCCGCGATCCGGCGCCGACCGCACACGGTCGCGTGCTGCGCCATCCGGTGACCCGCAAGGGGCTCGTGCAGCTCACCGTGTGCCGCCCCGACGGCACCTCCGGCACCGAGATCGTGAGCAAGCGCGCGCGTTCCACCTACCGACACGCCCGGGGTGTCGGATGGGGCGAGGAGTGGCCGATCGCTCCGGAGGCCGTACGGTGAGTGCAGGGCGGGGGCCCGGCACCGATCGGTGCGCGGGTCATCCGCCGGGCCACGGAGCCGATCCGTGGTGATCCATCACCTCATCCACAGGAGTCACCAAGCATGACGAAGAAGGACATCGCCCAGGCCGTTGCCGAGCGCACCGACGTCTCCGCCGCCTCGGCCGAGAGCATCATCGGTGAGGCGCTGGCCGTGATCGGTGAGCAGCTCGCCGCCGGCAACGACGTGCGCCTCGCAGGCTTCGGCACGTTCGAGCCGCGTGAGCGCGCCGCCCGCACCGGCCGCAACCCGCAGACCGGTGCAGAGATCCAGATCGCCGCGTCGACCTCCGTGGGCTTCAAGGCCGCGGCGCAGCTCAAGCGCGCCGTCAACGAGGGCTGAGCCCAGCACCCCTGAAACGGGGCGCCGACCATCGGTCGGCGCCCCTTTTCGTGCCTGAGGTGGGGTGTTTCGCTCGCGCTGGGCTACGGATTCCGTCGCGATTCGTCGCAGAGACCGCTCCTTCCCGCAGCATCGGGGGTGCGTATGCTCACGAGCATGCACCAGTACATCGCCGGGCAACGTCGCGACGCGACCTCGGGCGAGACGTTCGACGTCCTCGACCCGAGCACCAACGAGACCATCGAGCGGGTGACCCTCGCCGGGCACGACGACGTGGATGCAGCCGTCGCGGCCGCCACGGAGGCCTTCCGGGAGTGGTCACGGGCCACGCCCGCCGAGCGCTCGGGTGTGCTCGCCGCGGCCGCGACCCTGCTCCAGGGGCGCGCCGAGGAGCTCGCGCAGCTGGAGTCGCGCCAAGCCGGCAAGCCGATCCGCATGGCCCGGGAGTTCGACGTGCCCGGCACCATCGACAACACCGCGTTCTTCGGCGCCGCAGCCCGGCGCCTCGACGGCATGGCCAGCGCCGAGTACTCCGGTGACCACACGTCCTCGATCCGGCGCGAGCCCATCGGCGTCGTGGGCTCGATCGCCCCGTGGAACTACCCGCTGCAGATGGCGGCGTGGAAGGTGCTTCCCGCCATCGCCGCCGGCAACACCATCGTGCTCAAGCCCGCCGAGATCACCCCGCTCACCTCCCTGATCTTCGCCGAGGCGTTCACCGAGGCCGGCGCACCCCCCGGCGTCGTCAACGTGGTGACCGGAACCGGAGCCGTCGCCGGCCAACACCTCGTGGGCCACCCCGACGTCGCCATGACCTCCTTCACCGGGTCCACGGCCGTGGGCCGCCAGGTGATGGCCACGGCGTCGATGACGGGCAAGCGAGTCCACCTCGAGCTCGGCGGCAAGGCGCCCTTCGTCGTGTTCGACGACGCCGACCTGGAGGCCGCGATCCACGGGGCGGTCGCGGCATCCCTGATCAACACCGGGCAGGACTGCACCGCGGCCACCCGCGCCATCGTGCACCGCTCGCTGCATGACGACTTCGTGAGCGGCGTCGCGGACCTGATGGCCTCCGTGCGGATCGGCGCCACCGATGACGAGGCGACCGACCTCGGGCCGCTCTCCTCCCTGGCGCACCAGGCGAAGGTGGCCGGCATGGTCGACCGCTCCCGTGGCTACGCGAAGGTCGTCACCGGCGGAAAGGTGCCCGACGGGCTCGGGCGCGGCTGCTACTACGAGCCGACCCTCATCTCGAACGTGCCGCTCGACTCCGAGATCTGGCGGGACGAGGTCTTCGGTCCCGTGCTTGCCGTCGTGGCGTTCGAGGACGACGACGAGGCCATCCGCCTCGCCAACGACACACCCTTCGGTCTCGCCGCCTCGGCCTGGACTCGCGACACCTACCGCGCTGGCCGCGCCTCGCGAGAGATCGCGGCCGGGTGCGTGTGGGTCAACGACCACATTCCGATCATCAGCGAGATGCCGCACGGTGGCTACGGCCACAGCGGGTTCGGCAAGGACATGTCGGCCTACTCCTTCGATGAGTACACCAACGTCAAGCACGTCATGCACGACATCACCGGGTCCGCCCAGAAGGCCTGGCACCGCACGATCTTCACCCTCGCGCACTGACCGCGCACCGAGACACGAAAGGCACGCCGTGACCGCCTTCACCGAACCGCAGATCCAGCCCGACCCCGAGCGTGGTGCGGCCATCGCACGAGATGACCGGGCCCACGTGTTCCACTCGTGGTCCGCCCAGGGGCTGATCGACCCGATGCCGATCGCCGGGGCCTCCGGCAGCCACTTCTGGGACTTCGAGGGCAAGCGCTACCTCGACTTCTCCAGCCAGCTCGTCAACGTCAACATCGGCCACCAGCACCCTCGCCTCGTGGCTGCGATCCAGGAGGCCGCGGCCCGTCAGTGCACCGTCGCCCCGGGCTTTGCCGATGAGTCCCGCAGCACGGCGGCCCGGCTCATCGCCGAGGTGGCGCCCGCCGGACTGGAGAAGGTGTTCTTCACCAACGGTGGGGCCGAGGCGACCGAGAACGCGATGCGGATGGCGCGGCTGCACACGGGCCGGCACAAGGTGCTCGCCACCTATCGCAGCTACCACGGCGCCACGGCCGGCTCGATCACCGCGACCGGGGACCCACGCCGATGGGCCAACGAACCCGGGGTGCCGGGAATCGTCCACTTCTGGGGGCCCTACCCCTATCGCTCGGCGTTCCACGCCAGCACCGAGGCGCAGGAGTGCGAGCGAGCCCTGCAGCACC
>JBDSNZ010000163.1:0-8947 GCA_039915055.1 Ornithinibacter sp.
GGGGGTGCCGGCCAGCCGCTCGTCGTACTGGCGCTGGAGGCCGCTGCGCCCGGCGGTGTCGCCCGCGGCATAGCGGCCGTCGCTCTTCTGAACCATCTCGGCCGTGACCTCGCCGACCGACCCGAGCAACGGCTGCCCGAACGTGCGGGTGCGAGCCAGCGGCAGTTCACCCTCGCGGTCCACGACGCCCGGGATGTCGGCGAGCGCGGCCCTGCGTGGCGCGTAGTCCGAGGCGCGGTAGGTGATCACGGGGATCGGGGCCCGGGAGCCCGAGGCGGTGGCCTTCGCGAGGGCGCTGACGAGTGACCCCGGCGTGGACCCCACCACCTTCTCCAGCGCGGCCGCGGACGTCGCCGTGGCCTGGACCGGGTCGAGGGAGATGACGTGCACCGTGCTCGCCGGCATGAGCGGGGCGCCCGTGCGGTCCAGGATGTCTCCCCGCTGTCCGGAGGATTTCTTCAGCGACATCGTCTCCCCGGCGCCGAGGTCGGGCTGCCACGGGGAGCCCGCCTCGGGTGCCGCCACCAGCCACCGGTCCCCGACCTGCGTGAGCCGGACCGGCACGGCATACGTCCACGGCACGTCCCGGGGGAGGGTCCAGCGCACCGTGGCCTCGGTGCGCGCGGTGTCACCGTCGCGGGTCAGGGGTGGCGCCGTCACGGCCACCGGCGACTCGCCCAGACCCTTGACCGCAGCGGTGAAGCTCTCGGGTGAAGCCGGGTCCTGGAACGGGACCGCACCCATGTCCTTGGCCGCCCACCCGGCGAGGTATGCCGTGAGCGCGGCCTGGGCGGCCGCGTCGCGTTCGGCCTCGCGCTGGTGCTGCCACCACCAGCCCCCGGCGGACAACGCCAGGACCACGACAGCAGCGACGACGAGCGCGACACGGGTCCTCATGCCCCCATCCAACTACGGTTGGCGTGTCCAGCGTTCTCTCAGGTGGCCCATCTAGCATCGAGGGTGCTGCCCGTTCCGGCGGAACGCAGCCCGCCCTCGCGTTCTGCGACCGGTCCGGACCGAAGGAGCCGCGTTGCCCCACGACGCCACCCCGCGCGTTGACGAGCGTCGCCCCACGCGCGGACACCGCCGCCGACGCCGACGCATCCTCGTCGTGCTCCTGGTGGTCGCGCTCGCCGTCGCGTCCGGGGTCGGCTTCGCCTGGTGGCGGCTCGAGGGCAACATCCACCGGCTCGACGTCGGCGCGATGCTGGGCAACCGACCCGAGAAGGTCTCCAGCGGACCGCTGAACATCCTCGTGATCGGTTCTGACTCGCGCGACGGGGAGGGTGTCCCCGGTGCCTCTCTCACCTCGGGTGCCCGTTCGGACACCACTCTCATCGCGCACGTCTCCGCGGATCGTCAGCACGTCACCGTCGTGTCGGTCCCGCGCGACTCGATGGTCAAGGCGCCGCCGCGGTGCTCGACCACGGTCCCCAAGGACCAGTGGACGGTCCAGCAGTGGAACGCGATGTACAGCATCGGCGGGCCCGGTTGCCTGATCAACACCATCGAGGGCAACACGGGAGTGTTCATCGACCATTTCGCGGTCGTGGACTTCAACGGCTTCCGCGCCATGGTGGACGCGCTCGGTGGCGTGCCCGTGTGCACCACCAAGGGCATCGACGACCCCAAGGCCAAGCTCACCCTCACCCCCGGGCGGCACGTCCTGGACGGCAAGCAGGCGCTCGGTTATGTGCGTGCGCGCTACACGATCGGTGACGGCTCGGACCTCGGTCGGATCAAGCGCCAGCAGGCCTTCCTGTCCTCCGTGGTGCAGGAGGCGACGCGCACCTCGCTGCTGTTGCGCCCGGACAGGCTCTTTGGCTTCCTCGACGCGGCGACCCGGTCCCTGACCACGGACCCCGACTTCGGCATCGGGACCATGAAGGACCTCGCCACGAGCGTGAAGGACCTCGGCATCAAGAACGTCGAGTTCGTCACGGTTCCGGTGGAGGCCTATCCGCAGGACCCCAACCGGGTGCAGTGGTCCTCCAGCGCGGACGAGCTGTGGTCGGCGCTGCGAGACGACACCGTCCTCGGTGCCGAGCCGTCGCCCGGGGCGAGCACGGCGCCACTCACTGTGAGCCCCGCCGCGATCGGCGTCGAGGTCGTCAACGCGACCGGAACCGCCGGGCTGGCGGCTCAGGCTGCCGAAGGTCTCACGGTGCAAGGCTTCGAGAAGGTGACCACCGCGAACTCACCGGCTCGTGCGCGAGGTGTGGTCGTGGAGTACGGCACCGGCCACAAGGAGGCGGCGCGCACCGTCGCCGCGGCGTTCGAAGGCGCCACGATGCGCCAGAACGCTGCCTTGGGCGACGTGGTGCGGGTGACGCTCGGGGCCGGTGCCGCGGACGTGCGCGAGGTCCCCAACCGGATCGGCACCTCGCCCTTGCCCACTCCCACCATCTCGGCACCGACCCCTGAGCCGACCACGGTGATCGAGAAGCGCAGCGCCGACCAGGACATCTGTTCCTGAGCAGGCCCCGATCATCCCCCACACCGGAAACGCCCCGCTTGCGCGGGGCGTTTCGGTCTCGGCGGAGGCGGAGGGATTTGAACCCTCGATGGGGGGTAACCCCAAACCGCATTAGCAGTGCGGCGCCATAAACCGGGCTAGGCGACGCCTCCAACGAAGCACAGGTTAACCGGCGAGCGACCCACCGAGCAAAAGCGCCCAGTGGGATGGGCGGGCGGGTGGGCCGGCACGGTGCCAGCCTCCCTGCCAGGAGCCACCCCGGGGGACCTCCTGACGCCACCGTGTGCGCCCGACTTCCGGACCTCGGCCCCCGGTCGGCCTCCCGATGTCGACGGCTCGGAACTGCTCGCGGACGCGCTGTGCACTGCTCGCGGACGTGATGGTCACTGCTCGCGGACCGGTGCACATCGTTTGCGCCTGGACTGTCGGGCACCGCGCTGGCGCGCGGGTTCGCTGGGAGAGTAGGCCCGTGAACCTTCTGGACGCCGGGTGACGGGGTCAGCGGGGTCACCCGTCCAGCGGGACCAGGAGGGTCGTGAGGATCAGGTGGCGGGGAGGAGCACGGAGAACGTCGTGTGCCCGGGCGTGCTGCTCACCTCGACGTGGCCGCCGTGTGCGTGGCCGACCGCTGCGACGATGCTCAACCCGAGGCCGGTCGACCCGTCGGCGCGGTTGCGGGAGTCATCGCCACGGGTGAACCGCTCGAAGACGGTGGGCTGCAGGGATACCGGCACGCCCGGCCCGTCGTCGCTCACCGAGAGGCGCACCAGGTCACCCTCGGCTCGCACGCGGGTCACGACCCGGGTCCCGGACGGGGTGTGGGTGCGGGCGTTGGCGAGCAGGTTGGCGAGCACCTGGTGCAGCCGAGCGCCGTCACCGGTGACCTCGATGGGCTCGTCGGGGAGGTCGAGCTCCCAGGCGTGGTCGGGCGCAGCGGCGTGGGCGTCGCTGACGGCATTCATCGCCATCAGGGTGAGGTCGACCGGAGACTGTTCCAGTGGCCGACCGGAGTCCAGGCGGGCGAGGAGGAGCAGGTCCTCGACGAGCTCCTGCATGCGCAGCGCCTCGGACTCCACGCGCCCGATGGCATGCGTCACCGTGGGCGGCACCCGATCGTGCTCCCGCCGGGTCAGCTCGGCATAGCCGCGGATCGAGGCGAGGGGAGTGCGCAGCTCGTGCGAGGCGTCCGCGACGAACTGGCGCACCCGCATCTCGCTCTCCTGCCGAGAGGTGAGTGCCGCCTCGACGTTGTCGAGCATCGTGTTGAGGGCGAGGCCCACCTGCCCGACCTCGGTGCGCTCGTCCGCGTCTCGCGCCGGCACCCGCTCGACGAGGGCGACCTCGCCCGAGGCGAGCTTGAGGTGAGAGACCCGGCGAGCGGTTGCCGTGACCCGGTCGAGGGGCGCCAGGCTCCGCCGGATCAGCACGCTCCCGCCGACAGCCGCCACCACGAGGCCGATGGCAGTGCCGACCGCGACGACCCCGAGCAGCTTGGCGAGCAGCTGGTCGACGGGATCGGTCGACACCCCCACGTAGATGACGCCGCCCCCAGCCAGCGGCCGAGAGCTCACCAGGTATCCGCCGACATCGTCGCCCATGGAGACCCGCACCGGCTCCGCGCCCACCCGGGCGGCGGAGCTGATCGCGGTGATCTGGTCGGGGCTCAGCGTGTCGTCGAGGCCATCCGCGTTGACGACAGCGTTGAGCGTCTCGCCGCGGTGGTCCACGGCGACCTGTCCCGACGGGGTGAGGCCCAGGACGAGCACCGGCGCGGTGGAGCCGGGGAAGCTCCCGCGATGGTCATCGCGATCTGGCGCGGGGCTCGGCGCCGGAGTGCCCAACACCTCGCGGCGGTCATCGACGCGTGCGACCGCGGACTGGAGGTCCTGGGCGAGCTGCGCGGTGAGGTAGCGCCGGGTCTCGAGCACGGTCAACGCGCTGGTCGCGAGCATGACGAGGATGAACAGACTGAGGACCGAGGCGAGCAGCTTGGTCCGCAGCATCCAGCGTGAGGGCGGCGGCGGCATACCGGATGCCGGTCAGCCGGCGGGCTTGAGGACGTAACCGACCCCGCGCATGGTGTGGATCATGGGCTCGCGGCCTGCATCGATCTTCTTGCGCAGGTAGGAGATGTAGAGCTCGACGACGTTGGCCTGGCCACCGAAGTCGTAGTTCCACACCCTGTCGAGGATCTGCGCCTTGGAGAGAACCCGCCTCGGGTTGCGCATCAGATACCTCAGGAGCTCGAACTCCGTTGCAGTGAGAGCGATCTCGTCGGTGCCGCGAGTGACCTCGTGGCTGTCCTCGTCCATGGTCAGGTCCCCCACGACGAGCAGCGAGCCGGAGGCGTCGGTCGACACGGCGGTGCGCCGCATGAGGGCCCGTAGCCGTGCGACGACCTCCTCGAGGCTGAACGGCTTGGTGACGTAGTCGTCACCGCCGGCCGTGAGCCCCGCGACCCGGTCCTCGATGGCGTCCTTCGCCGTGAGGAAGAGCACGGGCACGTTGGGGTCGTCACCGCGCATCCTGCGGAGCACCTCGAGACCGTCGAAGTCCGGCAGCATCATGTCGAGCACCACGACATCGGGCCCGAAGTCCTTGGCGGCGCGCACCGCAGCCAGCCCGCTGCCCGCTGAGCGAACCTCCCACCCCTCGTAGCGCAGGGCCATCGAGAGAAGCTCGGTGAGGTTGGGCTCATCGTCGACGACGAGCACGCGGACCGGGGAGCCGTCGGGGCGCTGCAGCGCAGGTGCCGTGCGGTCTCGCGTCGTCGTCATGGGTCAAGTGTGTGTGCCCGCGCTGGGGCGCGTCCATGAGTTTCCTGTGGGCGCCCTGTGCCCGTGTGCCCAGCACTGCCGACGGATGGCGCGTTGTCGCACCGGCCCGCGTGAGCGGCAGTTCCCGGGTGCGCGCCCGAGCACCTCGCCCATCGGTGCGGAACCGGCCCAACGGAGTGCACGGCATCCGGCATCTGGCATCCGGGAACGAGACGGGGCCCTCGCAGGCCAGCTGGTCTGCGAGGGCCCCGTCTCGTGGCGAGTGTCGTCTCAGGCGTTCTCGAGGCGCGCCTTGAGCGTCGCGAGCTCGTCGGCGAGCTGGGTCGGTAGCTTGTCACCGAACTTGGCGAACCACTCGTCGATGAGCGGCAGCTCGGCCCGCCAGTCGTCGGCGTTGACCGCGAGGGCCTTGGCGACCTGCTCCGGGGTCATGTCCAGGCCGGTGGTGTCGAGGGCGCCGGGCGTCGGCACCAGACCGACCGGGGTCTCCACCGCGTCGGCGCGGCCGTCGAGGCGGTCGACGATCCATTTCAGCACCCGCGCGTTGTCGCCGAAGCCGGGCCAGAGGAACGATCCGTCCTCGTCGTCGCGGCGGAACCAGTTGACCCCGTAGATCCGCGGCAGCTTGGACTCGTCGGCCTGCTTGCCGATGTCGAGCCAGTGGTTGACGTAGTCACCGGCGTTGTAACCGATGAAGGGGAGCATGGCCATCGGGTCGCGGCGCACGACGCCGACCGCCCCGGTGGCGGCGGCGGTGGTCTCCGAGGAGAGCGTGGCACCGATGAAGACTCCGTGCGCCCAGTCGCGCGACTCGTAGACCAACGGCACGGTCGTCTTGCGGCGGCCGCCGAAGAGGATCGCGTCGATCGGCACGCCGTTCGGCTCGTCGTACTCCTCCGCCATCATCGGGCACTGCTTCGCGGGAGTGCAGAAGCGGCTGTTGGGGTGGCTGGAGACCTCGCCGCTGTCCGGGGTCCAGTCGCGACCCTTCCAGTCGATGAGGTGCGCCGGGGCGTCCTTGGTCATCTCCTCCCACCACACGTCTCCGTCATCGGTGAGGGCGACGTTGGTGAAGATCGAGTTGCCCTTCTCGATCGTGCGCATCGCGTTGGGGTTGGTGTGCTCACCGGTGCCGGGGGCGACGCCGAACAGACCGAACTCGGGGTTCACGGCATACAGGCGACCGTCCTTGCCGAAGCGCATCCAGGCGATGTCGTCGCCGACCATCTCGGCGGTCCAGCCCTCGAGGGTCGGGTCGATCATCGCGAGGTTGGTCTTGCCGCAGGCGCTCGGGAACGCGCCGGCGATGTAGTGCTGGCGGCCCTCGGGGGAGACGAGCTTGAGGATGAGCATGTGTTCGGCCATCCAGCCGTCGTCACGCGCCATCGCCGAGGCGATGCGCAGGGCGTAGCACTTCTTGCCCAGGAGGGCGTTGCCGCCGTAGCCCGAGCCGTAGGACCAGATCTCGCGGGTCTCGGGGAAGTGCGAGATGTACTTCGTCTCCGAGCACGGCCACGCCACGTCGGCCGTGCCGTCAGGAAGGGGTGAACCGACGGAGTGGAGGGCCTTGACGAAGTCTGCGTCCTGGGCCTCCATGGCGCGTAGCACCGGGGTGCCCACGCGGGCCATGATGTGCATCGATACGACCACGTAGGCCGAGTCGGTCACCTCCACGCCATACATCGGCACGTCCGCCTCGAGGTGGCCCATGACGAACGGGATGACGTACATCGTGCGCCCGACCATCGAGCCCCGGTAGTACTGGGTCATCTCGGCCTTCATCTGGGTCGGCTCCATCCAGTTGTTGGTGAAGCCGGCGTCCTCCTCCTTCAGGGAGCAGATGTAGGTCTGGCCCTCGACCCGCGCGACGTCGCTCGGGTCGGATGCCGCGTGGAAGGAGTTGGGCCGCTTGGACTCGTTCAGCCGGGTGAAGGTGCCGGACTCGACGAGGTCAGTGGTGAGCCGGTCCCATTCCTCCCGGGAGCCGTCACACCACACGACCTGGTCGGGCGTGGTCATGGCCTGGATCTCATCCACCCAGGACTGCAGACCCGCGTGGGTCGTCCCGATCGTGGTGTGACCCTCGGTCTGTGTGCTCATGGTGTCCCTCCGCCGTTCAGGCTTCTGGTTGTCTCGGCCACCCCGGAAACTGTCCTGAGAACCGCTCCTGCGGTGACTCGGCGCCCGCCGCTGGGCGTCTACTTCCACGGTATTCCGGGCTACCCGCCGGTTGGGCCGGTGCAGGCGCTTGCACCTTATGAGGATGCTCACATGGAGTGCATTCGCTGAAAAATCTTGCAACGCTGCCGAAAAGGCTGGTCACAAGGGTGCAGGACCTTGCGGAGGATGCCGTGCGCCCATCTGCTGGGCTGTGCCCCCACCGCGCTCGCGGCGGTATCGGCGATGGCCGGGCGTCGGGTGTCGCCGCGGCGCGTGGCATCGTCCACGGCGGGGTGGCTGCACCTGCGCGCGCCGCGACCTCTCCGGGTGCGGCTCCGATTTCTCGGCCGGTGGGACGCTCCGGTAGTCTGCTCACTCGTTGCGCTCACCCGCGACGTGCGCCCGTAGCTCAACGGATAGAGCATCTGACTACGGATCAGAAGGTTAGGGGTTCGAATCCCTTCGGGCGCGCTCTGTGTTGAGACAGACGACGGGCCCCCGACCAGCGGAAACGCTGCCGGGGGCTTACTCGTGCCCGGCATTGCCCAGCCGGCGAGTGTTAGGTTCCAGAGGCCATGTAGGCGGCGAGGATGTAGTTGGGGTGGCGGTCCAGGTTCTTGCGGGCGCGGTCGTAGCGCATCGTGGTGCGCGGGTCGGCGTGGCGGGCGGCGATCTGCACGTCGCGCAGGTCCACCCCGGCATCCAGCATGGTCGTCACGAACGTATGGCGGAGCATGTGAGGGTGCATCCGAGCGGTGCTGACCCTGGCGGTCTCCGCAAGGCGGTGCAGCCGGCGGGTGGCGCAGTGCCGGTCCATGCGGGTGCCGCGCCGGGTCCTCAGGATTGGCCCGGACCCGCGTTCGGCGATCGCGCGTTCGATCGCGCGAGCCACTGCCGGCGGCAGTGGGGTCAGCACGACCTTGCCGCCCTTGCCGCGAACCTTCAGGACCCGGTGTCCGTGTTCCTCGCCCAGGTCCTCGATGTTCGCCCCGCACGCCTCGAAGATCCGCAACCCGAGCAGCCCGAGCATCGCGACGAGGGCGAAGTCGTTGACGTTGGGCGAGAGCCGGGCTGTGGCGAGCATCGCTTCGAACTGCAGGTGGGTCAGCCCCAGGGTGGGCGACTCTGGGGGCACGTTGGGTCGACGCACGTACTCCGCCGGCGAGTGCTCCAGGACGTCATCGATGACGCACGTGCGGTAGAAGCCGACCACCACCGTCATCCGCCGGCTGACCGTGGACGGCTTGTAGCGGCGCACTTCCTGCATCCACCGCACGTACAGCTCCACATGAGGACGCTGCGCATCCAACGGGTCCAGCCCGCGCTCCTCGCACCACGCGACGTAGCAGCGCAGGTCGGACTCGGTATGGATCCGGGACTGACCCTTGAACCGGGCCAAGTATGCCGCCACCGCGCGGCGAAGCCGATCAGAGACCGGCGGCAGGAGAACAGGAACCAAGACATGCTCTGAAGTGACCATCTCCCAGAATCCTCCCGTGGACATCACCAGGTCAATGCGCGCGAGGAGCGGCAG
>JBDSNZ010000303.1:0-37161 GCA_039915055.1 Ornithinibacter sp.
TGCCGCTCACCGAGACGGCGCTGGACCGGCTGCAGACCATCGCGAGCCACACCGACCTCGGGTCGGGCATGCAGGTCGCGATGAAGGACCTGGAGATTCGCGGGGCGGGCAACCTCCTCGGCGGGGAGCAGTCGGGCCACATCGCCGGGGTCGGCTTCGACCTCTACGTGCGCCTCGTGGGGGAGGCGGTCGCCAGCTTCCGGGGCGAGAGCGACGACTCCCCGACCGAGATCAGGATCGAGCTCCCGGTCGACGCACACCTGCCGCACGACTACATCCCGCACGAGCGGCTGCGCCTGGAGATGTACAAGAAGCTGGCAGCGGTGGTCGACGAGCCGCAGCTCGCTGAGATCGAGGCGGAGCTGCTCGACCGCTACGGCGCACCGCCGGAGCCGGTGCGGGTGCTCCTGGAGGTGGCCCGGCTGCGCACCGTGGCGCGAGCCGGTGGGATCGCCGACATCAGCGCCCAGGGCAACCACGTGCGGTTCGGTCCGGTGGAGCTGCGCGAGAGCCAGGAGCTGCGCCTCCAGCGGCTCTACCCAGGCTCCATCATCAAGCCTGCGCTGCGCACGGTGCTGGTGCCCAAGCCGATGACGGCTCGGGTCGGGGGTCGGCCGCTGCGCGACCGCGACGTGCTCTCCTGGGCTGGTGACGTGATCCGGTCGGTCGTCATGGACAATGTGGGGCAGGCCGCCGCAGTGGCCACAGCCCACGGCCAGGGCCGACCATGATCGTGAAAGGACACCCCGTGACTCCTCCGGTTCGCCGCCTCGTGGCGGCCCTCGCCCTCGGCGCCACCCTCGCCACCGCCGGGTGCGGCTCGAGTCGAGCCACCACGGCGGCCACCATCAATGGCTCGGTCATCTCCCAGAACGATGTCAGCACGGCGGTGCAGCAGGTCAACGAGATGGAGCCGGCCCTGCTGCAGACCAAGCTCACCCCGAGCAGCGCGCTGACCGCGCTCATCCAGGCGCCGGTGGTGCTGGACTTCCTGGGTGGCCGCGGCCTCGTGGTCTCCGACTCGGTCGCGACGCGCGAAGCGCAGAACCGCGGCGTGTCCGAGCCCTCCTCCTCCACGCTGGACATCATCCGGCTCGCGTCCTCGATCACCGCCGCGCAGAGCAGCGGGCAGCTGACCCAGGACGACACGGTGGCGCTCAGCGACAAGCTGCGCAGCCAGCGCGTCGAGGTCAACCCTCGCTACGGCACCTTCAACGCCGAGACCGCCTCGGTCGACCTCGGCCTCCCCGCCTGGGTCACCCTCGACAACACCAGCAAGTGACCCGCGGGCGCCTCTGCCTCGTCGTCACCTCTCCCCGGGTCGCTCCCGGGCTGATGTCCCATGCCGCGTGGGAGACGATCGCCGGCGCTGACGCGCGCCTCGCGGGACACCTGGACGACCCCCTGGTCGAGGCCGTGGACGAGGCAGGGCTCGCGGTCCAGCAGGTCGACGACACCGCCCCTGCTGCTCTGGCGCGCCACCTCGTGGAGCGGGCCGGGGCCGAGACGGTCGTGTGGCTGGGCTCCTCCGACGCGGACCCCGGTCTCTCCGATGCCATCGCCTCGGAGGTCTCGCGCCTGGAGTCCCCTCCCGACGTCGAGCTGGTCGTGGGCTCGTGGGACGTGCAGGGAGGCCGGCTGCTCGACGTCGTGGCGACGATGGACCGGCTGCGTTCGCCCGGCGGGTGCCCCTGGGACGCCGAGCAGACCCACACCTCCCTTGCGCCCTACCTGGTCGAAGAGACCCACGAGGTGCTCGAGGCCATCGCGGGGAGCGACCCTGCCCACCTCGCCGAGGAGCTCGGGGACGTGCTGCTCCAGGTCGTCTTCCATGCCCGCGTGGCGGAGGAGTCCGGTGAGGGCGCGTTCGACATCGACACCGTCGCGGGCCTGCTCGTCGACAAGCTCGTCCGCAGGCACCCGCACGTCTTCGCCGACGGTGATGCGCGCACCCCCGAGGAGGTCGAGCAGGCCTGGGAGCGGATCAAGGCGCAGGAGAGGTCGCCGACCTCCCAGGAGGGCGGCGGTGGGTATGCCGCGGACCTGCTCCACGGCATCCCGGCATCACTGCCCGCGCACCTCGCGGCTGAGAAGCTGCTCGCCAGGGTGCGCCGCCGCGACCTGGACCCGGGCGCGCCGGCCCTGGCGGAGCTCCAGGAGGCACTCGTCGCCCTGGATGCCGCCGAGGCGCGGGTCCGTGGCGCCCTGCGGAGCATCGCTGACGGCACCTGAGCACAGACCCTCCCGACCCGGGCCCTAGGCTGCAGCGATGCCCCGTCACCGCCGTGTCGTCGTCGTGGGCGGAGCCGTGCTCGATTCCAAGGTGCGCACCCGCTCGGCGGCCGTGCTGGGCACGAGCAACCCGGGCACCTCGTCCTCCAGCGTGGGTGGGGTGGGGCGCAACATCGCGGAGAACCTGGCCCGCCTCGGCACACCGACCGACCTCGTGGCTGCCGTCGGCGACGACCTCCCGGGCCGCACCGTCGTCTCGCACACCAGGGGCGCGGGCGTGGAGTGCGCTCACGTGCGCACCTCCGTGCACCCCACCGGCACCTACACGGCGGTGCTCGACGACCGTGGTGACCTGCTGATCGCGGTGGCCGACATGCGGGCCACCGACGAGCTCACGGTCGGCGACCTCACCGTCGTGCCCTCCCTCCTCGCCGACGCCGAGGCCCTGGTGGTCGACGCGAACCTCCATGCGGATGCCGTGCGCTGGCTGTTGTCCGCTGCCGGGGACGCCGGCGTGATCGCCGTGCTCGAGCCGGTGAGCGTCGCCAAGGCCACCGACGTGGCGACGGTGCTCGACGGGTCGGTGCCCCTGCACACCGTCACCCCCAACGTCGACGAGCTCGCGGCGCTCGTCGGGTCCCCGGTGGCGGACACGGTGCCCGGCATCAGCGCGGCGGCCCTGGTGCTTCACGACCGCGGCGTCGAGCACGTCTGGGTGCGCCGTGGCACGCGGGGCAGCCTGCTCTCGATCGCGGCCTCGGAGCGGCCCCGCCTCGTGCTCGTGGGTGCCTCGAGCGTCGAGGTGGCCGATGTCACCGGGGCCGGCGACTCCATGACCGCGGGCTACGTGCACGCGCTGCTGGAGGGTGCCGACGTGCTCGAGTCCGCCCGCTACGGGCAGGTGCTCGCAGCCCTCACCTGCGCCTCCCCCGACACCGTGCGCACCGACCTCACGGCCGCGCTCGTCGCGGCCCACCTCACCCAGACCCAGCCCGCCACCGAGGAGATCGACCGATGACCACCACCCCGCACCCCATGCTCAAGCTCGCTCCCGAGGTGGCAGAGGCCCTCGCCGCGGGTCGGCCGGTGGTCGCCCTCGAGTCCACGATCATCAGCCACGGCATGCCCTACCCGCACAACGTCGCGATGGCGCGCGAGGTGGAGCAGATCGTGCGCGACGGGGGAGCGGTGCCGGCGACGATCGCAGTGCTGGACGGGCGCCCGACCGTCGGCCTCGACGACGACGAGCTCGAGCTGCTCGCCTCCAACGGCGACATCCGCAAGGTGAGCGTGCGTGACCTCCCGTATGTCGTGTCGACGGGGTCGCACGGCGCCACCACGGTTGCCAGCACGATGCGCATCGCCGGGCTGGCCGGCATCCGGGTGTTCGTCACCGGCGGCCTTGGAGGCGTGCACCAGGGCGCCGAGAGCTCGATGGACGTCTCCGCCGACGTCACCGAGCTCTCCCGCACCGAGGTGGCCGTGATCTCCGCCGGGGTGAAGTCGATCCTGGACATCGGTCGCACCCTGGAAGTGCTCGAGACCCTGGGCGTGCCGGTCGTCGGCTACGGCACCGACGAGTTCCCCTCGTTCTTCTCCCGCTCCAGCGGTCTGGGCACCCCGATGCGGCTCGACACGCCCGAAGAGGTCGCGGCCCTGATGCGCGCCACGTGGGACCTCGGCCTGGGCAGCGGAGTGTCGATCGCCAACCCGGTACCCGCCGAGGACGAGATGGCCCGCGAGGACATCGACGCCGTCATCGAGCAGGCGCTGGCCGACTCCGCCGCGCTCGGCATTCGCGGCAAGGACATCACTCCCTACCTCCTCGGCCGGATCATCGAGCTCTCCGACGGCCGGTCGCTGCAGACCAACCTCGCGCTCGTGCGGCACAACGCCCGCGTCGGCACGGCGATCGCGGTCGCGTTCCACGCCCACCCCTGACGGGCCGAGGGCCGGCGGCGCGGGTCGGTCAAGGAGATGCCGGGCTGCTGGGTCTAGGCTCGGTCGCAATCCCATCTCCCACCATCCCCAGGAGCACGGTGTGGCCAGCATCGAGGCAGTAGGCGCGCGCGAGATCCTCGACTCGCGCGGAAACCCCACGGTCGAGGTGGAGGTCGCCCTCGACGACGGCACGCTCGCCCGCGCGGCCGTTCCGAGCGGGGCCTCCACCGGTGCGTTCGAGGCCTCCGAGCGTCGTGACGGCGACAAGAGTCGCTACCTCGGCAAGGGCGTCGAGAAGGCCGTCGACGCGGTCATCGACGAGCTCGGCCCCAAGCTCTTGGGCTTCGAGGCCAGCGAGCAGCGACTCATCGACGCCGAGATGATCGCCATCGACGGCAGCGCCAACAAGGAGAAGATCGGGGCCAACGCGATCCTCGGCGTCTCGCTCGCCGTGGCGCGTGCCGCCGCGGACTCCGCCGACCTGCCGCTCTTCCGTTACGTCGGTGGCCCCAACGCTCACGTGCTGCCGGTGCCGATGATGAACATCCTCAACGGTGGCAGCCACGCCGACTCCAACGTCGACATCCAGGAGTTCATGATCGCGCCGATCGGCGCGGAGACCTTCCGTGAGGCCCTGCGCTGGGGCGCTGAGGTCTACCACGCGCTCAAGGGGGTGCTGAAGGAGAAGGGTCTGGCCACGGGCCTGGGCGACGAGGGGGGGTTCGCTCCCAACCTGGAGTCCAACCGTGCGGCCCTCGACCTGATCCTGGAGGCGATCGAGAAGGCCGGCTACACCCCCGGTGAGCAGATCGCGCTCGCGCTCGACGTCGCGGCGTCGGAGTTCCACGCCGACGGCTCCTACGCCTTCGAGGGCGGCACCAAGAGCGCCGAGGAGATGGTCGACTACTACGCCGACCTCGTGGCGGCGTACCCGCTGGTGTCCATCGAGGACCCGCTCGACGAGGACGACTGGGAGGGCTGGAAGGCGATGACCGACCGCCTCGGCGACCAGGTGCAGATCGTGGGCGACGACCTCTTCGTCACCAACCCCGAGCGGCTCGCCCGTGGCATCGCCTCAGGCACGGCCAACGCCCTCCTCGTGAAGGTCAACCAGATCGGCACGCTCACCGAGACCCTCGACGCGGTGGACATGGCCCACCGCAACGGCTACCGCTGCATGATGAGCCACCGCTCGGGCGAGACCGAGGACACCACGATCGCCGACCTCGCCGTGGCGACGAACTGCGGACAGATCAAGACGGGCGCACCGGCGCGCTCGGAGCGCGTCGCCAAGTACAACCAGCTGCTGCGGATCGAGGAGGAGCTCGACGACGCCGCCGTGTATGCCGGCGCCGACGCCTTCCCGCGGTTCGCCCGCCGCACCCGGGGCTGACCGCGACGATGGCCTCCGGACGTTCGCGCGGACCAGTGTCGCGGCCCCCGCGTCGCTCGACCGCGTCGCGTCCGCGGGCATCGGCACCCCCTGCCTCACCACCACCTCCGCGGGGCTGGCGGAGCCGGATCACCGGCGCCACCAAGGGCCGCCGTGCCCGCCGATCGGTCGTCCTCGTCGCGGTAGTCGCCTTCCTGACCGTTCTGCTCGGCTCCACGGTCGCGGCATGGGTGGGCCAGCGCGGCGACATCTCGGCCCTGCGCGCCAAGGTCGCGAGCCAGGAGCAAGATGTCGCATCCCTCCAAGCTGCTCAGGAGCGGTGGCGCGACCCGGCCTACGTCGAGCAGCAGGCGCGCCAGCGGTTGAAGTTCGTCAAACCGGGAGAGAAGTCCTACACCGTCCTGGACGCCAAGCCCAGCAAGCCCACCATCGACGGTCTCGCCGATCCGGCGGCACCCGTCTCGACCCTGCCCTGGTACACCACCGTGTGGGAGTCCGCGCGCACCGCCGACGCACCCGCGGCCCGCCGGTGACCGACGCCGCCGGTCTGCCTCCCGTGGCGGAGGCTGACCTCGCAGCCGTGTCGCGCCAGCTCGGCCGCGAGGTGCGCGGCGTGGTCGCGGTCGGTCACCGCTGCCCGTGCGGGGAGCCGGACGTGGTGCGCACCGAGCCACGCCTGCCGGACGGCACGCCGTTTCCGACCTCGTTCTACGCCACCTGCCCGCGGCTCACCGGAGCGCTGTCCACCCTGGAGAGCATTGGGGTGATGCGCGAGATGAGTGAGCGGCTGGAGTCCGACCACGCACTGCGCGAGCGGTATGCCGCGGCGCACGTCGACTACCTCGCGCGCCGGTCCGAGCTGGGCGAGGTCGAGGAGATCGCGGGCATCTCGGCCGGCGGCATGCCCACCCGGGTGAAGTGCCTCCACGTGCTCGTGGCGCACTCGCTCGCCGTCGGCCCCGGCGTCAACCCCCTCGGTGACGAGGCGCTGGCGATGTTGGACCCCTGGTGGGAGCGCAGCCCCTGCTCCGAGGGCGCTGGTTCGGGGAATGCCGACTCCGTGAATGCCGACTCCGGGGATGCCGATCCCGAGAGCCGCACATGACGGGCGCGAAGCCTCGCCGGGTCGCAGCGGTCGACTGTGGCACCAACTCGATCCGCCTGCTCGTGGCCGACATCGGGGCCGACGGCCGGCTCACCGACGTGGTGCGCCGCATGGAGGTCGTCCGGCTCGGGCAGGGCATCGACCGCACCGGTGTCATCGCCCCCGAGGCGCTGGAGCGCACGCTCGCAGCCGCCAGGACGTATGCCGGGCAGTGTCGTGAGCTCGGGGCGGAGGCGGTGCGTTTCGTTGCCACGTCCGCGTCGCGCGACGCCCGCAACGCGGCGCAGTTCGTCGACGGGGTGCGCGATGCCTTCGCAGACCTGGACGTGACCCCGGAAGTCGTTGCCGGTGACGTCGAGGCTCGGTTGTCCTTCTCTGGTGCCACGGGGGACCTCGTGGCGATGGGCCTCGCCGGGCCCTATCTCGTGGTCGACCTCGGCGGTGGTTCCACCGAGATCGTGCGCGGCAGCGCCGACGTGGAGGCGGCCCGCTCGATGGACGTCGGCTGTGTGCGGATGACGGAGCGGCACCTGCACTCCGACCCTCCGAGCCACGCGGAGGTGTCTGCGGTCCGGCGCGACGTCGGGGGAGCCCTCGACGAGGCCTCGGCGGTCGTGAGCCTCTCCGGCATCCGGGTCGTCGTCGGTCTGGCGGGGTCGATCACCACGGTGACGGCCCTGGCTCTCGGCCTCACGGCGTACGACCGGGACGCGATCCACCTGGCCCGGCTGAGCATCGAGCAGCACCGCGCGGCCTCGCGGGACCTGCTCGCCATGACCCGCGCGCAGCGAGCGGCCCTTGGCTTCATGCACCCAGGCCGGGTCGACGTGATCGGGGCCGGCGCGCTCGTCTGGCACGAGGTGCTCGGTGCGGTGGCGGAGCAGTCACCCGGGGCAGAGGTCGTGACGAGTGAGCACGACATCCTCGACGGCATCGCCCTCTCCCTGGCCTGAGGCCTCCTCTCGCAGGAGGGTGCACGCAGCGCACCCACCGCGTCGCTGATCCAGCCGAGGGATGGACCAGGGGCACGCAGCGAGCCGCGACACGCCCCACTGCCCTTTCGTGCGCAGTATCGCGTAATGCGGAGTAGTGTGCGAATCGCACCATCGGGGTGCGTCGTGAAAGGGGTGGCGCCGTGGACGGCACACAGCTCGTCAAGGGGGTGCTCGACCTCGCCGTGCTCGCGGTCGTCGCCCGGGAGGACGGCTACGGATATGACGTCGTGCGCCGGTTGCGCGCCGCGGGCCTGGAGGAGGTGGGCGATGCCTCGGTCTACGGCACGCTGCGCCGGCTCTACTCCGCCGGCGCGCTGACGACCTACGTCGTCCCCTCCGACGAGGGCCCGCACCGCAAGTACTACGGCATCAACGAGCAGGGACGACACACGCTGCAGACCCAGGGCAAGACGTGGGGCGCCTTTGCCGCTACGATGGACGGTCTGCTCGAGCAGGCAGGAGCGGCATCATGAGCGACACCCAGGTCACGGCGAGCCTCCCGCAGGCCCAGGACGTGCAGGCCTACATCACGGCGGTCCGCGCCTGGCTCGCAGACCTCCCGCCTGAGGACGTCGATGACCTCACCCTCGGGATGGAGGCGGACCTCGCCGAGCGGGTGGCCGAGTCCGGCGGCCGGTTGGGCGACCTGCTGGGCCAGCCGGAGTCGTATGCCGCAGAGCTACGGTCCGCTGCCGGCCTCCCACCCCGTTCCGCCCCGGCCGACGGCGTGGGTCGCGGTCGTGGGGTGAGCGGGCTCGGGTCGTGGGCGCGCGATGTGGGCGACCGGCTGTTGACCCGGTTCCCGTGGCTGGGAGACCTCCGCCCGGTGTGGTGGCTGGCTCGAGGTGCGGTGCTGGCGTGGGTGGTGGTGCTCCTTCTCGGTACGTCCTCCTGGCTCCTTCTCCTCTTCGGAGCGGGGTTGTCCTTCTGGTGGGGCCGTCGCTCGGTGGGCGTCACTCGCACCGCCGGGGCGCGGAGACTGTCGGCGACGGCCAACGCCTTCGCGGCGGTGATGGTGCTGCCGGCCTTCATCGTTGCGGTGTCCTTAAGTGCCGGGGGCGGAGGAGGGGGCGAGTCCTTTGACGTCCCGGGGCTCGCGGTCAACGGCAGCCAGGTGCAGAACCTCTACGTCTACGACGCGCAGGGCAACCGGGTGGAGGGGGCGAGGGTCTTCGACCAGCAGGGGCAGGGCCTGTTCGTCGACCGGGATCTCCTGGGTGGCCAGGACGTCCCGCTGCGCCCTGACGGCACCCCGGCCGTCGCGACCGACGTCTTCCCGCTGGTGCTCGGGGAGCAGGACCCGTGGGCGGATGCCGGAAACGGCTGGACCCCGCCTCAAACCCTCCCACCGCTGCCCGTGGTCCCGGGTGCGACGACGTCGAGCGGGGCGGGTGCCACCTCGGCGCCGGACGTCACCTCGACCCCCGGCCCGTCCCCGTCGACGACCCCCACGACGACTCCTTCTGCAACGCCGACACCCAGCAGCTCCGGAGGGTGAGGGCGGTCGCGGGGGTGTGACCACGGCATACAGTGGCTGCGCCCCCGTGGCCCAACTGGCAGAGGCAGGCGACTTAAAATCGCCACAGGTGCGGGTTCGAATCCCGTCGGGGGCGCGCCAGCGCCACCGGGGGGATTCGGGAGGTTTCCGAACGCAGTGAGGTGGGCGGGTCCCGTCGGGGGCGCGCCAGCGCCACCGGGGGGACGTCGACGCCCGTGGCGGGAACACGGGAGACCCTCTGCGCGTCTACTCTTGTGACAACCGCGGTGACCGCCACCGCCCATGACCATCCGGAGGAACGATGGCCAACAACAACCCGGCATTCAACCGGCTCGAGAAGGACGCCCAGTCCGGCTATGCCGGGTTCGGCGGCCCGGGCGGCCAGCAGATGAGTGCGACGAGTGCTTCGCAGGCCGCGACGGCGGGGATGACCGCCCAACAGCTTCAGGACCTGTACAGCCGTCCGTCCGCCGGCGCCGTGCAGACCGACCGAGTGACGATGGACGACGTGGTCATGAAGACCCTCGGCCTGTTCTCGATCGTCCTGGTCATGGCGACCGTTGGCTGGTTGGTGTCAGCCGCGAACCAGGGCCTCGGGATGATGGTCTGGGTGGGGGGGATGATCGGCACGCTCGTGCTGGGTTTGGTCATCGCCTTCAAGAAGGCCCTCAGCGTTCCCCTGATCCTCGCCTACGCCGTCGTGGAGGGACTGTTCGTCGGCGCGGTCAGCCAGTTCTTCACGCGGGCATTCGATCAGCCAGGGGGCGCCGCGACAGGAGGCATCGTCGCGCAAGCGGTGCTGGCCACCTTGGCGACGTTCGTGGGCATGTTCCTCGCCTACAAGTTCGGGCTGATCAAGGTAACCGCGAAGTTCCGCCGAATCATGACCATGATGATCTTCGGCTACGCGATCTTCGCCGTCGTCAACTTCTTCTTCGCGGTGTTCTTCAGCGACTCACCCTTCGGTTTTGGTGGGAGCGGCCCCATCGGCATCGCGATCTCGCTCTTCGCGGTCGGGCTCGCGTCGTTCACGCTGGCGCTCGACTTCGACTCGATCGAGCGGGCCATCGCCATGGGCGCCCCGCGGCCCTACGCCTGGCTCCTCGCGCACGGCCTCATCGTCACCCTGGTGTGGCTCTACATCGAGTTCCTCCGCCTCTTCGCCCGCCTGAGGCAGTGACCGAAGACGCGACGCACGACACCGCCGGGGCAGGATCACCTGCCCCGGCGGTGTCGTCTCCGGACCTGCTCGACCCCCGCGCGCGCATGGAGCTCGACCGTCTCGCCCGCCGCTGGGGGGAGCTTCCCCTGGCCCGCGCGCAGAGCCGGATGCCGCTGCTGCGCGCTGCCCTGGCGACGCTCGCCCGCCTCGCCCCCCACCCCCACCCCCCTCGACTTATTGCGCCTGAGCCACGCTCGAACGCCAGTTCAGGGCCATCGGGCGTCGCTGGATCGCAAGAAGTCGAGGGGGGTGGGGGCCTGGATGGGGGTTGCGCTGGGCCCGAGACCGAGACCGAGATCGAGACCGAGAGGGAGCCCGAGCTCGCGTCAGCGGATGAGGCCGAGGCGGAGGTTTTGGTGGTGGCCGACCTGGGGCCGGCCGTGGTGCTCGACCAGCTGGCGGTCCTCGTGTGGGACGCCTACGCGGCTGGCCGCGGCAACGGCATCCCGGACCTGCTCACCGACCTGCGCAGAGAGCTCGGCTGATCCGGGCGCGGGCCCGGGGTGCTCTCACAGCACACGCCGGAGCGCACGACCCGAGGGTCAGCGCAGGCGCTCGACGATGATCGCCATGCCTTGGCCGCCGCCGACGCACATCGTCTCCAGGCCGAACTGGCCGTCGCGCGACTCCAGGCCGTTGAGCAGGGTGGTCATGATCCGGGTGCCGGTGGAGCCGAAGGGGTGCCCGAGCGCGATGGCGCCACCGTGCACGTTGAGCTTGTCGACGTCCATCCCGAGGTCGTCTGCGCTCGGCAGCACCTGCGCCGCGAACGCCTCGTTGATCTCGTAGAGGTCCATGTCGCCGATGGTCATGCCGGCGCGGGCCAACGCTTGACGCGATGCCTCCACCGGTCCGAGGCCCATGATCTCGGGGGAGAGGCCTGAGACTCCTGTGGACACGATGCGTGCGAGCGGTGTGAGACCGAGCTCAGCTGCCCGGGTGTCGCTCATGATGACCACGCCGGAGGCGCCGTCGTTGAGCGGGCAACAGTTGCCGGCGGAGACGGTTCCGTCCTCGCGGAACACCGTCCTCAGGCCCTGAACGGCCTCGAGGGTGACACCGGGGCGAGGGCCGTCGTCGGTGGAGACGACGGTGCCGTCGGGCATCGTCACCGGCAGGATCTCGCGGGCGAAGAACCCCTCGGCGATGGCCTTCTCGGCGCGGTTCTGGCTCGTGACGCCCCATTCGTCCTGGCGCTGGCGCGAGATGCCACGGAAGGTCGCGACGTTCTCGGCGGTCTGCCCCATGGCGAGGTAGACGTCGGGGAGCCCGCCGCTCTCGCGGGGGTCGGTCCAGGTGGCGTTCGTGCGGGCCATCTCGACCATGCGCGCCTGCGAGTCGCCGAAGAGCGGGTTCTGGGTGTCGGCGTCGGTGCCACCAGCACCCGCGAAGTTCGAGTACTGCGAGACACACTCGACGCCACCTGCGAGGAAGACGTCACCCTCGCCGGCCTTGATGGCGTGGAAGGCCATCCGCATCGTCTGGGTCGAGCTCGCGCAGAACCGGTTGACCGTGGCGGCGGGCAGGAGGTCCAGGCCGGCGAGCACGGCGATGACGCGCGCCACGTTGGAGCCCTGCTTGCCACTGGGCTCGGCGCATCCCCAGTAGAGGTCGTCGATCGTCGCCGGGTCCAGACCGGGCACCTGCTCCAGGAGGCTCCTCACGACCTGTAGCGAGAGGTCGTCCGGGCGGATGTCCTTCAGGGACCCCTTGAACGCACGCCCGATCGGGGTGCGTGCTGTTGCGACGATGACGGCCTCGGGCATGGTGACTCCTGGAGGGTGTGGGCTGCGGCGCGGTCGCCCTGGGACGGTGACTAGACCAAGGGTATGCCGGGTGCCTGTCAGCCGGGTGTGGCCTTGGTCTCGCCGCGGCGTCGCGGGGCTTCCGCGGCCCTGATGACTGCGGCCATGATGAGGCATGGACACCACACGCACCAGAGCCTCATCGGGATCGCCGTTCGAGGGGAGTGTGGGGTTCAGCCGGGCCGTGCGGGTCGGCCAGCACATCGCCGTCGCGGGCACCGCCCCGGTCAGCCCGGATGGTCACGTCAGCACCGACGCCGCAGCCCAGGCGCGTCGGTGCTGGGAGATCGCCCTCGCGGCGTTGGCCGAGCTCGGGGGGCGACCGGAGGACGTGATCCGCACGAGGAACTTCATCACCGACGCCGATGTCGTCGACGCGGTGTCGGGCGTGCACGGCGAGACCTTCGGCGAGATCCGTCCCGCGAGCACGATGGTGATCGTCGCCGGACTGGTGGACCCCCGGTGGAAGGTCGAGGTCGAGCTCGACGCCATCGTGCCCACCGACTGAGCTCGTGCCGTGCGCGCTACGACGCGGTGCCCGCCGGCAGCGAGGTCTGGGTGTGCCCGGCATCCGCGGGCGGCTCGTAGCCATGGGTGGGGGCCTGCGGGGGGTCCGGGTCGCCCTGGGGTGGCGCGACATCCGGGCGTCGGCGCAGGAGCACGGCCCAGCGGCCCCGTGGTCCGCGGGACTCGCCGGCGATCTCGGTGGGTGCCACCTCCGTGCCGGGGTCCTTGACGGCCTGCCCGGCGGCGACCGCGACCGGGCCCACTCCCTCGCCGCGTCGAGGCTCCGGCGGACGGTCGTCGGTGTCCACGCCCCAGACACCCAGCGCCGCGCAGACGCTCGGCAGGAGCGCGGCGGAGACCCTCGCGTATCCCGCTGCTGAGGGGTGGAAGCGATCCTTGCTGAACATCTCGCGCGGCGACGCAGCGAACTCCGACCCGATGAGGTCGGCCAGCGAGACGGTGCGCCCTCCTGCCTCGACGACGGCGACGGTCTGGGCGGCCGCGAGGTCGCGCGACCAGCGGCGCATGAGCAACCGCAACGGCTGCCGGATCGGTTGGATGGTGCCGAGGTCGGGACAGGTGCCCACGACGACCTTGGCGCCCAGCGCGCGAACCCGCCGCACGGTCTGCTCGAGGTGGTGCACCGCCGCGGTGCGCTCGATGCGGTGCGTCACGTCGTTGGCCCCGATCATGATGAGCACGACGTCGGGGTGCATGACCTCTTCCAGGGCGGTCGCGAGCTGGCGGTCGAGGTCGCTGGACTCCGCTCCGACGACGGACCGGTTCGTCAGCCGAACACGTCGGCCGGTCAGTGCCGCCACCCCGTTCGCAACGATGGCCCCGACCGTCTGGTAGGCGTGATCCACCCCGAGTCCGGCGGCAGAGCTGTCCCCGAGGACGATCAGCTCATAGGCCCCGCCGGCGCCTGCGCCGTAGACGCCGTTGTCGTCGGGCGTGTCGTCCGACGCTGAGCCGATCGCCCACCGGGCCAGGGCTGCCTCCCCGTGGATGACCCCCCAGCTCACGGCCCCGAGCGCGGCCCCGGCCGCCGCCAGCCCGCCCCCGCCGTATGCCGCGGTGGCTGCGATCTTGCGCGCCCGCCGTGCTCGTCCCATGTCCACCGTCCTTCTCGATCAGTCCTCCACGGTAACGCCCAGGACGCGGCGCGCCTTCCTCCTCGGCCGGACGGCATACGGTTGGGGCCGTGCAGCCGGACGTGGGAGCCCGTGGTGAGGTCGAGTGCACCGTGTCGGACCTCGACACGGCGGAGGCGCTGGGCTCAGGAAGCCTCGCCGTGCTGGGCACCCCGCGCCTCGTGGCGTGGTGTGAGGCGGCGACCTGCCGAGCGGTGGAGGCGCGCGTGGCGGTCGGGTCCTCGACCGTCGGGACGTCCGTCAGCGTGCAACACCTCGCGGCGAGCACGGTGGGCACGCGCGTCACCGTCACAGCCGTGCTGATCGAGGTGGACGGGCGCCGGCTGGTGTTCGAGGTCGAGGCGCGGGACGGCTCCGGTGCCCTGGTCGGGATGGGACGCGTGGAACGCGTCGTCGTCGACGTGCAGCGATTCCTGGCACGGGCCGACCGCGGCTGATGCCGCCGCCGGCTCAGCGCTTGCGGGCGCGGAGCGTGTAGGACAGCGGGAGCCGCTCCGCCTCCGCCACCATGCGGAACTCCCCGTCCGCACCCCGGACCATCCGCCCGGGAAGCGCCTCCCAGGGGACGCTGCGGTGCTCCACGAGATCGGTCACGACCAGACCGCGGGACAGGAGCGCGGTCACGATCTCACCGAGGCCGTGGTTCCACGACAGCTGGCGGGTGTTGACGAACTCGTGCGAGGTCTCGACGTACGTGCCGTCCTCCTGCAGGTCGAAGGGATCGGGCACCTCGAAGTACGCGTATCCCAGGGTGAGCCGGTCGGGAACGTTCTCATCGACCGCCCAGAGCATGGGGTGCCCCTCCCGGATGAACAGCTGACCACCGGGAGCGAGCAGGTCGTCGACGACGCCGGCCCAGCGCACGATGTCCGGCAGCCAGCACAATGCGCCGATGCCGGTGTAGACGAGGTCGAACGTGCGACCGGCCACCGCAGTCGGCGCCGAGTAGGTGTCCGCCTCGATGTACTCGATCTCGGGGCCGGCCTCGCGGGACAGGCGCGCGGCGTGTTGCAGCGAGACGGGTGAGAGGTCCACCCCGGTCATCCGGGCGCCGAGGCGGGCCAGGCCCAGCGTGTCGGTGCCGATGTGGCACTGGAGATGGATGCCGGTGAGCCCGTCGACGTCCCCCAGGAGTGGCTGGTCGAATCGGACGCAGTCGCCGATGTGCCCGGGGTCCGAGACGAACCTGTCCCAGCCGTATTCGGCGCTCGCGGCATGCACGCCCGCTCGCTCGTCCCAGTTCGCACGGTTCACCGCGAGATAGTCATCAGCGCCAGCCATGGGCACGATCGTCACAGGAGGAGCACGGCATCCGCCACCCCATTCTGGCGTGAGGTGCCTCGCGGGCGGCGTGCGAGGATGGCCCGGTGAAGTATGCAGAGCACATCGTGGACCTCGTGGGGGACACCCCGCTCGTCAAGCTCACCTCGGTGACGAAGGGGATCGCCGCCACCGTCCTCGCGAAGGTGGAGTACCTCAACCCGGGGGGGTCCGTGAAGGACCGGATCGCCTTGAAGATGGTCGAGGCGGCGGAGGCCTCGGGGGAGCTCAAGCCGGGCGGTGTGATCGTCGAGCCGACGTCGGGCAACACCGGGGTGGGCCTGGCGCTGATCGCCCAGCGCCGCGGCTACACCTGCATCTTCGTCTGTCCCGACAAGGTCTCCGAGGACAAGCGCAACGTGCTCAAGGCCTACGGGGCCGAGGTGGTCGTCTGCCCGACCGCCGTCGCCCCGGAGCACCCGGACTCCTACTACTCGACGTCCGACCGCCTGATGCGCGAGACGCCGAACGCGTGGAAACCCGACCAGTACTCCAACCCCAACGGTCCTCTCTCGCACTACGAGACGACGGGTCCTGAGATCTGGCGGGACACCGACGGCAGGGTCACCCACTTCGTCACCGGTGCCGGCACCGGAGGGACGATCTCTGGTGCGGGGCGCTACCTGCGCGAGGTCTCCCAGGAGCGCGACTCCGGTCGGGTGCGCGTCGTCGCGGCCGACCCCGAGGGGTCCGTCTACAGCGGCGGCACGGGTCGCCCCTACCTCGTGGAGGGCGTCGGCGAGGACTTCTGGCCGACCGCCTACGACCCGTCCCAGGTCGACGACGTCGTGGCGGTCTCGGACGCGGACTCCTTCTCCATGACCCGACGGCTCGCCCGCGAGGAGGGGCTCCTGGTCGGTGGCTCCTGCGGGATGGCGGTCGTGGCCGCGCTGCGCATCGCCAAGGACCTCCCCGCCGATGCCGTCGTCGTGGTGCTGCTCCCGGACTCCGGTCGCGGCTACCTCTCCAAGATATTCAACGACGACTGGATGACGTCCTACGGCTTCATGCACACCGGGGCGGATCGCACCGTCGGCGACGTGCTCCGCGCCAAGGCGGGCGACATCCCGGCGCTGGTCCACACCCACCCCACCGAGACCCTGCGCGACGCGATCGAGATCCTGCGCGAGTACGGCGTCTCCCAGATGCCCGTCGTGAAGGCCGAGCCTCCCGTCATGTCCGGAGAGGTGGCCGGGGCGGTGTCCGAGCGGGACCTCCTCGAGGCGCTCTTCACGGGCAAGGCGCACCTGGCGGACCCGGTCGGCAGCCACATGGGGCCGGGGCTCCCCCTCGTCGGGGCAGGTGAGCCGATCTCGACGGCTCGGCACGAGCTGGAGGGCTCGGATGCCGTGCTGGTCATCGAGGACGGCAAACCGATCGGGGTGCTGACCCGCGCCGACCTACTGTCCTTCCTCACCGACTGACGGTTCTCGCGAGTGCCCCCGGCGGGGTGGAGGTGATGTTCTGGTCTCTCGCGCCGGGATTTCACCTCGACCGCGGGGGTGCTCGGCGCGGGGCGACCTGCGAGCAGCCTCACAGTGCTGCGAGGTTGACCCGCCGGTAACAACGGGGGAGGCTGCTCGGAGGTGCCGCCGGTGGTGCCGCTGATGTGAGATCGGACGGGTCGATGAGCGACTACCCCCACCTGCTGGCCCCTCTCGACCTGGGCCACGTCACCCTCCCCAACCGGGTCATCATGGGCTCGATGCACACCGGGATGGAGGACCGGGCCAAGGACTTCCCCAAGCTCGCGGCCTACTTCGCCGAGCGCGCCCGCGGCGGCGCAGGCCTCATGGTCACCGGTGGCTTCGCGCCGAACGTCGCAGGCACCCTGTTTCCCCGTGCCTCGAAGCTGACCACCCAGCGAGAAGCCGCGCAGCACCGGAAGATCACGGATGCCGTGCACGCCGAAGGCGGCCGGATCGCGCTCCAGATCCTGCACGCCGGGCGCTACGCATTCACCCCCTGGTGCGTCGCACCCTCGGCGATCAAGAGCCCGATCAGCACGTTCGCACCCCGAGCCCTCTCGGACAAGGGGGTCCAACGGCAGGTGGATGCCTTTGCGCGCGCCGCGCGCCTCGCGCGCGAGGCCGGTTACGACGGTGTCGAGGTGATGGGCTCCGAGGGCTACCTCATCAACCAGTTCCTCGCGCCGCGCACCAACGACCGCACTGACCGGTGGGGCGGCAGCCCGCAGAAGCGCCGTCGTTTCGCCGTCGAGGTGGTGCGCGCGGTCCGCGAGGCAGCCGGCCCGGACTTCATCCTCATCTATCGCATCTCCGTCCTCGACCTCGTCGAGGAGGGCCAGACGTGGGACGAGGTCACCGCTCTCGCTCGCGAGATCGAGGCGGCCGGCGCCAGCATCCTCAACTTCGGCATCGGGTGGCACGAGGCCCGGGTGCCGACCATCGTCACGTCGGTGCCGCGCGCGGCATTCGCCTCGTATGCCGGCCGGCTGAAGGAGCACGTGTCGATCCCCGTCGTGGCGACCAACCGGATCAACATGCCCGACGTCGCAGAGTCCGTGCTGGCCGACGGCGGCGCCGACCTGGTGTCGATGGCGCGACCCTTCCTCGCCGACCCGGAGTGGGTCCGCAAGGCGGAGGAGTCCCGCGCGGACGAGATCAACACGTGCATCGCCTGCAACCAAGCGTGTCTGGACCACTCCTTCGTCAACAAGCGGGCGACCTGCCTGGTCAACCCGCGCGCCGGCTACGAGACCGAGCTGGTCCTGGGGCCGACGCGCCGAACCAAGAAGGTGGCCGTCGTCGGCGGTGGCCCTGCGGGTCTCGCGGCCGCGACGACGCTGGCCGAACGGGGCCACGAGGTCGAGCTCTTCGAGGCGCGTGACCACGTGGGCGGGCAGTTCGACATCGCGATGAGGATCCCGGGCAAGGAGGAGTTCGCCGAGACGATCCGCTACTTCACGCGGCGGCTGGATATCACCGGAGTCAAGGTGCACCTGGAGCGGTGGGTCACGGCGGACGAGCTCGAGCAGGCCGGCTTCGACGAGGTGGTCGTCGCAACCGGCGTGGTGCCGCGGATCCCCGACATCGAGGGGATCGACCACCCGATGGTGATGACGTATGCCGAGCTGGTGCGCGGTGAGCGCACCGCCGGCCAGCGGGTGGCCGTCATCGGTGCGGGAGGGATCGGTGTGGACGTCAGCGAGTTCCTCACCACCGTCAACTCACCGACGCTCCATCCTGACGCCTGGCGCGCGGAGTGGGGGGTCGGGGACCCCGCGAAGACCCGCGGCGGGCTGACCGCCCCGGTGCCAGAGCCGAGCCCGCGTGAGGTCTTCCTCGTGCAGCGCAAGACGACCTCGATCGGGAAGGGGCTGGGCAAGACGACGGGCTGGGTGCACCGCGCCGCACTGAAGGCCAAGGGGGTCCAGCAGCTGACCGGCGTCACGGCATACGAGCGGATCGACGATGACGGGCTGCACCTCGCCCTCGGCGAGAACGGCTCGCAGAAGCGCGTGCTCGCAGTCGACAGCGTCGTGGTGTGCGCGGGTCAGGAGTCCCAGCGCACCCTGGCCGACGAGCTCGACGAGCGCGGCATCCTCACGCACCTCATCGGTGGCGCGGACGTCGCCGCCGAGGTCGACGCCAAGCGTGCGATCCGCCAGGGCACCGAGGTGGCCGCAGCCATCTGAGGACACCGCCGGCCGGCGCCAGGACTGCTGACGTCGGCCGGGCGTGCGCGCCGTGGGTCAGGCGGGCGGGAGGATGTCGGTCTGGGCCGGCAGGTTCGCCACACCGACCGGGCAGGTCAGACCGTTGGGGCCGTGGTTGCAGTAACCGTTGGGGTTCTTGTGGAGGTACTGCTGGTGGTAGTCCTCGGCATACCAGAACGGACCGGCGTCCTTGGCCGACGCGAGCGTGGTGGTGATCTCACCGCGGCCGGCGCGGGTGAGCACGTCCTGGAACGCGTCCCGGGTGGCCGTTGCCGCCGACTCCTGGCCCTCGGTGGTCCAGAAGATCGCCGACCGGTACGCCGTGCCGATGTCGTTGCCCTGACGGTTGCGCTGGGTCGGGTCGTGGTTCTCCCAGAACGCCTTGAGCAGCAGCTCGGGGGAGGTGATCGCCGGGTCGTAGGCGACGAGGACGGCCTCCGCGTGGCCGGTGCGGCCGGTGCACGTCTCCTCGTAGGTGGGGTTCTTCGTGAAACCACCCATGTATCCCGCAGCCGTGGTCACGACCCCCGGGATCTTCCAGAAGATGCGCTCGACCCCCCAGAAGCACCCCATCGCGACGTAGAGCACCTCGGTGCCCTCGGGCCACGGGCCCTCGAGTGGGGTGCCCAGCACCTCGTGGGTGCTCGGCACGGGGAACAGCCGACGGTCGCGGCCCTGCATGGCGTCGTCGGCGGTGGGCATGGTGGTCTTGGTGCGGGATCCGAAGAGCATGGTGTCGACAACGCCAGAGGGCCCCGGCATCATCCCCGGGGGAGATCGCTGTCGAAGCCACGTCACACCCCCGCAAGAAGTCCGGCCGAGCGCGGTCGACCGTCCCCGGCATCCCTCCCCCTAACCTCTGCTAGCAGAGGCTCGTGCGCCAACCACAGGGTGCAACGTGTGGTTGGACAGCCAACCTCTGCTAGCAGAGCTTCGATGCGGGGGCGAGCGACCGGGGTACGGGAGCGGCGCCGGCCCGAGCGCCTACGCTCGGGGTATGACCCACGACGACCTCGGCTTCTCCTCGCGCGCCATTCACGCCGGCCAGGAGCCCGACCCCACCACGGGTGCCGTGGTGCCCCCCATCCACCAGGTGAGCACCTACAAGCAGGACGGCATCGGGGGGCTGCGCGGCGGCTACGAGTACTCCCGTTCCGCGAACCCGACCCGCACGGCGCTCGAGAAGTGCATCGCCGCGCTGGAGGGTGGTGAGCGAGGCTTCGCCTTCGCGAGCGGCCTCGCCGCGGAGGACACCGTGCTCCGCGCGCTGCTCACGCCCGGCGACCACGTGGTCGTGCCCTCGGATGCCTACGGCGGCACCTACCGGCTGTTCAACACGGTCGTGCGCACGTGGGGCGTCGAGCACAGCGTTGCGGCGGTCGCCGACGTCGAGGCGGTGCGTGCCGCGATCCGCCCGGAGACCGCCATGGTCTGGGTCGAGACGCCCACCAACCCCCTGCTGGGCATTGCCGACATCGAGGCCATCGCCGCGGTGACGCACGAGGCCGGCGCGCTCTTGGTGGTCGACAACACCTTTGCGTCGCCCTACCTCCAGAACCCGATCGCCCTGGGCGCCGACGTCGTGGTGCACAGCACGACGAAGTACGCGGGTGGCCACAGTGACGTGGTCGGCGGTGCCGCGATCGTCGCCCCCGGAGCAACCACCCCTGACGGACGCAGTGTGTCCGACCTCATCGCCACCCACCAGAACTCGATGGGTGCGGTTGCCGGCCCCTTCGACGCCTGGCTCGTGCTGCGCGGTCTGAAGACGCTCGCGGTGCGCATGGAGCGTCACTGCGACAACGCCGAGGCCGTCGTCGACTTCCTGGGCCAGCACGAGGGGGTCACGGCGGTGCACTACCCGGGCCTGCCCGACCACCCCAACCACGACGTCGCGGCCCGCCAGATGCGGCGCTTCGGCGGCATGGTGGCGTTCCGGGTCAAGGGCGGCGAGGACGTCGCGACGAAGGTCTGTGCCGAGACCCGGCTGTGGACCCTGGGTGAGTCCCTCGGGGGTGTCGAGTCACTCATCGAGCACCCCGGACGGATGACGCACGCGTCCGTCGCCGGCACCGAGCTCGAGGTCCCCTCCGACCTGATCCGGCTGTCGGTGGGCATCGAGGACGTCGAGGACCTCATCGCGGACCTCCGCCAGGCCCTCGACCGGCTGGCCTGAGACCGTCGGTGGGCACGGTCCTGGCCGTCGACGTCGGGTCGACCTACACCAAGGCGGTCCTGCTCGAGCTGGGGTCGGGCGCCGTCCTGGGCACGGCGAGCCACCCCACGACGATCACCACCGACGTCATGGACGGTGTCGACGCGGTGCGTGCCGAGCTGTGTGGCACGCGTGGCCCCGGCGAGGTGCTCCTCTGCTCGAGCGCTGGTGGGGGTCTGCGCCTCGCCGTCGTCGGGTACGAACGGGACGTCACCGCCGAGGCCGGTCACCGGGTCGGCCTCTCCGCCGGCGCCAAGGTGGTGCACGTCGCAGCAGGTCGCCTCGACGGGCGGGCCGTCACCGAGCTGCGCGCCTGCGCGCCCGACGTGGTGCTCCTCGTCGGTGGCACGGACGGTGGCAACGCCGAGGTGCTCCTGCACAACGCCGGACGGTTGGCGCGGGCCCGCCTGGCCGCCCCCGTGGTCGTCGCGGGAAACCAGGAGGTCGCCCGAGAGGTGGGGGACCTCCTGGCGAGCACCTCCCGCCGCCACGTCGTGACGGACAACGTCCTCCCCAGGATCGGGGTGGTCGCCCCGGAGCGGGCCCGCGCAGCCATCCGCGAGGTCTTCCTGACCCATGTCATCGGCGGCAAAGGGCTCTCCCGTGGACGCGGCTTCGCGGAGCTGGTCAGGGCTGCCACTCCTGATGCCGTGCTCAGCGGCGTCGAGGTGCTCGCGGACCGCGTGGGCGGGGACGTGCTCGTCGTCGACATCGGTGGTGCCACGACGGACGTCTACTCCGTCATCACCCCTCAGGGCGAGGACGCCTCGATCCAACGCGAGGTCGTGGCACCGCTGTGGCACTCGCGCACCGTGGAAGCAGACCTCGGGATGCGGTGGAACGCTGACGGCATCGTCGAGGCCGCCGGCCGGGAGCGGCTTGCGCTGTCGGAGGACGCGATCCGGTATGCCGGTCAGGTCGCCTCCGACACGGCCCACCTTGCGTCCAACGCGCCGGAGTGGGCCGCTGAGGAGGCTCTCGCCGCTGCAGCGACCGTGGTCGCGGTGCGGCGCCACGGTCGGCCACCGCACCCCGCGGAACGTCCTCGGCCGCTGGCGGAGGTGGCGTTGGTCCTCGGCTCCGGCGGGGTGCTGCGCCACGCGCCCGAAGGAGTCGCGAGGCGGGTGCTGGCCGCCCTGCTCGCCGACCACGGCGGGGGGTGGCGGGTGCCCCAGGGTGCCAAGGTGGCGGTCGACACGGCATACCTGCTCTTCGCCGTCGGTCTCCTGGTGGACCGTCATCCCGAGGCTGCGGCTCTCCTGGCGGGTCGTCTCGCAGGCGAGGGTGAACCCTCTACCGTGGCCCCATGAGCCAGACCTGGCCGTGGGCGGGCGAGTTCGACGCCGATGGAACCTACCTCAACTCCGCCACCATGGGACTGCCCCCGCGGGTGACGACCGATGCCGTGCATGCGGCGCTCGAGGAGTGGCGGCGGGGAGTGGCCCACGCACCCGGTTACGACGACGTCATCGACCGGGCGCGGGCGGCATACGGCCGGCTCGTCGGGGTGCCCACCGAGTCGGTTGCGGTGGGTCACCAGGTCTCGCCCTTCGTCTCGCTGCTCGCCACGGCCGTGCCTGACGGCTCGACGGTGCTCGTGCCCACCGGGGAGTTCACGAGCGTGACCTTCCCCTTCGCGACGCAGGCGCACCGCGGCGTGCGGGTGCTCGAGGTACCCCTCACCGAGCTCGCCGACCGCATCGATGGCGACACCGGGCTCGTGGCGGTGGCTGCGGTGCAGTCCGCCGACGGGTCGGTCGCGCCGCTCGACGCGATAGCGCGCGCTGCCGACCACCACGGCGTCGACGTCCTCGTCGACCTCACCCAGGCGGCGGGGTGGCTCGTGGTCGATGCCGCCCGGTTCGCCTACACGGTGTGCAGTGCATACAAGTGGCTCCTCTCCCCCCGGGGCACCGCCTTCTTCACGGTGACGCCGGAGAAGGTGGACGCGCTCGTCCCGACCAGCGCGGGCTGGTATGCCGGTGACGAGCGGTGGTCCTCGATCTACGGTCTGCCGCTGCGCCTCGCCGACGGCGCTCGGCGCTTCGACGTGTCGCCGGGGTGGCACGCATGGGTCGGCACCCAGGCCTCCCTTGACTTCCTGGAGTCCGTCGGCGCACAGCCGCTCCAGGACCACGCGCTCGCACTGGAGGAGGTGTTCGCGGCCGAGGCGGGGCTCGCGGCCACGGGCGGCGCGATCCGGTCACTGCTCGCCGACGCGAGCGTGGCCGCGCTGCTGGTTGAGCACGGGGTCCGCGCGGCGGAGCGTGCCGGTCGGCTGAGAGTGTCCTTCCACGTCCACAACACGGCCGAGGAGGTTGCGCGGGTGGGCAGGCTCCTGCGGGGGCACGTGTCGGCCTGACCCTGGCGCGCCGGGATCGGGAATCGAGGAGACAGGTGTCGGTGGCCTGTCGTAGCGTTTCGGTATGAGTGACCAGTTGCCGTCCACCCGCCCCACGCTCGACGTCGTGGTGCTCGACTGCCCCGATCCTCCGGCCCTCGCAGCCTTCTACGCCCAGGTCCTCGGCTGGCAGGTCGAGGACTCCTCCGACGACGACTGGGTGACCCTCGTGCCGGCGGGCAGTGGGGTCTCGCACGGTCCCGTGGCTCGGCGCACGGGCTTGGCGTTCCAGCGCATCGAGGACTTCGTGGCGCCGACGTGGCCCGGCGGCTCGCACCCGCAGCAGTTCCACCTCGACCTGCACATCGCCGACCTCGCGGAAGGGGAACGGCAGGTCCTCGCGGTCGGTGCGGTCCGGCACGAGCACCAGCCGTCGGTCGAGGGCGGCTTCGTCGTCTACCTCGACCCGGCCGGGCACCCGTTCTGCCTGGTGCGATGAGCGCCCCCGCCATCGAGGCGATCGGCCTCGTCAAGCGTTTCGGTGACTTCACCGCGGTCGATGACGTGAGCTTCTCGGTGCCCCAGGGCACGGTGTTCTCGATGCTCGGGCCCAACGGGGCCGGCAAGACGACCACGGTGCGGATGATGACCACGCTCAGCGTCCCGACGCGCGGCACGGCACGGGTCGCCGGGTTCGACGTCGTGGCCGACCCCGACGCCGTTCGCCACCGGATGGGTCTGACGGCGCAGTCCGCGACGGTCGACGAGCTGCTCACCGGCCGCGAGAACCTGCGCCTGGTCGGTGACCTCTACGGCCTCGGGCGCGCCCTGGTGCGGCGTTCCACCGAGGAGCTCCTCGAGCGCTTCTCGCTCACCGAGGCCGGCGACAAGGTCGTGAAGGACTATTCCGGGGGCATGCGCCGCAGGCTCGACCTCGCCGCCAGCCTCATCGCGACGCCGCCGGTCCTCTTTCTCGACGAGCCCACCACGGGCCTCGATCCGCGCAGCAGGGTCGAGCTGTGGGGGGTGCTGCGTGACCTCGTCCGCGATGGCACCACGCTGTTCCTCACCACCCAGTACCTCGACGAGGCAGACCAGCTCGCCGACCAGATCGTCGTGGTCGACCACGGTCGCATCATCGCCGCGGGCACCCCGCTCGAGCTGAAGGACCAGTCCGGCCGGGCCAGCCTCGTCATCACGGTGAGCCGGCCCGAAGAGGTGCAGGTCGCGGCCGGCATCGTGCGCACCGAGGTCGCGGAGATCCACGTCGACCACGACGCGCGGCGGCTCACCGCCCCGGCGGAGGGTCTCGGCGCGCTGACTCGCATTGCGGCCCGCCTCGAGGCGGCTGGCATCGCCCTGGACGACATCGGCCTGCAGCGGCCGAGCCTGGACGACGTCTTCCTCAGCCTCACCGGCCACCGCGCCGAGCTCGACGACGAGCCCCAGGACCAGCTCCAGGAGGCCGGTCGATGACCGCCGACGCACCGACCCGGTTCCGGGCGACGCACCCCGACGAGCGTGGGGCCAGCAGCACGCGCCAGGTGGCGGCGCTGATCCGGCGCAACCTCACGCACATCAAGCGCCAGCCCGAGATGCTCACCGACGTCACGATCCAGCCAGTGATGTTCGTGCTGCTCTTCGCCTTCGTCTTCGGTGGCTCGATCAACATCCCGGGTGTCGACTACAAGGAGTGGCTGCTGCCCGGCATCATGGCCCAGACGATGGCGTTCTCCTCCTTCGTCGTCGCGATCGGCCTCAACACCGACCTCGGTAAAGGCATCGTGGACCGCTTCCGTTCCCTGCCCATCGGGCGGAGCTCGGTGGTGGTGGCGCGCAGCGTCTCGAGCCTCATCCACTCGATGATCGGCATCGTGGTGATGTCCCTGACGGGGCTCTTCGTCGGGTGGCGGATCAACGACGGGGTCCTCCGAGGGCTCCTCGGCTACGCACTGCTCGTCCTGTTCGGCTTCCTGATGATCTGGGTCGGCATCCTCGTCGGGTCCTCGCTGCGCTCGGTCGAGGCGGTCCAGGGTGTCATGTTCACGACGGTGTTCCCGATCACGTTCCTGAGCAACGCGTTCGCACGCCCGGAGGGCATGCCCGACTGGCTTCGGTGGCTCGCGGAGTGGAACCCGGTCAGCGCGCTGGTACAGGCCCTGCGCGAGCTCTGGGGCAACGACGGCATCTCCCTCCCCGGCGATGCGGCGCTCCCGCTGCAGCACCCGATCCTCGCGACGGTCCTGTGGACGGTCGGGCTGTCGGCGATCCTGGCTCCGCTCGCGGTCCGCGCCTACGTCTCCCGCACCACGGACTGAGGGAGGGCCTCGGGGGTCCTGCCGACCGGATCTCCGCTGGGGTGACACGAGAGAAGGGCCGGGCGCGTTCTGCCGCCCGACCCTTCTCTGCGCGCCGTGCGGCGCGGTCGTCTCAGCCGCTGTAGGGCGTGGTGGCGAGGACGGTGACCTCGATCTTCTTGCCGTTCGGGGCCTGGTAGGTCACGGTGTCGCCGATCTTGGCGCCGTTGACGGCCGACCCGATGGGTGACTTCTCCGAATAGACCTGCACCGCGTCGTCGTTGATCTCGCGCGAGCCGAGGAGGAAGGTCTCCTTGTCGCCGAACATGCTCACCGTCACGACCATGCCGGGCTCGACCACACCGTCGTCCGGAGGCGTCTCGCCGATGACGGACGTCTCGAGCAGCTGCGTCAGCTGGCGAATGCGGGCCTCCATCTTGCCCTGCTCCTCGCGGGCAGCATGGTAGCCGCCGTTCTCCTTGAGGTCACCCTCCTCGCGGGCCGCCTCGATCTTCCTGGTGATGTCGCTCCGGCCCGGTCCCGACAGCTCGTCGAGCTCGGCCTTGAGACGATCGAAGGCACCTTGGGTCAGGTAGCTCGCCTTGTTGGCTGTCTCGGTCACGTGACTACTCCTGGATCGTGGTTCGCGTGCACGCGCCACGACGTGTGGCACTGCGGGCTACGGCAACGGGCCCGGGTCCGTGGCGCCGGTGGACGGCGACTCGATCGGACCCAGACCCGAATGGTGGAAACGACCAGTCTACCAACCTCCCGACATATTGCTAATCAGCCACCCGAAGGACGCCGTCTCCGGGGTCAGCACGTGGGCTGGTCGCAAGAAGTCGCGGAGGGGGAGGGGCGGGAGAGGGGGGCCGGGGAGAGGGGGGGGCCAGGGAGAGGGAGGCCGGGCAGAACCGGGCCGGTGAGGGGGACGGGCTCGACGTCAGGGGGCAGGGGGTTGCCGGATGCAGGAGTCCACCACGCCCGTGACCGCCCGGGCGCTGGTGCGCACGCTGACCACCCGGTGCACCGAGGCGGGACCGGATGCCGGGACGCGGTCCTCGACGGCGCCCACCCGGCCCTTGTTGTTGTCCAGTCCGACGACCTGGCACACGACGGCAACTCCCTGTGGCCGGTGCAGGTCGTATTCGACGAGCACCATCGAGTCGGACTGCACCTGGTAGGCGGTGACCTCGGGTCGGACGCTGCCGACCGTCGTGGTGATGCCCCACCAGATGATGAAGGCGACAGCGGCAAGGCACCCCACGGTGCCGACGACCCACCAACGGGTCGTTCCGGGGGCGGGGCGGGGCAGCGGCATACCGGTCCTGGTGTCAAGGGTGGTCTCTCGCGGTGAGAGGATGGCACTCCATTCTCGGGGACGCCCCGAGACCGCCGCACCGAAGGGTCCCGCAGTGTCCGACCGGCTCCGCCTGATGTGCGTGCACGCGCACCCCGACGACGAGTCCAGCAAGGGCGCCGCGACGATGGCCAGGTACGTTGACGAGGGCCACGAGGTGCTCGTCGTGTCGTGCACCGGGGGCGAGCGCGGCGACGTGCTCAACCCGCGCCTGAAGACCGACGCCCACATCATCCGCGACCTCGTGCAGGTGCGACGCGACGAGATGGCGGCGGCGCAGGCGATCCTCGGCGTGGACCACACCTGGCTCGGCTTCGTGGACTCGGGCCTGCCGGAGGGCGACCCGCTCCCACCGCTCCCAGACGGCTGCTTCGCCCTCGAGCCGCTCGAGGTGACGACCGAGGCGTTGGTCCGCGAGATCCGCAGGTTCCGTCCGCACGTGATGACGACCTACGACGAGAACGGGGGCTACCCCCACCCCGACCACATCATGTGCCACGACGTGTCGATGGCGGCGTTCGCAGCCGCCGGGGACCCGAACGCGTTCCCCCACGCGGGTCAGGCCTGGCAGCCGTTGAAGATCTACTACAACCAGACCTTCAGTCGGGCCCGGATCGAGGCGTTCCACGAGGCGCTCACCGCGCTGGAGGAGGAGAGCCCGTACGCCGAGTGGCTCGAGAACTGGTCACGCGTGGACCGTCCCGTCACCACCCGGGTCGAGTGCTCGGCGTGGTTCGGGCAGCGAGATGCCGCACTGCTGGCGCACGCCACCCAGGTCGATCCCGATGGCACCTGGTTCAGGGTGTCACGCGAGGTGCAGGCGCAGGTGTGGCCCACGGAGGACTTCGAGGCTGCCGTCTCCTACGTGCCGATCCTCGGCGGCGAGAGCGACCTGTTCGCGGGTCTGCCGGCTTCTGCTGACGAGGCCGACGCCCTGGCCACCGCACCCGGCCCGACCATCGAGCACGACACCCGCCAGGAGCGCACACCGTGAACGACCCCGCCGCCACCAACACCGGACCAGGCTTCCTCGCGTTCGTCACCTTCTTCGTGCTCGCGCTCGTCCTGTGGTTCCTCATGAAGAACATGAACGCCCGGATGCGCCGGATGTCCTACCGCCAGCAGGCCGCTCATCGAGGCGAGGATGAGCCCCAGGTCACCGAGTCGGAGCTGTCGGACGGGGCTGGAGGAGACGTCGGCGCCGAGGAGCCCTCGGCGACACCGGGCCCCTCGGCCGCCACGGGGCAGACACCCCAGGCGCTCCCTCCGGAGGATGTCGCCGACGGGCTGCCCGAGTCGCCCGGTGGGCCGGAGGGCGGGCGGGGCTGAGGCTCGGCGGGCGCACGAGTGCGGCTCCGCGTCGGTCAGGCGGTCGGCCCGCTCCCCGTGAGGGCGAGGGATGCCGCGACGAAGTGCGCGGTGAACGCAAGGATGGTCAGCGCGTGGAAGACCTCGTGGAAGCCGAACCACCGCGGGGAGATGTCGGGGCGCTTGGTGCCGTAGACGATCGCCCCCAGGCTGTAGAGCACCCCACCGATGACGACCCACGTCATGACGGCCACCCCGGCAGAGTCCAGCAGCGGCCCGAAGTAGAAGACGGCAACCCACCCGAGCAGCACGTAGACCGGCACGTAGAGCCAGCGCGGTGCACCTGCCCAGAACACGCGGAAGGCGACGCCCATGATCGCGCCGGTCCACACGATGAGGAGCAGCATGCGGGCCTGGTCGCGTGGGAGCAGCAGCGCGAACGGGGTGTAGCTCCCGGCGATGATGAGGAAGATGTTGGAATGGTCGAGACGCCGCAGGACGGCATCGACACGGGGGGACCAGGTGCCCCGGTGGTAGACGGCCGAGGTCCCGAAGAGGAGCACCGCCGTGCCGGCGAAGACAGCTGCGGACACCTTCTCCTGGGCCGTTCCCGCCAGCACGATGAGCACCACTCCGGCGATGAGGGCGACAGGGGTCATCCCTGCGTGCAGCCACCCCCGCAGCTTCGGCTTGGCCCTGAGGACCACAGCCTCCATCCGGTCCTCGAGAGCTTCGAGCCGCCCGGTGTCAGGGCTCCGGTCGGCGTCTGGTGTCATCGGCCCAGCGTAACCTACGCAACCGTAGGTTCACGTCGCACCGGCGGTTGGCACCCCAGAGCGCTCGGCAGCGTCCTCGCAGGCCCGGCGCGGAGTAGCGTGGGCCGGGTCGCGCCCGGACCGACCGGACGGGCTCGTCACGACCCGGGAGGACTGCGCAGATGGGACTGAGTGACGTCCTGTATGCCGCGTATGCCCGTCGTCTCACCAAGGAGCTGGGGACCGCTGCCGTGCCCCGACACGTGGGGGTGATGCTCGACGGGAACCGTCGGTGGGCCCGGGCCCGGGGGGCGGGGACCAACGAGGGGCACCAGGCGGGTGCGGACAACATCGCGAACCTCCTCTCGTGGTGTGAGGAGGTCGGGGTCGAGCTGGTGACGCTCTGGCTGCTCTCGACCGACAACCTCAACCGACCGGAGCCGGAGCTCACCCCGCTGCTCGACATCATCGGCCGGGCGGTCGACACGCTCGCCGACACCCACCGGTGGCGGATCCGCACCGTGGGCGCGCTGGACCTGCTGCCTGCTGAGACGGCCCAGCGGCTGAAGGCCGCCGGAGACCGGACCCGCGACGTCGAGGGCATGGTCGTCAATGTCGCAGTGGGATACGGCGGGCGCCGCGAGATCGCCGACGCGGTGCGCTCGTTGCTGCACGAGCACGCCACCTTGGGGACGAGCATCGAGGAGCTTGCGGAGATCATCGACGTCGAGCACATCGCCGAGCACCTCTACACCAAGGGCCAGCCCGACCCCGATCTCGTGATCCGCACGTCCGGGGAGCAGCGGCTCGGTGGCTTCCTCCTGTGGCAGAGCGCGCACAGCGAGTTCTACTTCTGCGAGGCGTACTGGCCCGACTTCCGTAAGGTCGACTTCCTGCGAGCCCTTCGGGCCTACGGGGAACGCCACCGCCGCTTCGGATCCTGAGCGCCACCGGACCCATCTGCCCCACCAGTCCCACCAGTGCAGCGCTGCGCCTGAAGTTCCGTCATCGCCGTCGCGTTGCGCGGCGTGGCGGCGTGGGCGCGGCCGCCGGCAGTTCTACGTTCGAGGAACCGATGTCCTTGACTCCGAGGAGTGGCGATGAGCCCGAGCACCCGGCCCACAGCTGGATCGACGTCCGCGGGACCCGCGCCGGGGGAGGGGATGCGGCGCACCTATGTGCTTGACACCTCGGTGCTGCTCGCAGATCCGCGGTCGATCGTGCGGTTCAAGGAGCACGAGGTCGTGCTGCCCGTCGTGGTGGTCACCGAGCTCGAGGCCAAGCGCCACCACCCCGAGCTCGGCTACTTCGCCCGCACCGCCCTGCGGATGCTCGACGACCTGCGGATCAAGGCCGGCCGACTCGATGCACCGGTGCCGGTCGGTGACGACGGGGGCACCCTGCGGATCGAGCTCAACCACACCGACGCCACGTCGCTGCCCGCCGGCTTCCGTCTCGGTGACAACGACACCCGCATCCTCGCGGTCGCCTGCAACCTCGCGAACGAGGGCCGGATCGTCACCATCGTGAGCAAGGACCTGCCGATGCGGGTCAAGGCGTCGGCGTGCGGCCTGGAGGCCGAGGAATACCGAGCAGAGCTCGCCGTGGAGTCCGGGTGGACCGGCATGGCCGAGCTCGACGTCACCACCTCGGAGATGGACCACCTCTACGAGTACGGCCGCCTCGAGAGCGTCGCCGCCGCCGAGATGCCGTGCCACACCGGGCTGGTGCTGCTCTCGCCACGGGGCTCTGGCCTGGGACGGGTGGGTCCGGACAAGCAGGTGCGCCTGGTCCGCGGGGATCGCGACGCCTTCGGCCTCCACGGGCGCAGCGCCGAGCAGCGCATCGCCCTGGACATCCTGCTGGACCCCGACGTCGGCATCGTCAGCCTCGGTGGCCGTGCAGGCACCGGAAAGTCCGCGCTGGCCCTGTGCGCCGGGATCGAGGCGGTCATGGAGCGCCGCCAACAGCGAAAGGTGGTCGTCTTCCGCCCGCTCTACGCCGTCGGGGGACAGGAACTCGGCTACCTGCCCGGTGACGCGGCCGAGAAGATGAACCCGTGGGGGCAGGCGGTCTTCGACACGCTCTCCGCCTTGGTCTCGCGCGAGGTCGTCGAGGAGATCCTCGACCGAGGGATGCTCGAGGTGCTGCCCCTGACCCACATCCGGGGCCGCTCGCTGCACGATGCGTTCGTCATCGTCGACGAGGCGCAGAGCCTGGAGCGCAACGTGCTGCTCACCGTGCTGTCCCGGATCGGTCAGAACTCACGGGTCATCCTGACGCACGACGTGGCCCAGCGGGACAACCTTCGTGTGGGCCGCCACGACGGGGTGGTGGCCGTCGTCGAGGCGCTCAAGGGTCACCCACTCTTCGCGCACGTGACCCTCACGCGGTCCGAGCGGAGTCCCATCGCAGCGCTGGTGACAGACCTCTTGGAGGGGATCGAGGTCTGAGCACCCAGGGGCCGCCGGTCGTGCTCGATCCCCTGACGGGAGCCGAGCCAACCTGAGCGCGTCCACAGGGACGATTTCCCCTCGAGGGTGGGCCGCCCCTACAGTTGAGGTCTCAATTCGGTAACGACGGACGCCCCGCCAGGCGATCGGGTGTGCCCGGATCCCCCCACGAGAGGTCCCCCCGCTCCATGAGCCAGCACACGCCGCGCCACGCACCCCGGCACGCGGTCCCTCGGCGCCGGGGTCGTGTTCGCACGGGCGGCGCCGCCCTGAGCCGACCCGTCGTGGTGACCGGAGTGGCTGCGATGCTGCTCTCCGGTGGTGCGGTCGCGTCGACCCTCACCGGTGGTGCGGCCAGTGCCCAGACATTGACGTTCGCCGTGGACGGGGTCACGTCGAGCGCCACGACCCAAGAGCTCGCCACCGCACGCGCCGACGACGTCCGGGTGGCCGCCGACCGCGCTGCGAGCAACACCCAGAAGTCGGCGGTGGCGGCGCAGGCTGCGGCAGTCGAGAAGGCGAAGGCCATGGCCCTGGCCAAGAAGCGACAGGCCCAGGCGGCGGCCCTGGCCAAGCAGCGCAAGGCCGACGCAGACAAGGCCGCTCGGGCGGCAGAGCGCGAGAAGATCGTTGCGAACGCCCAGTCCGACCCGCGATCCGCAGCGCGAGTCATCATGGGAGAGTTCGGTTTCGGCGAGGGGCAGTGGTCCTGCCTGAGCATGCTCTGGGTGGGCGAGAGTGACTGGAACTACCGTGCCGAGAACCCTTCGAGCGGTGCTTACGGCATCCCGCAGTCCCTGCCCGGGAACAAGATGGCGACCATGGGCAGCGACTGGCGAAGCAACCCGGTCACCCAGATCCGCTGGGGTCTGGACTACATCAAGAAGTCCTACGGCACCCCTTGCAACGCGCTCAACCAATGGAACAACCGCTCGCCGCACTGGTACTGACAGGCGGCACTCGCCGGGCGGGCGTCGGTTCGTGGCGAGGTGCCCTGCGTCCTGGCGTCAGATCTTCCGGAGCCGGATGCCGGTCACGGCGTGGTCCGGGCCCTTGGTCAGGACCAGCGTGGCCCGGTCCCGGGTCGGCAGCACGTTCTCCACGAGGTTGGGCTCGTTGATGGCCTCCCAGATGCCTCGTGCGGTCGCGCGGGCGGTGTCGTCCGACAGCTCGGCATAGCGGTGGAAGTAGGACTGTGGGTCCGCGAAGGCGGTCTGCCGGAGCCTGAGGAACCGGTGGATGTACCAGCTGCGGATCTCCTCCAGGGGTGCGTCCACGTAGACCGAGAAGTCGAAGTAGTCCGAGATGGCGCCGGTCGAGGACCCGTCGGCACGGACCCCCGGTGGCTGCAGGACGTTGAGCCCCTCGATGATGAGCACATCCGGCTTGGCGACCAGGGTCGTCTCCGGAAGGACGTCGTAGGTCAGGTGGGAGTATCTCGGAGCCTCGACGACCGGCATACCCGACTTCACGGCATCGATGAACCTCAGCAGGGCCCTGCGGTCATATGACTCCGGAAATCCCTTGCGCTGCAGCAGTCCCCGGCGTTCCAGCTCTGCGTTGGAGTAGAGGAACCCATCGGTCGTCACGAGCTCGACGCGCGGCGTGTGCGGCCACCGGCTCATCAGCTCCTTGAGGATGCGCGACGTGGTCGACTTGCCTGCCGCCACCGAGCCGGCCACCCCCACGACGAACGGAACCCTCGAGGGCCGTTCACCGAGGAACTCGCTCGTGGCCAGACGGAGCCCGTGCGTGGCCTCGACATAGAAGTGCAGCAGCCGGGACAGCGGCAGGTAGACCTCCTCGATCTCGTTGAGGTCCAGCAGCTCGCCGAGACCTCGTAGCCGTGCGAGGTCGTCCTGGGTCAGGCTCATCGGGTGGCTCTCGCGCAGCCGCGCCCAGGCGGCACGGTCGAGGTCGACATACGGCGTCGGGCGCTCGGCCTGCTCCGGGTGGGAGATCACGGCCGTCATTGTTGCGTATGCGGGCCCGTCTCGGCCCACGCACTACGCTGACGCCCATGTGTGGAATCGTCGGTTACGTCGGACCGAGCACGGACGACAAGGCTCAGGCCGTGGTCATGGAGGGGCTCGCACGCCTGGAGTACCGGGGCTATGACTCAGCGGGAATCGCCCTCGTCACCGAGCACGGCATCGACACCGAGAAGCGCTCCGGCAAGCTGGAGAACCTCCGGTCTGCGCTGGACGCGCACCCCCTCGCTCCGTCGCGCACCGGCATCGGCCACACCCGCTGGGCCACCCACGGGGGTCCCACGGACGTCAACGCACACCCGCACCGGGGCGGCGAGGGCGGTCGCCTCGCACTGATCCACAACGGCATCATCGAGAACTTCCACGCGCTCAAGCGCGAGCTGCTCGCAGAAGGGGTGGAGTTCGACTCCGAGACCGACACCGAGGTGGCCGCCAAGCTCGTCGGGCGCGAGTTCGACCGCACCGACGACCTCACGGGCGCCATGCGGGCCGTCGTGGGCCGCCTCGAGGGCGCGTTCACGCTCCTGGCGGTGCACGCAGACCGCCCCGGGGTCGTCGTCGGAGCTCGCCGCAACTCCCCGCTCGTCGTCGGACTGGGCGACGGCGAGAACTTCCTCGGCAGTGACGTGGCGGCGTTCATCGGCTACACCCGCCGGGCCCTGGAGCTCGGTCAGGACCAGATCGTCACGATCACCCCTGACGGCTACGAGGTGACCGACTTCGACGGCACCCCCTCCGACGGCAACGCCTACGAGGTGACCTGGGACGCAGCGGCGGCGGAGAAGGGCGGCTACCCGACCTTCATGGAGAAGGAGATCAACGACCAGCCGCACGCGGTCGCCGACACCCTGCTCGGTCGCACCGACGAGGCCGGCAACCTGGTGCTCGACGAGGTGCGCATCCCCGAGGAGTCGCTGCGGGCGGTGGAGAGGATCACGATCGTGGCCTGCGGCACGGCTGCGTATGCCGGCATGGTCGCGAAGTACGCGATCGAGCACTGGACGCGCATCCCGGTGGAGGTCAGCCTCGCCCACGAGTTCCGCTACTGCGACCCGATCGTGGACGGCTCCACGCTCGTGGTCTCGATCAGCCAGTCCGGCGAGACGATGGACACCCTGATGGCCGTCAAGCACGCCAACGAGCTCGGCGCGATGACCCTCTCGATCTGCAACACCCACGGATCGACCATCCCGCGCGAGTCCGACGCCGTGCTCTACACCCACGCGGGCCCGGAGATCGCGGTTGCCTCCACGAAGGCGTTCCTGGCCCAGATCACCGCCTGCTACGTGCTCGGGCTCTACCTCGCACAGCTCCGCGGTGAGACCTATGCCGACGACGCCAAGGCCGTCATGGCCGAGCTCCAGGAGATCCCCGCGAAGATCGAGGACCTCCTCGGGCGGATGGGCCGGGTCGTGGAGATGGCGAACTTCATGGCCGACTCCCGCTCGGTGCTCTTCCTCGGTCGGCACGTGGGCTACCCCATTGCCCTCGAGGGTGCGCTCAAGCTCAAGGAGCTCGCCTACATCCATGCCGAGGGGTTCGCCGCCGGTGAGCTGAAGCACGGGCCCATCGCCCTCATCGACGCGGGACAGCCGGTGTTCATCATCGTGCCCAGCCCGGACACACCGCACGGGCTGCACAAGAAGGTCGTCTCCAACATCCAGGAGATCCGCGCCCGGGGGGCTCGCACGATCGTCATCGCCCACGACGGTGACGAGGACGTCGAGCCGTTTGCCAACGAGGTGATCCGGATCCCTCAGTGCTCCCCGCTGCTGGCGCCGCTGCTCTCCGTGGTGCCCCTGCAGGTGTTCGCGCTCCACCTCTCCACCGCCAAGGGACTCGACGTCGACCAGCCGCGCAACCTGGCCAAGTCCGTCACCGTCGAGTGACCGGGGAATCGTCGTGATCGTGGGCGTCGGCATCGATGTCGTCGACGTCGCCCGGTTCGGGGCGACGCTCGAGCGAACCCCTGCGCTGCGTGAGCGCCTCTTCACCCCTGGCGAGCGGTTGCTCCCGCTGAACTCCCTGGCCGCTCGCTTCGCCGCGAAGGAGGCGCTCGCCAAGGCGTTGGGTGCTCCCGCCGGCATGCACTGGCAGGACGGTGAGGTGCACCGCGGCGCCGACGGGCGCCCCCGCTTCGAGGTGCGGGGCACGGTGCGCGCGCGCGTCGATGCCCTGGGCATCACCTCGATCCACGTGTCGCTGTCCCATGACGCCGGGATCGCCTCGGCCGTCGTCGTCGCCGAGGGTCCGGGAGGTCCGCTGTGATCGAGGCCTGGTCCACGCAGGACGTCTACGCGGCCGAGGCGGCCCTGATGGAGACCCTCGCCGAGGGTGAGCTGATGGAGCGTGCCGTGGAGGGGCTGGCGGGCGTCGTGGCGGCCCGGCTCGCGGAGCAGGGCGGAGGGTCGGTGGTCGCGCTCGTGGGCCCGGGCAACAACGGGGCAGACGCCCTGTATGCCGTGGCCCGCCTTGCGGCCGAGGGCCACCTCACCGCGGCGGTGCACCACGACACCGTCCACGAAGGGGCGCTGGCGGCGGCCCGCGACGCGGGGGTCGTCCTCACCACTGACGCGCGCGCCGTGGCCGAGGCCGACGTGGTGCTCGACGGGGTGCTCGGCATCGGCGCGCGTCCGGGCCTGCCGGACTGGGCCCGCACCTGGGTGGCAGCGATCCCCGCGGGCGCTCACGTCATCGCCGTGGACCTCCCCTCGGGGCAGGACCCGTCCGGCGCGGTCCTGGACCCGGACGGGGTGTTCGCGGACGAGACGGTCACCTTCTCGGTGGCGAAACCCGTGCACCTCCTGGCTCCGACCGAGCAGGCCTGTGGCGTGCTGACGGTCGTCGACATCGGCCTCACCCTTTCGGGAACGCCAACGGTGCGGCGCCTCGACCACGACGACGTCGCGGCGCTCTGGCCGGTTCCCGGGCCCGACGACGACAAGTACTCCAGGGGCGTCGTCGGGATCATCGCGGGCGGTGAGTCCTACACGGGCGCAGCGCTGCTCAGTGTCACGGCAGCCGTCTCTGCAGGTACGGGAATGGTGCGCTACGTCGGCACGGCGACCCCGACGTCGCTCGTGCGCGCCGCGGTGCCCGAAGCGGTGCTCGGCGCCGGTCGGGTGCAGGCCTGGGTGCTCGGGCCCGGCCTGGATGCCGAGAGCACAGGAGCTGATGCTGCAGCGCAGCTCGCGGCTGCCCGGCAGGCCCTCGCGTCAGACGTGCCGGTGCTCGTCGACGCGGGTGGCCTGGACCTGCTCGACCTGCACGTCCTGGAGTCACGAGCCGGCAGGCCGACCCTGCTCACCCCGCACGCCGGCGAGCTGGCCCGCCTGCTCACCCGCCTCACCCCGCATGAGTCCACCGATGGGTCAGGTGTGCCGGAATCGCCCAATAGGTCAGGTGTGCAGGAATCGCCCAATAGGTCAGGTGTGCCTGAATCGATCAATAGGTCAGGTGTGCCGGAATCGACCAATAGGTCAGGTGTGCACACCGGTGAGGTGACCCGCGAGGACGTCGAGCGCGCCCCCCTGCGTCACGCCCGGGCGCTCGCCGCCGTGACGGGCGCCACCGTGCTGCTGAAGGGGTCC
>JBDSNZ010000190.1:0-4976 GCA_039915055.1 Ornithinibacter sp.
TCGACGGTGGCCGCATCGTCGCGGTCGGCCACGACGAGGTGCTCGACCTCGCGGGCCCGGGCACCGAGCGCGTCGACCTGCGCGGGCGCCTGCTCGTGCCGGGCTTCCAGGACGCGCACGTGCACCCCGTGTGGGCCGGGGTCGACCTGCTGCGCTGCGACCTGTCCGACCTCTTCGGGGCCGATGACTACCTCGCCCGGATCGGTGACTACGTTGCGGCACATCGCGACAGCGAGTGGGTGCTCGGCTCCGGCTGGTCGATGTCGGCCTTCCCCGGCGGCACCCCGACCGCCGCGGCCCTCGACACGGTCGTCGGCGACCGCCCGGCCTTCCTGCCCAACCGCGACGGCCACGGCGCGTGGGTGAGCAGCGAGGCCATGCGTCGCGCCGGGATCGATCGGGACACCCCCGACCCGGCCGACGGGCGCATCGAGCGCGACGCCTCCGGCGAGCCCACCGGCACCCTGCACGAGGGGGCGATGGACCTCGTCGGGGCTCTGACGCCGCCGGTCAGCGACGACCAGCAGCTCGCGGGGCTGCTGCTGGCGCAGGAGCGTCTGCATGCCCTTGGCGTCACCGCCTGGCAGGACGCGATCATCGGCGTCTACGGCGACGGGGGTGACCCGGCCGCGGCATACGGGCGGGCCAGTGCCGACGGCACCCTCACCGGCCGGGTGGTCGGAGCCCTCTGGTGGGACAGGGGTCGCGGGCTCGAGCAGGTGCCAGAGCTCATTGCGCGGCGAGATGCCCTCTCCACCAGCCGGTTCCGTGCCACGAGCATCAAGATCATGCAGGACGGCGTCGCCGAGAACTTCACCGCGTCGATGACCGAGCCCTACTGCGACGGTCACGGTCACCACACCGACAACTCGGGGATCTCCTTCGTGCCACCAGAAGTGCTGCTGCCTGCGGCGGTCGAGCTCGACGCCGCCGGCTTCCAGCTGCACTTCCACGCCATCGGCGACCTTGCCGTGCGCCAGTGCCTCGACGCCGTGGAGCACGCCCTGCGCGCCAACGGGCGCCGCGACGCCCGCCACCACATCGCGCACCTGCAGGTGATCCACCCCGATGACATCCACCGCTTCCGCGAGCTCGGCGTGATCGCCAACATGCAGGCGTTCTGGGCGGCCCTGGAGGCGCAGATGGTCGAGCTGACGCTGCCGTTCCTCGGTGAGCCGCGCTCGTCGTGGCAGTACCCGTTCGGCGACCTGCGTCGCTCCGGTGCGGCGCTCGCGATGGGCAGTGACTGGGCGGTGTCGTCGGCCGACCCGCTGGCCGCCATCCACGTCGCGGTCAACAGGCTCATGCCGCAGGCCCACCGCGAGGGGGAGCCCCAGCATCCCGTGTTCCTCCCCGAACAGCGCCTCGACCTCGCAACCGCGCTCACGGCATACACCGCAGGGTCGGCGTTCGTGAACCGGCACGACGACACCGGCACGATCCGCGAGGGGGCGCTGGCCGACCTCGTCGTCCTCGACCGCGACCCGTTTGCGGGCCCGAGCGAGGAGATCGGCGACACCCGGGTGCTGCAGACCTTCATCGACGGCCGCCGCGTGCACGCTGCCCCCGACGCCTGAGTCGCTCGCACCGTCTCGGGTCGTGGACCGGGGATGCCGTGCCACCGGCATCCGGCCCTAGAGTTCCCCACGTAGGTCACGAGTACCAGCGACAAGCCCCGGCTCGCTGGTCAGCAACCCTCCTTCCGCGGTGGGGTGCTCCGGGTGACGACCTGGTCGACGCCGAAGTGGCGCCGGCAAGCGCGGGATCCCGGGAGATCACCCGAGGTCCTCTGACCTCGGGAGACCCCTCTCATGTCGATCGCCAGCAGCACCGTTCCCACCTTCTTGCGTCGCCCGCGGCTGCGCGCCGTGCCGAGCACCGTGCCGGATGCCGTGCCGGGTGCCGGACAGCCGGCCGCCGTCGTCGGGCCCAGCGGTCCCGTGGTGCCGGACACCTTTCGCGACCTGCCCGCAGTGGTGCGCCCCGACCTCGTGCCCACCATCTCCGGTGGCCTCGTCGACTACGCAAACCTCGACCACGCAGCCTCGACCCCGGCATTGGAAAGGGTGGTCCGCGCCGTCGACTCGGCCACCCGCACCTACTCCTCGGTGCACCGGGGCACGGGGTGGCTCTCGCGCGTGACGAGCGCCCACTACGAGGCGGCCCGCGAGGAGGTGGCCCGCTTCGTGGGCGCGAGAGAGGGCGACGTCGTGGTCTTCACCCGCAACACCACCGACTCCGTCAACCTGCTCGCCCGCACGCTCCCGCGTCGCACGAGCGTGCTCGTCTTTGCCTCCGAGCACCACTCGAGCCTGCTGCCGTGGCAGCGGAACGAGACCGTGCGCCTGCCGGTGCCCGGGAGCACCCACGACGCCGAGGTACTCCTCGATGCTGCGCTGGGGGCACTTCCCGCAGGCACCGCCCGCCGTCCCCGCCAAGCGCTGGTCGTGCTCACCGCCTCCTCCAACGTCACCGGAGAGCTGTGGCCCGTGGAGCGGCTCGCGGCCATCGCTCGTCGCCACGGGGCGAGGATCCTGCTCGACGCCGCGCAGTTCGCGGCCCACCACCCGATCGACCTCGGCGCACTCGACGTCGACTGGGTCGCGTTCTCGGGCCACAAGATCCACGCGCCCTACGGCACGGGCGTCCTCGCGGGGCGCCGCGACTGGCTCGACGCCGCCGATCCCTACCTCGCTGGCGGAGGGGCCAGCGCGGAGGTCACCCAGCGGCACACCCGCTGGGCGTCAGGAGCGGCCCGCCACGAGGCAGGCAGCCCCAACGTCATCGGCGCCATCGCACTCGCCGCAGCCTGCGCGACGATCCGCGAGCACCGCGCCGCCATCGAGAGCCACGAGTCCGCTCTCGCCACAAAGCTTCTCGATGGGCTGCGTGCCATCGAGGGCGTCGACACCTACTCGATCTTCGGTGACGCCCACGAGCGGGGTCCCGTTGTCACCTTCACCGTCGACGGTCTCGACAGCCTGCTCGTCGCCGCGGCGCTCTCGGCCGAGCACGGCATCGGTGTGCGCGCAGGCAAGTTCTGCGCGCATCTGCTCGTCGACACCCTGCTCGAGGACGGCACCGGTGGTCACGCCACGGCGGTGCGCGCCAGCGCCGGCCTGGGCACGACCACTGCCCACGTCGAGCGGCTCCTGCTCGCCGTCGCGCTCCTCGCCGAGCACGGACCGGGCGCGGCGTACCGGCAGGCCCCCGAGGCCGGTTGGGTGCCGGTCGAGGACGACCGCGAACTCGACGCCCCGCTGCCCTGGTGATCCGTGTCGAGGGCGAGCGACCACGGAGGGGTCAACCGGCCGCGCTCTCGGCGAGGGGTGTCTGGAACGACCAGAGGTGGCCCTCGGGGTCGCGCACCCCGTATTCACGCACTCCGTAGGGCATGTCGGTCGGTGGGTACTCGATGGTGGCTCCAGTCTCCGCCACCCGGGCGTGATGGGCGTCGACGTCATCGACGAGCACGGCGAGGGATGCCGTGACAGTGCCGGTGGCGAGCGGGGAGACCATCTGGTACTCGGGTGACTCGGGGTGCAGCCAGAGCACACCGTCCCCCGCATACACCTCACCGTGAACCACCTCGTCACCGTCACGGGTGATCGGCCCGGCTGCCAGGCCGAACACGTCGACGAGGAAGGCGTGGCTGGCGGCGATGTCGCGGTACACGAGGAGCGTGATCCGGCCGACGAGCGCGGGCTCGTCCGACGCGAGCCCCGACAGGAGGTCGAGCAGCGCCTCGTCGCCGGGGCCGTCACCTTCCTCGAGCCGGCTCTGAACTGCCCTGACGCGCTCGCGCTGGCGCGCCAGCTCGGACAGGCGCGTGTCGATGTCGGCCAGGTGCCGCCCGGTCAGCTGCAGCAGGTCGTCGGCATCGGGGTCGAGGTCTGCGACGGGGGTTCCGAGCTCTCGCAGCAGCCGCACGCGGTAGAGCCGGTCGAGGGTGTCGAGGTCATACCGGCGCCGCCCACCGGCATCCCTGCGAGGAGCCAGGAAGCCGAGCTCCTCGTAATAGCGCAAGGTGCGTTCGCTGACTCCGGTGCGGGCGGCGACGTCGCCGATCCCCCACTCTCGCTGGTTCGTCGTGGTCATGGGCGCCACGCCAGGACCTCACGTCGGGTGAGGAGCAAGGATCTGGAGTGGCGCGCCTCTGGCAGGAATCGCCACGAGGGTGTTGGGTGGACCCACGGGACGCGACCCAGAGCGCCCCACCGAGGAGGACCAGATGGCCATGCTCGAACCCGCCCAGCTGCTCGCGGAGCTCGAACCGACGGTGGAGGAGAACCTCAACCGGCACATGAAGGTCGCGGCCGAGTGGATGCCACACGAATACGTGCCGTGGTCCCTCGGCAAGGACTTCGCCGAGCTCGGCGGCGAGCCGTGGTCGGTCGACCAGAGTCAGCTCTCGCCGATCGCCCGCACCGCGCTCGAGGTCAACCTCCTCACCGAGGACAACCTGCCGAGCTACCACCGCGAGATCGAGCGGGCCTTCGGCCGGGACAGCGCCTGGGGTGCCTGGGTCAACCGCTGGACGGCGGAGGAGGGTCGGCACGCGTTCTGCATCCGCGACTACCTGCTGGTGACCCGTGGCGTGGACCCCGACGAGCTCGAGCGGGCGCGGATGGAGACGATGGAGACGGGCTACGACTCCGAGGACAAACCGCTGCTCAACGTCTGTGCCTATGTCTCGTTCCAGGAGCTCGCCACCCGCGTGTCGCACCGCAACACGGGGCGATACACCGACGAGCCGATCGCAGAGAAGCTGCTCACGCGCGTCGCCAAGGACGAGAACCTGCACATGATCTTCTACCGCAACATCATCCAGGCGGCGCTCGAGCTGACCCCCAGCCAGACGATGCGCGCGATCACCGACGAGGTGAAGGACTTCCAGATGCCGGGGTCGATCATCCCCGGCTTCAACCGCAAGGCCGTGCAGATGGCGATGGCCGGCATCTACGACCTGCGCATCC
>JBDSNZ010000323.1:0-9362 GCA_039915055.1 Ornithinibacter sp.
GCGCACGAACGCCGGGCCCTTGCCGGGCTTGACGTGCTGGAACTCGATGACGGTCCAGAGCTGGCGATCGATGTTGAGGACGAGGCCGTTCTTGAGGTCGTTGGTCGATGCCACGTGCGGGACTCCATTTTCACTGATTCGGTATGCCGCGGGCCCGGCTGCGGGCGCGCGTCACCCCTGTCAAGGGGGCGGGATCGCGTCGAAGTCTAGCGCGGCCCCGACGGTCAACCGTGCGCTCGGCTGTCTGCTCGGGCCTCGGCGACCGATCGTGAGGTTCGCGGCGAAGCCCGGTCCGGCGTGCCTCGCGAGGCTCTCGACGCCCTGCATCGCGGTAGATCCCTCCTGCGCTTCCGGGGCGGTGAGGTCGACGGTGCGCGGTGCGCCGGACGCCGTGCTCCCAGACCTAACTTCTGCTAGCAGAGGATCGTGCGCCAACCACACGGTGCACCCTGTGGTTCCAGACCCAACCTCTGCTGAGCCGTGCCGCTCCGGGCGGATGCCGTGCCAGCACACGCCGGCCGGCAGCACGGCATCCGTGCTCTCGTGCCGAGTGCTCAGCGCAGGATCGTGCGCCAACCACACGGTGCACCCTGTGGTTCCAGACCCAACCTCTGCTAGCAGAGGTTAGGTGGGCGCGGGAGGGTCAGCGGGGCGCGAGCGCGGCGTAGGCCCCGCGGAGCAGGTCCTCGTCAGGGCCCTCCAGCCGAACGGGGCAACCGATGTCCTCCAGGACGATGAAGCGCAGCAACGCCCCTCGGCTCTTCTTGTCCCGGCGCATCGCGGCCAGCAGGTCTTCCCACCGGTCCTGCCGGTATGCCGTGGGGAGACCGACAGCGGTGAGCACCTCTCGCTGCCGCTCGACGACGCGACGCTCGAGGTGCCCGGAGCGCCATCCGAGCTCGGCGGCATACGTCATGCCGATGGCGACGGCCTCTCCGTGCCGGCGCCGGTAGCCCTCCACGTGCTCCACCGCGTGGCCCAGGGTGTGCCCGTAGTTGAGGATCTCGCGCAGCCACGACTCGGTGAGGTCCTGGGCGACGACCTCCGCCTTGACCGCGATCGCGCGCTCGACCAGCTCACGCAGGTGCGGCCCGTCCCAGCGCGTCGCCCCTTCGGGGTCTTCCTCGACGAGGTCGAGGATGCGCGGGTCGGCGATGAACCCGGCCTTGACCACCTCGGCGAGCCCCGCGACGAGGTCGGCGCGCGGCAGGGTGCGCAGCGCATCGAGATCGCAGAGCACCCCGGCCGGCTGGTGGAACGCCCCCACGAGGTTCTTGCCCTGCGCGGTGTTGATCCCGGTCTTCCCACCCACGGCCGCGTCGACCATGGCGAGCAGCGTCGTGGGCACGTGCACCACTGCGACGCCGCGCAGCCACGTCGCCGCGACGAAGCCCGCCAGGTCGGTGACCGTGCCGCCGCCGACGGAGACGACGGCATCGGAGCGGGTGAAGCCCTCCTGCCCGAGGGTGGCCCACAGAGAGACGGCCACCTCGGCGGTCTTGGCGACCTCGTTGTCGGGCACCACGGCCTCGTGCACGATGACCCCGCTGCTTCTCAGCTGCGCGACCACAGGCTGGGCCAGGTGGGAGAGGGGCTCGGGTCGCACCACGAGCACCTGGCGCACGCCGTCGGCCAGCAGGTCGGTGACCCGGCCGGCGACACCGTGGCCGACGACGACCTCGTAGGAGTCGCCGACCCCGATCACCGAGGGTGATGAGCTCACGGCTCCCCCAGGAGGGCGGCCACCTCGGAAGCCACGTCCTCCGGCGCCCGCCCGGCCGTGTCGACGCGGTGGGCGCTGACCCGCTCGTAGATCGGGCGGCGGTCGGCCATCAGCCGCACCCACGAGGACCGGGGGTTGACCGCGAGCAGCGGCCTGCTGGTGTCGAACCCGACCCGCTTGGCCGCATCGGCGATGCCCACGTCGAGGAACACCACGACGTGCCCCGCGAGCAGCACCTCGGTCGTGGGGTCGACCGGGGCCCCGCCGCCCAGTGCCAGCACCCCCGGCTCCTCAGCCAGCGCGCGAGCCACCTCCGCACGCTCCAGGTCGCGGAACGCTGCCTCACCGTCCTCGACGAAGATGTCGGCGATCGAGCGCCCCTGCGCCTGCTCGATGGCCTGGTCGGTGTCGTGCAACGGCACCCCGAGGAGACCCGCGAGAGCCCGCCCCACGGTGGTCTTGCCGGAGCCCGGCGGCCCGACGATCACCACGCGAGGCATCAGGCCTCCCAGGTGCGCATGGACGTGGGGATCGATGCGATGTATGCCGCGTGGTTACGTGCCGTCTCGGCGACCGAGTCGCCGCCGAACTTCTCCAGGGCTGCCTCGGCGAGGACGAGCGCGACCATGGCCTCGGCGACCACACCGGCAGCAGGGACCGCGCACACGTCGGAGCGCTGGTGGATCGCCTTGGCCGGCTCGTCGGTGGCCACGTCGACGGTGTCGAGTGCCCGGGGCACGGTGGAGATCGGCTTCATCGCTGCGCGCACCCGGAGCAGTCCCCCCACCGACATCCCACCCTCGGTGCCGCCGGCTCGACCGGTGCGACGGCGGATCACCCCGTCGGCGCCGCGTTCCATCTCGTCGTGGGCCTGCGACCCGCGGCGCCTGGCGGTGGCGAACCCGTCACCGACCTCGACGCCCTTGATCGCCTGGATGCCCATCAGCCCAGCAGCGAGCCGGGCGTCGAGTCGTCGGTCCCAGTGCACGTGTGAGCCGAGCCCCGGGGGCAGCCCGGTGACCACCACCTCGACGACCCCCCCGAGCGTGTCCCCGTCCTTGTGCGCGGCGTCGACCTCAGCCACCATCGCCGCGGACCCGACCCGGTCGAAGGCACGCACCGGGTCGGCGTCAAGCGCCTCGACGTCGTCGGCGGTCGGCAGGGCTGCGTCCTCGGGCACGGCGGCACCACCGATGGCGACGGTGTGCGACACCAGTCGGATGCCGTAGGCCTGCTCCAGGAACCGGGCCGCGACCTCGCCGAGCGCGACCCGCGCCGCGGTCTCGCGCGCCGAGGCACGCTCCAGCACGGGGCGGGCATCCTCGAACCCGTACTTCTGCATGCCGACGAGGTCCGCGTGGCCGGGTCTGGGCCGGGTCAGCGGCCGGTTGCGGGCGATCTCCTTCTCCGCGTTCACGTCGTCGGCGGCCGCCAGGTCGGCCGGGGCCACGGGGTCCGGGCTCATCACCGTGCGCCACTTGGGCCACTCCGAGTTGCCCACCCGGATCGCGATCGGTGAGCCGAGGGTGATCCCGTGGCGCACCCCACCGAGGAACTCGACCTCGTCCTGCTCGAACTTCATCCGGGCGCCGCGGCCGTAGCCCAGGCGACGCCTCGCGAGGGCCGCGGCCAGGTCGCGCGAGGTGACCTCCACCCCGGCCGGCAACCCGTCGATCGTCGCGACCAGTGCGGGGCCGTGCGACTCCCCCGCGGTCAACCAGCGCAGCATGCTCCGAATCCTCGCACGGGGTCTCAGCCCGCCACGAGGGAGGTCAGGATCCGGGACGTCCCGGCGATCGCCACCCAGGCACCCAGGCACATGGCCGGTCCGTAGGCGATGGAGGTGCGCAGTCCCACCCGACCCAGGACCAGCAGCGCGATGGCCGCGACGCCCCCGACGAGGAAGCCGGCCAGCAGCCCGACGACCGCATGGTCGATCCCGAGCCAGCCGAGGAGAGCGCCGATCAGCGGTGCCAGCCGGATGTCCCCGCCGCCGACACCGCCTCCGGGCAGCAGCCCGAGCACGAGGTAGACCACGCCGAGGACGGCTGCCCCGATCAGGGCGCCGAGCCACCGCGCCCCGCCGTCGGCGATCGTCGCGACCACCAGGAGCGCCACCTCGGCAGCGGCGGTCGGCACGACCAGCCCCACGGGCAGGCGGTGGACATCGAGGTCGATCCAGATGAGCCCCACGGTGAGCCAGGCGAACAGCAGGTATGCCGGGAGCGCCGCCCAGTGGGCCAGGTCACCGACCGCCCAGGTCGCCAGGGCCGCCAGTGCCCCAGTGGCCAGCCCTGGCCACCAGTTCCGTCCCGGGGCGTGGTCGGCATGGTCCTCCAGGATCCGGTATCCACCCGTCGAGAGCTCGCGCCCGGTGAGGTGCCCCACCCCGCCCATCACCACGGCGAGGACCCCGATGACCCACCAGGGCGCACTCACGAGCCTGCGCCCAGGGCGGCGACACCCGCCGCGCGCATGACGTCCACCGGTGGTCGCCGGCCGGTGAAGAGGCGGAACTGCTCGGCTGCCTGCTCCACGAGCATGTCCACCCCGGGGACGACGACCATCCCGGCACCGAGCGCCGCCGTGGCCAGCGGAGTCGGCCACCCGGCATACACCACGTCCAGGAGCAGCCCGGAGTGCGACGCGGGCACCGTGGCGGCCACGTCCTCACTCGCGCCCGCCGGAACCGTGGAGACGACGACGTCGTCCCTCGTGGTGACCCACGGACCGATCGCCGCGACCGACCCCGACCCGATGCCGATCTCGAGGTCCAGCGCCCAGGCCAGCAGGTCAGTGGCCCGGCCGGTGTCGCGGGCCCGCACGGTGAGCACCTGCACGCCGAGCTCGGCGAGGGCGAGCACGCTCGAGCGGGCCGTGGCGCCGGCGCCGACGACCAGGGCGCGCCGGGGGACGTCGCGCAGGTGCGGACGCAGGGCCGCGACGATCCCGTGCACATCGGTGTTCGTGGCGTCCCACCCGCCGTCCGCGCGGCGCACGAGGGTGTTCGCGGCACCGGCACGACGTGCGACGTCGTCGACCTCTGTCGCGACCTCGAGGGCGACCTCCTTGAGCGGCATCGTGAGCGAGAGCCCTCGCCACTGCTCGTCCAGACCCGCGACGAAGCCGGCCAGTGCGGGCGCCCGCACCTCGTGCGCCTCGTAGGTCCACGAGGTGATCCCGAGCTCGCGATACCCCGCCCGGTGCAGGACCGGGGAGAGGGAGTGCGCGATGGGCGAGCCGAGGACGGCCGCCCTCACTGCCCGCAGTCCTGGGGTTTGGCCGCGCAGTAGGCATCGAGCTCACGCACATTCGCGTTGTGCTGCTCGAGGGTCACTGCGTACTTCGTCTCTCCGGAGATGGGGTTGACCGCCACGAAGAAGAACCAGGGGCCATCGGCCGGGTTGCTCGCGGCGTCGATGGAGGCCTTCCCCGGGTTGCTGATCGGCCCCGGCGGCAGCCCGGGACGGATCCTGGTGTTGTAGGGGTTGTCCGGGTCGTCCAACTCGGCCTTGCTCGGGAAGAGCGCCCGCCGTTTGGCGCCGTAGGACACGGCCGCATCAGATTGGAGCAGACCGTAGGTGGGCGGCCCCTTGGTCTCGATGCGGTTCAGGAAGACCCTGGCGATCTTGGGGCGGTCGACGTCCAGCTTGGCCTCGGCTTCCACGAGGGAGGCCAGGGTGAGCACCTTCTCGCGATCCTTGGGAGCGACCCCCGCGGCGTCGAGCACCTGCACGGTCTGGGCCACCATCGTCTTCAGCTGGGCCGTGGCGGTCGTCTTGTCCGAGAACTCGTAGCTCGACGGGAAGAGCCACCCCTCCACGTTGCCTCCAGCCTCCGGGGGCAGCCCGATCGCCTTGGTGTCCTTCGCTGCCTTCTCGTACGCCTTGACCGGCACGCCGGTCGCCTTGGACAGTGCCGCGTAGGTCTCGGAGGCCCAGAGCCCCTCTCGAACCGTCACCCGGTCGGTGACCCTGCTCGCGGGGTTGATGAGCATCTCGAACGCGTCCTGCCCGCGCATCTGGGAGCGCAGCACGTAGCTGCCGGGCTGGATCTTCGCGGCGGACTGGGGGTCGCCCGCGGCGGCATCGAGGTAGGCCGTGCGGGTCCTGGTCACACCCAGGTCGCGCAGCGTCGTCGCGATGTCCTCGCCGGTCGCTCCGGCTTCGATGACGACGGACACCTCACCAGTGCCCGGTCCCGGGTAGTCGACGTCCGCTGCGCTCGTGCCGCCGAAGACGCCACTGAGCACGGGCCTGAGCGCGGCATACCCCGCATAGCCGGCGCCGCCGACCAGGGCGATCGTGATGAGGAGCACCACCCAGCGGTGTCGCCCGTGCGGCTTGTGGGGCGGGGTGTGCCGAGCGCGGCGCGTGGTTGTCGTCGGCGCAGGGTGCTCCTCCTCGCCGAAGAGCGTGCCGGTGAGGTCATTCTGACTCACGCTGTCGTGTCCTTCGTCCGTCGCTTGCGCCGTCCTGGCCTGACCCGCTCCCCCGCAGGGGAGCCGCTGCTGCGCTCGGAGTCCAGCGCCACCTGGAGGATGAGCACCGCCGCAGCCTGGTCGACCACGGCGCGCTGGCGCCTCCCGGAGACACCACTGTCCCGGAGCATGCGGTGCGCGTCGACACTGGTCAGGCGCTCGTCGATGAGTCGCACCGGAACCGGGGCGACACGCTCCGCAAGGAGGGAAGCATACGCGCGGGCACGTGCCGCGGCGGCGCCCTCCTCACCGGAGAGCGATCGGGGCAGCCCGACGAGCACCTCGACGGCCGCCTGCGACGCCACCATCTCGGCGATCTCCTCGAGGTCGGGGTCACCTGCCGCCGGTTCGCGGGCGGGGTCCCGGTCAAGGGTGCGCACCGGGGTGGCGAGGATGCCGTCAGGGTCGCTGCTGGCGAGCCCGACGCGCACGGTGCCCACGTCGACGCCGATCCGCACACCGCGCGTGAGCACGCCGCCCGAGCCCTCCATCAGCCGGCGAGCTCTCCGAGTCGCCACTCCAGCGCAGCCAGCGCCTCGGTGACCTTGCTCGGGTCCTGGCCCCCACCCTGCGCGATGTCGTCCTTGCCGCCGCCGCCGCCACCGAGTGCGCTCGCCGCCACCCGCACGAGCTCTCCCGCCCGGATGCCGCGTGCGCGGGCGCGCTCGTTGGTGGCCACCACCACGACCGGGCGACCCTTGGCCACGCCTGCGATGGCGACCACGGCGGGCCGCTCGTCACCGAGGCGGCCCCGCAGGTCCAGGACCATCGTGCGGATGTCGTCGGCGCCCACCTCCTGAGCGTCATGGCCGAGGAACGTCACACCTCCAACGTCCTTGGCGTGGTCGGTGAGCCGCCCCGCGGAGGCCTGCACCTGCTCGCGGCGCACCTTCTCCAGCTCGCGCTCGGCGTCGCGCAACCGCGAGACCATCGCGGCCACGCGGTCCGCGAGGTCGGCAGGCTGGGCCCCGATCATGGAGCTGAGCTCGGCGACGATCGCGCGCTCTCGTGCCAGGTGGCGCAGGGCCTCCATCCCGACGAATGCTTCCACGCGGCGCACCCCGGAGCCCACCGAGGACTCGCCGGTGATGGTGAGCGCCCCGACCTGGCTGGAGTGCTGCACGTGGGTGCCACCGCACAGCTCTCGGCTCCAGGGCCCACCGATCTCGACGACCCGCACGTCCTCGGCGTAGGTCTCGCCGAAGAGCGCCAGTGCGCCCATCTCCCGGGCCTGGGGCAGCGGCATGAGGGTGGCAGAGACGGGGAGGTCGGACCGGACCGCGAGGTTGGCGACCTCCTCGATCTCGCTGCGCGTCTCGGGGGAGAGTGCCGAGCCCCACGCGAAGTCCAGCCGCAGGTAGCCCGGTTTGTTGTACGAGCCCGACTGCAGAGCCGTGGGGCCGAGGACCTGGCGCAGTGCGGCATGCACCACGTGCGTGCCGGAGTGCGCCTGGCACGCGGACACCCGCCACTGCGGGTCAACCTCCGCCAGCGCGGTGGCGCCGACCCGTAGCGGGCCGGTGAGCACCTCGACGGTGTGGGCGATGAGGCCCTTGACCGGCCGCTGCACGTCGACCACGGACAGGTGCGCCCCGTCTGCGGTGATGACCCCCGCGTCGGCGACCTGCCCACCGGACTCGGCGTAGAACGGCGTGCGGTCGAGCACCACCAGTCCGCGCTGACCGGGCTCGATCTCCTCGACGGCCTCACCATCGAGCACCAGCCCGACGACGCGGGCCTCACTGGTGAGCTCCTCGTAGGCCCGGAAGTCGGTGGCTCCCAGGGCCCGCATCGCCTTCCAGACCTCGGTGTGCTCGTGGCCGGCCTTCTTCGACCGGGCGTCCGCCTTGGCCCGCTGGCGCTGTTCCTGCATCAGTGCGGTGAAGCCGTCGCGGTCCACCTCCAGGCCCTGCTCCGCGGCCATCTCGAGGGTGAGGTCGATGGGGAAGCCGTAGGTGTCGTGCAGCTGGAAGGCCTGCTCCCCACCCAGCACGGCCCCGCCGGACTCCTTGGTGCGCGACACGGCCGTGTCCAGGATGGTCGTGCCCGCCGTGAGGGTGCGCCGGAAGGCTTCCTCCTCGGCATACGCGATCTGCGCGATGCGGTCGAAACCGCTGCCCAGCTCGGGGTAGGACTGCTGCATCCGCTCCAGCGAGACCGGCAGCAGGTGCGGCAGCGCCGGGTCCTCGAAGCCGAGCAGCCGCATCGAGCGCACCGCGCGGCGCAGCATCCGGCGCAGCACGTAGCCGCGACCCTCGTTCCCGGGGGTCACCCCGTCGCCGATGAGCATGAGCGAGGAGCGCACGTGGTCGGCGACGACGCGCAGGCGCACGTCGTCGGGGTGGCTCGAGCCCGCCGAGTGCCCGGAGTGCTCTCCGTAGCGCTTTCCGGTCATCTCGGCCGCCTGCGCGAGCACCGGGTAGACCTCGTCGATCTCGTAGAGGTTGTCGACCCCCTGGAGGATGGAGGCCATCCGCTCCAGACCCATCCCGGTGTCGATGTTCTTGTGGGGCAGCGGCCCGGAGATGTCGAAGTCGACCTTGCTCCGCACCGCGGAGAGCTCCTCCTGCATGAAGACGAGGTTCCACACCTCCATGAAGCGGTCCTCGTCGACGGCCGGCCCCCCGTCCTCGCCGTAGTCGGGCCCCCGGTCGACGAAGATCTCCGAGCAGGGCCCACCGGGGCCGGGCACGCCCATGTGCCAGTAGTTGTCGGCCTTCCCGCGACGCACGATCCGCTCGCTCGGGATGCCGGTGAGGGTCCTCCAGAGCTCGGCGGCCTCGTCGTCGTCCTCGTAGACGGTGGCCCACAGCCGGTCGGCGTCGATGCCGTAGCCGCCGGCGGTCTGCGAGGTGGTCAGCAGGTCCCAGGCGAGCCGGATCGCCCCCTCCTTGAAGTAGTCGCCGAAGGAGAAGTTGCCGTTCATCTGGAAGAACGTGCCGTGCCGCGAGGTCTTGCCGACCTCCTCGATGTCCTGGGTGCGCACGCACTTCTGCACGCTCGTCGCGCGCTGCCACGTGGGCGTCTGCTGACCCGAGAAGTAGGGCTTGAAGGGCACCATCCCGGCATTGACGAACAGCAGGTTCGGGTCGTCGTGGATCAGCGGCGCCGAGGGCACCACCGTGTGACCGTTCTGCTCGAAGAAGGTCAGCCAGCGGC
>JBDSNZ010000016.1:0-17938 GCA_039915055.1 Ornithinibacter sp.
CGGATTGACAGATCGGGCCCGAAGGTCCGGACCGCCGGACCCGGTCCGGGCTCAACGCCTCTGGGGCGTCGCCCTCGTCGGCATGGTGCGAGCGAGTGCAGACGCGTGGCTCGCCAACGGCGGCGCATCCTCCGGGACGACCCGCGAGGACCTTGCCCAGGATCTCGCCACCCTCGCGTGGGACGGCCTCTCCTCCCTCGCGATCGGCTAGGGCGACGTGGCAGCGAGCTCGGCCTACGCACCAGGCAGCCCTACGTCATCCGCGACCTCGACGGCACCGAGGTCACCAAGGCCGAAGGCCGGCGCATCGTCACCAAGCACCACCAGGTCGTCCCCGCCGTACGAGCCAAGAACGCCGGCACCCGCACGTCCAAGCGGCTCAAGCACAGGACGAGCCGGGTGTCGTAGAAGTCGCTGAGCGCTCCAACAACCCGGCCCGCCACCACCCAGCCTACGAGCCGCCACGTGGCTTGACGTTCCTTCGGGACTCAGATCCGGTGAACGCAGGCAGGCTGACGGACCCGCATCTGCGTGCTTTCCCCTGAGTCGTGCGCGGGCACCGACGCAACGCATTGACGGCCCAATGGGGGCGCGTCACACTCACGTTCCATGGGGAACTCAGCATCCGTCTTCGCCGTCGGCCATCCGTTCGTCTTGGGCTGAACGGCACTCAAGATGGACGACTGGACACGAAAGCTCGTCCTCGCCGGGGTCCTTCTCCTCGGGGCCTGTGGTGCTGCCCCACCGGGTGAGTCTGACCCTGTTACGGCGACGACGATTCCGAGGTCGGACTTTCCGTTGACGACCGCGACGGCAACGCCCAGCCCAGGGCTGCAAAGCCTGCCTTGGGTGCTGATGGGTACGTCACCGGACCAGAAGACCTTGTACCTCACCATCGGAGTCGGCGGCGGCTGCCCGACGACCTACTTCGAGCTGGCGGTCGAGGAGGGTCGCAACCATGTGCGCATCACCTCAGCGGTGGCCGAGTCGAGAGGGCCCGACTGCGCCGCGTCGCTGAAGACCAGCGACGTTCGCGTTGTCCTGGCGAATCCACTTGGTCAGCGCACGCTGATCCACGCGCCCTTGGGCCTCACCGCCCCCTGACACCTCCGCGCCCCGGTTGCTCAGCCCTCGCCGGACGGTTCAGGCCGACTCTTGCTCCGAGCCCGAGGCGCGTTGGCTGACGCGCTGCCAGAGTGGACACGAACCGTCCCCTTTGGCGTCAGAGTTGGGGCGGGCGCCAATACGGGAGGTGAGCATGCGAGCAAGTCGAACCGCCGTGCTTCTCGCAGTCGGCATCACTGTCTCGGCATGCTCGCTTGGGAGCCCGGGGACGCTGGAAGCACTCCGAGACCGCACTGCGGGCTCGGGCACCTGTCGGCCCTACGACTCCCTCGATGATCTGCTCGGCAACACCCGCTTTCGCCTCGGGGAGGCCGAGCCAAAGGCGATGACCGTTGCCGTCGTCACCGGGCACTTCACGTCTGTCGCGCCCGGCAGGGCGTTCGTTGTCGATGGTGCTGACGCCCCGGGCGGCCAGGCCGCCGACTTCGATGCGGATGATGCCGTGTGGAAGACAGTTGAGGCACAGTTCGTGGTCGACCACGTCGTCAGCGGCCAGGCCGTGATCGGAGATCAGATCACCATCGGGTTGGCATTCGGCCCTGATATCGACCCAAATCGTGCAGACCGGGATCTGCGAGACCTCGCTCGCACCCTGCTCTTCCTCAACAAGTCGCCCGTCTTCGCGTACGACTCCTCCCTCTACGGCACCGCCGACGACGGCTCACTCCTAGCGAACGTCGCCGAGGACGGCACGCTCTCCCTGCCCGTCCGCAGCCCCGACGAGGCCAAGGCGCTACTTCAGGAGACCCCCACTCTGGCCAGCATCGACGCCGCAGCGGCCAAGCCCGGGAGGGTCCTTCTCACCGACCCCACCGGGTGCCAGGTCATCGACGAACTCGTTGATGCTGAGCGTTACCTCCGCCACTTCGATGGCGAGTCGTCGGTGGAGGGACTCGCCGACGCGGAGGTTGACCTTGCCCGAGAAGGTGCGCTCGGAGCGCGAGGAGGGGATGGACAGGGTGGTTGGGTGCGGTCGTGCGTCAGGTTCTCCGGTCAGGGCAGGCGGTAGGCATCGCTGCGGTGGTCGATCGCGCGACGATGACCTCTCGGGGAGGTTCGTTGATGCGGTACAGGACCCGATAGGTGCCCCGTCCAGCGGAATGAATGCCCGCCAGGTCTGCGCGCAACGGCGTACCGACCCGTTGCGGGTTCGGGACCAGCGCCGCGGTGATGGGCTCGATCACTGCGGCCGCGACGGTCTCAGGAAGCCTGGTGCGGATCGCTCGCGCCCCGGGCGGGGTCACCACCAGTTCGTCGGGCTCCCCTTCGGTCACGGCCGCAGGGTGCGCACGGCGTCGACCGCACCAGTGCGGCTGGTACACCGACGCTTCCCCGCCGTCCCGGTTGCCCATGGCCGACGGAGCGGCGTGTGGGTGGTCGTTGTCGCGGTGCCCCTCCTGCGAGTGAGAAGAGGAAGCGATCCGACACGTATCCGACACACCGCCGGGAACGCGAACCGCCCCTACTCGGCATGGGTGCAGGTAAGGGGCGGTCTCGGTGGTGGTGGATGTGAAGGGACTCGAACCCATGGCCTCTCGCGTGTGAAGCGAACGCTCTAACCAACTGAGCTACACATCCGGATGCCGTAGCGGCCTGCCGAGGATACCCGCCGGAGCGACCTGCGCGGAAATCGGTGGTCGACTCAGAGGCGGGCCGTGGTGTGCAGCCACTGGGTCAGCCCGTCGGGGACGAATGCCGGGATGCCGATGAGGCTCATGGTGAGCCAGAGCCCCGCGAGCACGAAGGCTGCAGTCGCGAGACCGACGATGGCCTGAACCGCGAGGGGCTGAGCTCGCATCCAGACCTCCCAGGCACGCACCTTCTCGACGACGAAGTCGCGCAGGCGGCTGGCCGCCTCGAACTCCGAGGCCCAGATGGCGATGCCCAGGATGACGATCAGCCACCCCGGCCCCGGCAACGGGACCAGCGCCAGCCCGCCCAGCACCAGGACCAGGCCGACCACCAGCACGAGCGTCCGGTAGGCGCGGCGGGTCGTGGTGTTGGAGCGGATCCGGCGTCGCCACGCCCAGTCCTCATCCTCATCCGGCCGGAGCACCGGGGCGTGGCTGGCGCCGCTCGGCGCAGGGAGCTCGCGCTCCTGCTCGTGGTCGGGCGTGGAGGTCACGGGTCCACCGTGAGGGCTGCATGACGACGCCACACCTCGCGCACCTGGCGGGTGACCGGACCAGGGGTGTCCAGCGACCGGCCGTCCACACCCGACACCGGGAAGACGTCCTTGATGGAGGAGGTCAGGAAGACCTCGTCGGCAGCTTCGAGCACGTCCAGCCGCAGGTCCTCCTCGAGCACCTCGATGCCGTCGGCACGACACCATTCGATGGTCAGCTCGCGGGTGATGCCCGCAAGGCAACCGCTGGACAGCGCCGGAGTTCGCACGATGCCGTCGATGACGACGAAGACGTTGCTCCCGGTCGCCTCGCACAGCTCGCCGCGGGTGTTGGCGAGGACGGCCTCCATGGCGCCGCGCTCCTGGGCGTACGCGAGGGCGACCACGTTCTCGGCATACGACGTGGTCTTCAGCCCGGCTGTGGCAGACCGCTCGTTGCGCACCCATGGCACGGTGACGACCCTGCCGTGCGCCGCGGGTCGCTCGTGTGGCACCGCGGTGACGATGTAGGTCGGGTCAGAGGCGAGCCGATCCGAACCGAGCGGTCCCCACCCCCCGGTGATGGTCCATCGCAGCCGGCCGAAGTCGATCGGCTCCCCCGACAGCACCGCGTCGATCCCCTCGCGCACCCTGTCGTGGTCGGGTCGGGGAAGCCCCAACCCCCGCATCGTGGCGTCCAGACGGCGCAGGTGGCGGGTCACCGCGAACGGCGTGCCGCCATCGACCTTCGCCGTCTCGAAGGCACCGTCCCCCACCGTCACCCCGTGGTCGACGGCTGAGACGGCCGGCTCGTTCGCCACGACCGTCTTGCCATCGACCCAGACCCTGATCGCGCTCATGCACCAACCCTTCCAGACGACGACCGCAGCGACGCGAGCGACACCAGGCGCGACGCCTTGAGCTCGGTCTCCTGCCACTCTCCAACGGCCGTGCTGCCCCAGGTGATCCCGGCACCGGTGCCGAATCTCAGGACCCGTGTGCCATCGTCGCGGTGGGTGGCCCAGAACGTGCGGATGCCCACGGCGAGCACGGCCTCACGACGGTCTGCGTCGATCCATCCGATGGCGCCGCAGTAGGGCCCTCTGGGGACCGGCTCGAGGTCGGCGATCGCCTGCAGCGCCGTGTGCTTGGGCGCACCGCTCACCGACCCCGGCGGGAAGGTGGCCCGCAGCACCTCATGCCAGCCCACGCCGTCACGCAACCGGCCGGAGACGTCCGAGGTGAGGTGCACCAGGCCCGGGTGCTCCTCCAACCGGCACAGATGATTGACCTCCACCGTCCCGGAGCGGCACACGTGGGCCAGATCATGGCGCACCAGGTCGACGATCATGACGTTCTCGGCATAGTCCTTGGTGAGCAGCCGGTCGGCTCTCTCCGCAGTTCCCTTGATCGGCCGGGAGACGAGCCGGTCGCCAGCCCGCACGAGGTAGGCCTCGGGTGACGCGCAGGCGACCTCGAGGCCGACCTCGGGGAGGTCGATGGTTGCCGCATACGGCGCGGGGTTGCCCCTCGCGAGGCGAGCGCCAAGGTCGCTGATCCGGGCGTCCTCTGCAAGGTCGTGCTCGAGCACCCGACAGAGATTCACCTGGTAGGCGGTCCCCGACGCGATCCGCTCCCTGATCTCTTCGACGGCGGCCAGGTAGGCCGCTCGATCCAGGCTGGTCCGCCATCTGTTGTCGCCGACCGGTGTCCAGCCACCGCGCCCACCCCGCTCCGCGCTCGTCCCGGAGTCGTGGACGACCTCGCCCATCCGCACCGCGGTGAACCGTCCCTCGAAGGTGAGCACGACGACCCAGAAGCCCTCGCCGATGTCGTCCGGGTCATGAGTGACCGCGACCACGCCGCGGGCCACCAGTGATCCGAACCGCGCCTCCGACACAGAGCAGATCGTATGCCGTCTCCTTCCTGCGAACTCGCTGTCGGCTACCCGAGACGGAGGGCGACGTCGGCGCGCGGCATCGTCGATCGGACGAGGGCGGCATTCGGCTCGTCCACGGCCTCGACCCAGGCCGCGGCCTCTTCCTCGGACCGACCGAAGCGCACGTGCCTGGCTCGCAGCCAGTCCGAGCGAGATCCGTGATCCACGTGCAGCGCGCACGACAGGTCCAGGAGCGGCGCGACCCGCGCCCACGGGCCGTCCGCCACGAGGAGGTAGTTCCCCTCGGTCACCACCACCGTGGCCTCGGGCAGCACCGGGATCGAGCCCGCGACGGCTTCCTCGATGGAGCGCTCGAACGCGGGAGCGTAGACGGTCTCGCCGGTGCTCGTGCGCAGACGGTGGAGGAGCGCGGCATAACCCAGCGCGTCGAAGGTGTCGGGCGCCCCCTTGCGCGCCGCCAGCCCCAGCCGAGCCAGCTCGACGTTCGCGAGGTGGAAGCCGTCCATCGGCACGACGGTCGTGACGGCTCCGTGGGATCCGAGGTCCTCGGCAAGCGCCTGCGCCACCGTCGACTTGCCAGAACCCGGCTCCCCGACGAGGCCGACGACGACGCGGCGTTGGGCACCGAAGGAGTGAAGAGTTGCGAGAACCCGTTCAGCCAGGTCGGTGATCGAGGTCAGGGTCTGCATGCGGCTCCGATCCAGTGGGTACTGAAGGGCTCGTCGTCCGGTGAGCGGACACGCTGCTGCACCGAGCCAGGCACCATAGTGGCAGCGCCAACGAAGGAGGGGTGCACGTCGTCGTGCTCCTCGCGCCTCTTCTGGGAAACGATCTCGATCAGCGCAGAGCCTTTGCCTTGAGCGCAGCGAACTCGTCCTGGGTGATGGCACCGGAGTCGAGGAGTCGCTTGCCCTGCTCGATCTGGTCGGACGCGCTGGTCCCCGGGGCGCCCCCTGCCACGGAGCGGATGTAGTCCTCCTGGGCAGCGCGCAGGGTCTGCGCGTCCTTGACGCTGCGCTCGGCCATACCGCCACCACGCACGATGAGGTAGACGATCGCGGTGACGAGCGGGACGAAGATGAGGCAGACGAGCCAGACCGCCTTCATCCCCCCTGACACGGTCTTGTCACGAAAGAGGTCCACGATGATGCTGAACATCGCCATGAGGTAGGCGATGAACGCGAAGGCAATGAAGATCAGCCAGACGGCGTCCCAGAACGACATGTGGACCCTTTGACGGGATCACCCCACTGTTTGAAGTGATGCTTGTTCACATCCTATGGGCGGAAAGCCATGTCGGGCTTCCCTCTCGGGTGGCCCCCGTCGGCGCGTCGGACTCCCGCCAGGTCCATGGCCCGGGCCATCCCGGCGGTCGGAGCAGCTCCCCCGTGGACCGCGGGCCACCACCACGCGCCTCGTGGGCACGCCGGGCGTTGGGGGTGCCCGCGGACCAGGTCGTCCACCATCGCGCTCATGCGCAGGTGCAGTCGATCCGTGAGCCCCTCCGCGGACTCCCCCGGGTTGGCGCGGAGGGGCTCGCCGACGACCAGCCGCACCGCATACCCGCGGCGCAGCGAAAGGTGGCCACCGACGGTCCACACACGGTGCAACCCCCAGTGGGCGACGGGGACCAGAGGTGCACCGGTCGCGATGGAGAGGTATGCCGCGCCACGCCTGACGTCGCCGCGGTCCTTCAGGAGGAACGCGTGGCCGATCGTCGCCTCGGGATAGACACCGACCACCTCCCCGCGCCGGAGGGCTCGCACGGCGTGCCGCGCGGCGATGGCGCCGTGTCGGCGGTCGACCGGGATGTGGCCCATGCCTCGCATCAGGGGCCCGCCGACGACGGATCGGAACACCGACTCCTTGGCCATGAAGCGGACGAGTCGTCCGCGCCTCACCGCCGGGAGGCCGACGAGCATGAAGTCGACGAAGCTGCTGTGGTTGGCTGCGATCACCACCGGTCCGCTGGTCGGGATGTTGCCGGAACCCACCACGTCGATCTGCAGGTCGAGGGCCCAGAAGATGGCCCGGGCCACCTTCACGACGGCGCGATAGATGGTGTCTTTCACGAGTGTGGTTCGGAGCCGAAGCCCGACCGGTTGTGGGGAACCCGCGAAAGCGTGGCAGATGTGCTGAAAACCCCTGCCCGCCAGAGATTGACGAGACCAGCCAGGAGGTCGCGGTGTGGCCATCGAGGGTCCGCTCGGTCTCAAGGGAGCACGACACCATCCGCGTTTGAGCCGCCCGTCGACGGCGGGTCCCTGGCTCCGGGGAGCGCCGCCACCCAGCGGGTGCGCTTCGCTCCACGTGTTCCGAGTTGGGGCCACAAGGTGGTCGTGGCCATGTCGGGCAGCGTCTTCGCGCTCTACGCGCTCTACGCGCTCTACGCGCTGGTGCCTCTGTTCGGCCCCCAACGAGTCGTGCTCCACCCGCGTGGTCCCGACCGGCTCGAGCGGGTCCCCGTGCTCGGCCAGCCGGGCGGTGGCGACCCCGAGCCGGTCCCGCAGCCGCTGGGCGACGTGCAGGATCAGCTCAGACCAGAACTCCGGCCTCTCCTCGCGCAGGCGCGTCGTCTCGGCAATGTCCAGGGCCAGCAGCTGCACGGGCGTAGTCGAGCGGGAAGGCACGGACCTGCCCGTATTCGCTCAGCACGTCAATGAAGTGCTGGTCGATGTCGTTCACCCCTTCGGACGGGCTGTCGTCGACATGTGCGGCGCCGCTCGTTGCGTCCGTGTCGTCGTCGGGCATGAAGGTCCTTTCGGGAGCACCGGGGTCAGGAGGTGACGAGGATGACGATCAGGGTGCGTGGGCCGTGAACGCCCTCCACGCGCACGAGCTCGATGTCACTCGTCGCGCTGGGCCCGCTGATCCAGGTCAGGGGGCGGCCCGCTTCGATGCTCGACCGCAGCACGCCCACGGCGTCGGGCACTCCCGGGACGATCTGGTGCATGTGGACGACGCACACGTGGAGATCGGGGAGGAGTGAGAGCCCGCGGCGGCCCTGGCCGGGGCCGTGGTCGAGGACGATCGTCCCCGTCTCGGCGATCGCGACGACCGAGGTGGTCAAGACTGCGGCCACGCCTTCCACGTCGTGGACATCCGGAACCTCCGCCTCATCGACGGTCTGCGCGGTCAGCGCGCATTTCCACCCGTCGTCGAAGCCCGTCGGGATGATGACGGAGTCGACGCCGCTGAGGGCCGATGCGATGGCCCCGGCGAGGTCCGCGGGCGCGCAGGTGCGCACGGTGGCGCGGTAGTCCTCGACACGCTCCACGAAGAGGTCCACGAGGCCAGCGCTGCGTTGAGCCGGCGCGGTCGCGTCAGGGGGTGGCACCGGTGTGCCGGTAAATGCGGTGCTCGGATGCCGTGCCTGATGGTGGTGTGAGCGAGAGCCGGACAGCGCCGAGCGAACCCGATCGAGGATCTCGGCGCGCGCTGTCGTGCCGTCTCGGGTCGTCATCGGTCCCCTTCCTCATGGCTGCGAGTCCACCACTGGCGGAATGTCTCGGTGGGTGGGGTGGGGCTATCCCGGCTCTCGCTCCACGCCGTCAGCGGCCAGGGGAGTCGGCTGAGCGTGGCTCGCGAGTGAAGGCGTCGACCCACCGCGGTGGCGGCACGTTGAGCGGCCTCCAGGCGGGTGGAGCTGGCGAGCGTGAAGGATCCCGCCTTCATGGCCGCAGCCTCTGCCGAAGGAATCCCACGGCGCCGGTCATCGACGATCTGGGTGCGCAGGTGGACGAGCAGCTCGGGAATCTCGATCCGCACGGGACAGACGTCGAAACAGGCACCGCACAAGGTCGACGCGTAGGGAAGTGCCTTCTCGATCGCACCTTCCCGACCGCGCAGCTGCGGACCGAGCACGGCACCGATGGGGCCCGGGTAGACCGAGCCGTAGGCGTGCCCGCCCACGCGTTCGTAGACCGGGCAGACGTTCAGGCAGGCCGAGCAGCGGATGCATCGCAGTGCCTGGCGTCCAAACTCGTCGGCGAGCACGTCGGTGCGGCCGTTGTCGAGGAGCACGACGTGGACGTCCTGGGGTCCGTCGCCAGCCCTCACGCCCGTCCACATCGTCGTGTAGGGGTTCATCCGCTCCCCCGTCGAGGACCGCGGCAACAGCTCCATGAACACCGACAGGTCTTCCCAGGTCGGGACGAGCTTCTCGATCCCGACGACACTGATGAGGGTGTCGGGGAGGGTGAGGCACATCCGTCCGTTGCCCTCCGACTCCACGACCACGAGTGTGCCCGTCTCGGCGACAGCGAAGTTGGCACCCGAGACTGCGACCTTGGCGCGCAGGAACTTCTCCCGCAGGTGAAGGCGGGCGGCTTCCGCAAGTCGGGCCGGGTCGTCGGTCAGGTCGGCGGGGGCGGGGAGCCCCACGCCCGCCATCTCGCGCTGGAAGATCTCGCGCACCTCCGAGCGGTTGCGGTGGATCGCCGGGACCAAGATGTGGCTCGGCAGGTCGTGGCCCAGTTGCACGATCAGCTCGGCGAGGTCTGTCTCCCACACGTCGATGCCCGCACCCTCGAGGGCCTCGTTGAGCTCGATCTCCTGGGTCGCCATCGACTTCACCTTGACGACCTCGCGAGGGGACCCTGCCCAGTCCACTGCTGCTGCGATGGCCACGACGATCGCGTTGGCCTCGGCCGCATCCCGGGCCCAGTGCACCGTCGCGCCGGCGTCGGTGAGCCGCGCCTCCAGCTGCACGAGGTAGGCGTCGAGGTGGGCGAGGACGTCATCCTTGATCTCGGCGCCGCGCAGCCGCAGCTCTTCCCAGTTCTCCACCTCGGCCACGACGGCCGCTCGCTTCGCTCGGATGGTGGAGGTGGCGTGCCCGAGGTTACGACGCAGCTGCGGATCGGCGACCGCGATGCGAGCCGCCTCCGGGAACGCCGGCATCCCCACGAACGTGCCCGTCATCGGTTCGCTCCTTCGGTCAAGGCGCTCCACGGCGACTCCTCGGTCGCGGCAAGGACCTCGGCGAGGTGGACCGTGCGCACTCCGGCTCGCTGACGCGAGAGGAGCCCACCGATGTGGGCCAGGCACGAGTTGTCCCCGGCAACGAGCACCTCCGCGTCCGTTGACCGCACGTGTCGCGCCTTGTCCGATCCGATGGCCACCGAGACGTCAGGGTTCTTCAGTGCGAACGTGCCACCGAAGCCGCAACACTCCTCGGCTGCTGGAAGGTCCACCAAGGAGATTCCCCGCACCGCGCCCAGCAGCTGCAGCGGCCGGTCACCCACTCTGAGCATCCGCATCGAGTGGCAGGTGGGGTGGTAGGTGACCCGGTGCGGGAAGTAGGCGCCGACGTCGGTGACCTGGAGGACGTCAACGAGGAACTCACTCAGCTCGTGGACCTTCGGGGTCACCTCGGCCACGGCGCGCTCAAGGCCGACGTCACCGCTTCGCCGCGCCAATCCGGCGAACTGGAGACGCACCGACCCGGTGCACGACCCCGAGGGGACGACCACGGCGTCGTACCCACGGAACACGTCGACGAAGGAACGCACGAGCGGGACGGCCTCCGCGGCATACCCCGTGTTCGTGAACATCTGTCCGCAGCACGTCTGGGCCCTCGGGAACTCGACCCTGCAGCCGAGCCGCTCCAGCAGGGTCACCACCGCCTTCGGGGTCTGAGGCCACAGGGTGTCGTTGAAGCACGTGGCGAAGAGGGCTGTCCGCATCCCGACAGTGTGCCCAGTCATCGGGTCCTTCTCTCCCTGGTCGCATGAAGTCGCCGTCTGGAGACCCGGTGTCGACCACCGTCGTGGCGCGACCGCGAGCCTCACGAGACTGGATGCCGGGGCCTACGGACGGTTGACCCTGGTCTCATCCCGTGTTGCCGCCCGGGGTCGATGCCGTCGCCGAGCGGTGCACAAGGATCTACGGGTTCCCCCACGACCCAGTGCACGCGAGCAGCGGCCACTTCCGCCCCGGGCCAGGGATGACGTCCAGGTTGACGTGCTCACCGCGCCACCAAGGACGGTACGACGGCGACGGCACCCTCCGCGTGCTCGAGCACAGCCGGGGCGACGGAGTCGTGGATGAGTTCCCTGAGGTGCCCCATCCGTCGGTGCCCGACGACCACCAGGTCGTGGTCGCGTGAGGCGGCGATGAGGTGGTGGTCAACGGAGCCGGAGACCATCCGTACCTCAAGAGCGACGTCCGGGTAGAGCTCGGCCATCCCGGCCAAAGACTCTGCGACGAGGGCGCGCTCGGCACTCAGGTCCGGCGGAGGCGCATCATCGTGGACGTTCGTGACGGGCGGCGCTGTCCAGGTGCAGTGCAGGACGGTCACCGAGTCTCCACGGAGGGCGGCCATCCGGCAGGCGAACTCGATGGCCGGAATCGAGTGGGGCCGTCCGTCGACACCGACCACGATCTGGTGGTCCGAACGGGCCGACGCATGGGCGCGCCACACGACGACCGGGCACGAAGCGTGCCTGGAGACCGACACGCTGACCGACCCCAGGAGAAGGCTGGCGATCGGACCGCGCCCTCGGGAGCCGAGGACGATCGTCGCGGCGTGTTCGCTGAGATCGAGCAGGACCGCCCGGGGGTCGGCCACGCTCAGGACGTGGTGGACCTCGATCCCCGGCTGCCGATCTCGCGCCCGAGCCGCGGCGGTGGTGAGTATCAGCTGGGCGGCTGCGTGGGCGTCATCCAGAAGTCGGGTGACCTCCAGGTCACCCGCTGGATAGATGGCCAGGGTCGACGGGGACACCGGGGCCGTGGCGTGCACGACGATCAGTGGTCGCGATTCGAGGGCGGCCTGGTCCGCCGCCCAGTCGATTGCGCCGTCCGAGATCGTGGAGCCGTCGGCTCCGACGACGATGCTTCCGGGAGTGAACTGGGCTACGTCCATGGTGAGCACGACCCTCTCTGTGCCTCCGCAGAAGGCACTGCCGTCGGAGGTACCTGGCGGATGCGACCAGTGCGTCTTCGACCACGTACATCCTCCCACGGCGCGTGCACCTGTTCACCGGGTGCAGTGCCGGCCGACCTTCGTCTACGGCCCGAACCCCCGTTCCCCGGCGGCAGTCGCCGCGCAGGTTGACGACCTCGGCCAGTCAGGGTCCTTGACGATTTGGAACGTCCAACGGCCCGCGATGACGTTGCGTCCCAGGACGTCCCGTGTGATTCTGGAAGCCACGGCGTCGTGTCCCGCCTCCCGCAGAGCCTCGAGGGCGTCCTGCAGTTTCATGTCCGCCGAGCCGCTCAACTGATGGAATGCGTAGAGGTTCCCGCGGGCCTGCTCAGCCGTCTCAAGGGCTGCGGACAACTTCCCCAGGGCGTCGATCGTGGCGTCAGTGACACCGTCCGGGGTCTGGTGCTCAGGCTCGGCAGGTCATCGCCAGGGATCGGGTCAGTCATGGTGAGAGCATTTCACGGCGCTCCGCCATTGACGCGCTGGGGCGGGTGATCGAGGGAGACGGACATCGGAACTCATCCGGCGTCTTCTGCGCGACGCGACTGGCCTGGGCACAAGGCGCTCCTGGGTGGACAACAACCTCGCCTCGCCTCGCCTCGCCTCGCCTCGCCTCGCCTCACCTCGGGACAAGGCGCGACAAGTGTTCGCCGTCAAAGTGCAGGAGTCCCAACGCGTCGAACTCCTGGAGCCAACCTGTCATCGGCCATGCCCCCCACCTGGCGTGGAAGAGGGCGGCGTTGCGGATGATGTCGTCCAGGTGCTGTACGGGCGGGGTCGAGACGCGGTGGTGCTGGTGGTAGACATCGGCGCCTCCCACCCACACGAGACCCACCCCCCGAGCGTCTGCGATCCTCCCGAGGTCGGTGTCCTCGCCTCCATAGCCGATGTAGTCCTCGCAGAACCCCCCAACGATGTTCCAGGTGGCCGGAGTGAGCGCGGCGCTGAGGGACCAGAAGAGGTTCATGTCACCTCCTCGCTGAACAGAGCCAGTGGGCGGATCTGGTCGAGCTGGGTGCGGGTGACGCAGCGCTCCGAGCCCCGCAGGGTGTCCGGGCAGCGCAACATCTTCGGGGAGATAGGTCACGGGTCCGCACAGGAGGGAGGGACCGGCTGCCGCAGCCGCTGCGGCGTAGCGGTCGATCGCGCCAACCCCCGCCACGCAGTCAACGTCGAGCAACACAACGAGTTCCGCGCCCTCTCTGAGCGCGTGGCTGACCCCCTCATTGCGCGCGGAGGACAGCGGTAACCCGAGTGGGTGCCGTGGTACGTCCAGGACTCGGACCTCCCGCTGCCCCCGATGCGCAGCGCAGATGGAGGCGACCTCGAGGTCATCGATGGCCACCACCACGTGCGAGGTGCCCGGGTCAGAGATGGCAAGCCCGCGCAGTTGATTGGCAAGGTGCTCGTGTCGACCGTGCACCACCGTCACGACCCACACATCAGCCATGTGCGGCACCTTCGATCACAGCCGCCGCCCGAGCGGCGGACCCTTCCGTCCGCCACGTCGACCACCGGGAGCAGCGCCCGACCGCTTCGGACACGTGGTGGGCCCATGGTGTCGCGGGAACTGCGCGGTGAACGGGCACGGCCAGGCCCAGGCGATCGAGTTCACCGGCCATGAACTGCTGCTCCGCATGTGGACGCTGCTGCGGGACCACGATGGTGGGAACGTCACAGCACGCGACATCAGCGATGGCATTCTGGCCCGCGTGGGTGACGACGACACGCGCGGTGCTCAGGACCGTCCCGACGTCCTCGACCCAGTGCTTCCCACCGACCTCGGCCCACCGCATGTTCGGTGTGTGACGCCGGAGGTCGTCCACGAACGGGTGCTCCCACCCGCCGCGGCCGCTGAGCACCACCCCGACCGTTCCTCGCTCTCCTCGCCGGTGGAGGGACGAGACTCCGCCAACGTGGTGAACTTTGGAGCCGAACTGGTCCAGGCCGGGGCAGAGCTTGGCGACTCGTGGCCACGGCGCCACGATCGCCGTCGCGCACTGGTAGCCCAGCTGGTGCGCGGAATCAGACCGGTCTCCGGGCTGGCCCACCACGACGGTCGGAACGCCCAGCAACCGCATGGCGAGGGTGACCTCGACGGACACGTCCACCACGACGACGTCGGGGTGGGTCCCTGCAACCCATCGGGCGACCTGAGCCATCCGCGCCGAGAAGCCGTTCTGACCCAACGGCGCCCAGTGCAGCGCTCCCCCGGCATCGGGGTCCCGCCACGGGGCATGGTGCTCTTCGTCGTCGCGTGGCAGGTGCAGCCCGCTCTGAGGTCCCAGGTCGGAGCCGATCGGCACGACCTGGTGTCCTCTCTCTCGAAGGGCCCGGGACAGCGCGCGGGCGCGGGTGCGGTGGCCTGCGCCGACGTGGTGCACGTAGTAGCCGATCACCACGTGGCCACTGCCTCCCGGTAGAGGTCCTCGTATGCCGTGGCCATCGTCTCGGCGCTGAAGCGACGGCTCGCGACCTCCCGCACGCGTCCTCTAGGAAGCGCTCTGGCGCGTTCGATGCCGCGTGCGAGGTCTGCGCCCAGTGTGCTGTCGCCGTCACTGGTGGGGGCGACGAGCACGCCCATCTCCTCGTTGATGACATCCGGGAGTCCGCCCCGGCCGATGGCCACCACGGGTGTGCCGGTGAGCGCGGACTCCACCGCCACCAGCCCGAATGGTTCCTCCCACCGAGGTGTGACCAGCGAGACGCCGGCGCGCCCGAGTTCGAGCCCGGTCTCGCCGTGGTTCAGATGCCCGGCGTAGGCCACCCCGGGCCCGAGTTCCGGCGCGATCAACGCGTCGAACCATTCCCGGTCGCTGAGCGGACCGACCAAGGTGAGTGCACGCCCGCTGGCACGGGCAGCCAAGATCGCCACGTCGGCTCCCTTCTCCGGAACCATCCGCCCGACCCAGACGAGGCCCTCGCCGCCGCCACCCTCCTCGAAGGCTCTGACGTCGACGCCGTTGGCGATGACGCGCATCCGGTGCTGGGGGACACTCGTCCACGACGCCGCCAGCGCGTCGCTCACAGCGACGAACGTCGTCCGCGGATCGGCAAGAGAGACGCCGATCTCCATCCACGGAAACGGCGGGGTGTGCAGCGTGACGACCAAGGGTCGGTCCACCGCGGAACCAGCAACCAGAGGCAGGTGATGCAGTGAGGAATTGTGCACCACGTCGACCGCTCCGGCGCGCCGCATGAGGTCCGCAACGACGAAGAGGAAGGCGTGCTGGTCGCAGAGGAACGACGGCTCCGGAAGGTTGAGGTCCGATGCCGCGACACAGGAGAGCTCCGGTACGGCGGGATGAAGGACCAACTCGTCCGCGTACCGAGGGTCCGATCCGGGCGCCGCGTACAGAAGCACGTGATGTCCCCGGGCGCGCAAAGCGCAGGCGAGGGTGGCGACGTGGGACTCCTGACCGCCGGCGAAGGGTTCAGAGATGGGGTGGCGGGAGGGGCCGAGCAGAGCGATCCGCATCACGTCACCGGATCCAGACGGGACAGGAACGTCGCGAAACCACCGTGCACCCGACTGCTCAGACGCCCTGACGTACGCACCCGGACGGTGTCGGTCGCAACCCACCGCTGGGTTCCAGCCCTCACCCGAGCGACGAGTCCGGCATCCTCGTGGAGAGTGAGATCACCGAACCCACCTACCGCCCGCCAGTGCGAGGCCCGGATACCCAGATTGGCTCCATGAACGTGGGGATGCCCCTCCACGAGGTGGTGCAGGTCGTGCCAGAGGGCGGCAAGTCTCGCGTCGAGCTCTCCCTGCGGTTCGACCGTCCCCACCAGAAGGTCAAAACCCCGCTCCGCCCACAGCACGTGACCCACCAACCAGTTCGGGTCCACGAACGTGTCAGCGTCCGTGCATGCTAACCACCCGCCCTGAAGGTCTCGCACCTCGAGGGCCTGCAGCCCGCGATCGATCGCCGCATCGCGTGCCGCGCCCACCCCCGGGGCATCTGCGCGCACCGACAACACTCCGTGTTCACCAACCACGTCCTCGGAACGATCCGTGCACCGATCGAGCCCAACGCATACCGTGGTGGCGATGTCCGGCCGACACAGCCGAAGTGCCTCGACCGCAGCGGCAATGCTCGTCAAGCACCTCGCGAGCGACCCCTCCTCGTTGTTCGCGGGGACAGCGACCACCAGGTGCTCGATGGTGTTCACGTCGGCCAATCCAGGGTTGCCTCGGGGTGGCCCATCGGCACCGACCCCGAGTACCTCCTCGCCCAGGTGGTCAGGAGCCTTTCGTCGGACGAAGTCAAGACGTCATCAGGGTTCACGAGATGATGGCGTCGACGGTCTTCTTCAGCGCGCTCGGCTGCTCCGGACGCCTGGGGGCCTTGGCCTTCGCCGCCGTGAGCTCCTCACCGATCTCGCGCAGCTGGGTGCGGGTCAACCCCTTGCGAACCTTGGGGAACCAGTCCGTCTCCTCCTCCTCGATGTGGTGGGTCACGTTCTCGATGAGCACGGTGGTCTTGGCCACGAAACGCTCATCGCCTGGGGCTAGGCCAACCAGTTCCATGACGAGGACGTCTGCGACGTGGTGCTCCTCGTAGGACTCCAGGACGTCCTGCTCCAACTCGGGGAGCAGCGCCCGCACCCGCGGGTACATCACCTCGTTCTCGATGTAGGTGTGGACAGTGAGGAGCTCGATCACCTGCTCCACGATCTTGCCCTGACGAGCCGACGTCGTCGTGGGCTTCTGAAACTCTCGAAACAGCGCCCGGACCTCTTTGTGGTCCTCACGCAACATGACAATGGCATCTTGGGACATGGCACTCCTTGGGATCGGTGGCGCGCGATGCGCGCGTGCTTGCGTATCGGACGTACCCACGCCCGGTCGGCGAGAAACCTCAGAAGTGACCCCGCACGGCTGGGCGAGCCCGGTGAGCGGCCCCGGTGGCCTGACCCGGGCAGTGAGTCGGTGGGCTGCGGCCCGAACCTCTGCGCTCAGCTGCCGACGGTGTGGTCGATCGGTGTGCAGGTGCCGCCGTTGGAGTTCTCGGCTGAGCACGCGGTCAGCCCGACGTGCAGGCCCGTCTCCGCTCGGAAGGTGATGAGGTCACCGGCCGTCGAGGTTGGGGGGTTGCTGTGCAGGTCGCCGCCGGCGTCGGTCCAGACGTTCAGGATGTCGAAGGTGGCCTGGCTGCAGGGAGTGAGCACAGGTCGCTGACCTGGTCGCCGGTGGGGTCGATCACGGTCAGGCTCTGCCCTGCGAGGAGCGAGAAGCCGGTCCGGTCTGTGGTTCGAGCCCCTTCGCCGCTGCTCCTGCGCGAAGGGCGCGGCCCCGTCCTCATCGACCGCACACCCGGCATACTGCCGTGCTTCCGAACCGTATTCGTGGTCGGAGACCTCGGGGTTGACGCTGCCCGGCGAGGGTGCCCCATCGGTGGCGGTGTGGTCCCGCCACCGATGGGACGAGGTCGTCCTCAGTGCTGTTGGTTGGCCACGCCGGGGGGGGTTGCCCCGGTCTGGTCGTAGACGGACGTGGCGGGGCTGGATGCTGCCCGCCGGGTGGAACGGTTGCCCTGCTCGCCCTGGTCGGCCTGGTCGTACTTGGCCTGCGCCTTGTCCTTCGCGACCTTGGCCTGGTCCTTCACGCTGGGGGCGTTCCTCGCGTGTTCCTTGACCTTGGGAACCTCCTCCTCCGCGGTGGTCAGGTAGCTCTCCCAGCGGGACTGCATGGGCTTGACCAGGCCACCACCGACGCCCACGATCAGGATGCCGCCGATGGTGGCGAGCACGGCGATCAGGACGGGGGTGGTGACGGTGGTGGCGATACCGACCTGGTTGAGGGCGGCAATGATGCCCAGGCCGAGGATGAAGACCGCGGCGATGTTGGCCAGGGTCTTGCCGTAGGAGAGTC
>JBDSNZ010000090.1:0-21081 GCA_039915055.1 Ornithinibacter sp.
CGCCGCTTCGTCGAGCGGGCCGTGACCTTCCAGACGTGCCCCGAGTGCGCCGGCACCCGTCTCACCTCCCAGGTCCGGTCCTCGACGATCCGCGGTCGGAGCATCGCCGACCTGTGCACCCTGCAGATCAGTGACCTCGCCCAGTGGGTGCGCGAGCTCGATGAGCCCGCGGTCGCGCCACTGCTCCAGGGCGTGCAGCACCTCCTCGACGCGTTCACCGAGATCGGCCTGGGCTACCTCTCCCTCGACCGGCCGTCAGGGACGCTCTCGGGTGGTGAGTCCCAGCGGACCAAGATGATCCGCCACCTCGGCTCCTCGCTCACCGACGTGACCTACGTCTTCGACGAGCCCACGATCGGCCTGCATCCGCACGACATCGAGCGGATGAACCAGCTCCTGCTCCAGCTGCGCGACAAGGGCAACACCGTGCTCGTCGTCGAGCACAAGCCCGAGACGATCATGATCGCCGACCACGTCGTCGACCTCGGTCCCGGAGCCGGCACGGGAGGTGGCACGGTCTGCTTCGAGGGCACCGTCGACGGACTCCGAGCCAGCGACACCCTCACGGGCCACCACCTCGATGACCGGGTGCGGGTGAAGGGGAGCGTGCGCACGGCATCCGGGGTCCTGGAGGTGCGCCAGGCCCGGACCCACAACCTCAAGGGGGTCGACGTCGACCTTCCTCTCGGGGTGCTGTGCGTCGTCACGGGGGTGGCCGGGTCGGGCAAGTCCTCACTGATCCACGGTTCCGTCGCCGATCGCGACGGTGTCGTCGTCGTCGACCAGGGCGCCATCAAGGGCTCGCGGCGCAGCAACCCTGCCACCTACAGCGGGCTGCTCGAGCCGATCCGCAAGGCATTCGCCAAGGCCAACGGTGTCAAGCCCGCACTGTTCAGCTCCAACTCCGAGGGTGCCTGTCCCACGTGCAACGGGGCGGGAGTGATCTTCACCGACCTCGGCATCATGGCCACCGTCGAGTCGACGTGCGAGGAGTGCGAGGGACGCCGGTTCCAGGCCGGGGTGCTCGAGCACACCCTCGGCGGCAAGAACATCGCCGAGGTCCTCGCCATGTCGGTCCTGCAGGCCGAGGAGTTCTTCGGCGCAGGGCCGGCGCGCACGCCGGCGGCACACCGGGTGCTGCATCGCCTCGCCGACGTCGGACTCGGCTATGTCAGCCTCGGGCAACCGCTCACGACGCTGTCCGGCGGCGAGCGCCAGAGGTTGAAGCTTGCGGCCCAGATGGCCGCACCTGGCGAGGTCTACGTGCTCGACGAGCCGACGAGCGGGCTGCACCTGGCTGACGTGGAGAACCTGCTCGGGCTCCTGGACCGGATCGTGGACTCCGGCACCTCCGTCATCGTCATCGAGCACCACCAGGCGGTGATGGCCCACGCCGACTGGATCATCGACCTGGGACCGGGGGCCGGCCACGACGGCGGCCGGGTCGTGTTCGAGGGAACCCCGGCGGCACTGCTCGCCGACCGCTCCACGCTCACCGGACAGCACCTGGCCGCCTACGTGGGTGGCTGAAGGAGCCTCCTCGCGGTGCTCGAGTGAACAGGACACGCCGCGTCGGTGCACCCCGGGACGGCGTGTCCTGTTCACTCGACGGGGTGTGCCCGGCCCCGGCTCGGTGCGAGGGAGCGCACGGCCCCGGCCACGGCATCGGCGACACCCTCCTGGAACACCGAAGGCACGATGTGCTCGGGCGTCGGGTCCGCGACCAGGTCCGCGATCGCGCGCGCCGCCGCCAGCTTCATCGCCTCGGTGATCCTGGTCGCGCCCGCGTCGAGTGCACCCCGGAAGATCCCCGGGAACGCCAGCACGTTGTTGATCTGGTTGGGGAAGTCCGAGCGACCTGTGGCGACGATGGCTGCGTGCCGATGAGCCACGTCGGGGTGGACCTCCGGCGTGGGGTTGGCCAGCGCGAAGACGATCGAACGGGGCGCCATCCGCGCGATCTCCGCCTCGGGCACGGTGCCGCCGGAGACCCCGATGTAGACATCCGCGCCAGTGAGGGCCATCGCCATCCGCCCCTCGAGGCCACGCGGGTTCGTGGATGCCGCGAGCCGCGCCTTGTGGCCGGTCAGGTCCGGGCGCGACGGGGCGATGATCCCCCGGGAGTCGCAGACGACCACATCACGCACGCCGGCCCGTTGGAGCAGACGGGTCACCGCGACACCGGCAGCACCAGCCCCAGCGACCACGACCCGCTGCTCGGCCAGCATCCGGTCCAGCACCTTCATCGCATTGAGCAGACCTGCGAGGACGACGATCGCCGTGCCGTGCTGGTCGTCGTGGAACACCGGGATGTCGAGGCGCTCCCCCAGCTGCTCCTCGATGTCGAAGCACCGGGGCGCCGAGATGTCCTCCAGGTTGATCCCACCGAAGGACGGTGCGATCCGGACGATGGCGTCGACGAGCTCCTCCACGGTGCCGGTCTCCATGACCACAGGCACCGCGTCGATGCCGGCGAAGTGCTTGAAGAGCACGGCCTTGCCCTCCATGACCGGCATGGCGCCGAGCGGCCCGATGTCACCGAGCCCCAGGACGGCCGTCCCGTCGCTGATGACGGCGACGGTGTTCCCGCGGGCGGTGTAGACGCGCGACAGGCCCGGATCCTCGGCGATGGCCAGCGAGACCTCCGCGACCCCCGGTGTGTAGAGGAGTGAGAGGTCGTCCGGACCGCGGAGCGGCTTGGTCGCGCACACGCCCAGCTTGCCGCCCTCGTGAGCGCGAAAGACCGGGCTCTCGGGGTCGAAGGACGGGACGAGAGGGGAGGCGGACACCAGTGACTCCTTGGACTGCGGCGGCGTGGCGGCGCGAGGCACCGCTGGAGGAACTTCACGTCCGAGGATGGTTGCGTCCTGGACGGTCACGCTGCGGGGGTGGCCGCGGAGGATCTTCATCATGACACAGCGCGATAGTTGGCAGGGTGTGACTCTTCTCGCGGGTCCCGGTGGCAGGATCGACCCATCACGGCCGGTCGCCTTCGCGACCAACACCCGATGCGAAAGGACACCGCATGATCATTCGTCACCGCGCCCTGGCACTCACCCTCGCGGCCACCACGGCTCTCGCCCTCACCGGCTGTGGCTCGGACTCGCTCTCGAAGGGCAGCAGCAGCGACACCCCGGCCCCGTCGGTGGCGGCCTCCGCTGCCGACCCGGCGCTCGTCGCCAAGCTCCCGGAGAAGATCAAGAGTGCTGGCGAGATCGTCATCGGCACCGACGCCACCTACCAGCCCAACGAGTACCTCGACGCCGACGGGAAGACCGTGATCGGCATGGACGTCGAGCTCTTCGACGCGGTGATGGCTCGCTTCGGGGTGAAGACCAAGTGGGTGCCCTCGGCGTTCGACGCGATCATCCTGGGCGTGAACAGCGGCAAGTACGACGTCGGCGTCTCCAGCTTCACCATCAACAACGACCGGCTCAAGGAAGCCACCATGGTCAGCTACTTCACGGCGGGCACCCAGTGGGTCACCCAGGCGGGCAACCCCAAGAAGGTCAACCCCGACGACGCGTGCGGACTGAACATCGGGGTCCAGAAGGGCACCGTGCAGGCCGACGTCGACCTGCCCGCGCGCAACAAGGCGTGCGCGGATGCCGGGAAGCCGCCGATCAACGCCCTGGTCGACGGCGACCAGGCCAAGGTCACCTCAGCCGTGCAGTCCGGCAAGTCCGATGCCATGCTCGTCGACCTCCCCCCGGCGATCGCCGCGGTCGAGGCGACCGGCGGCCAGCTCGAGCTCCTCGGCGGGCAGTACGACTCGGCCCCGTACGGCTACGTCCTCCCCAAGGCGGAGACCGACTTCGGAGCGGCGATCGTCGAAGCTCTCAAGCAGGTGCAGGCCTCCGGTGAGTACACCAGGATCCTCACCAAGTGGAAGACCGACGGTGGCGCCATCACGACGTTCGAAGTGAACCCCACGGTCTCCTGATCATGACCTCTCAGACATCGGAGCGGCCGGGCCTCATCGAGGCCCGGCCGGTCCGGCACCCCGGACGCTGGGTCGCCGTCGCCGTCATCGTCGTGTTCGCGGCAATGATCATCAGCTCGTTCGTCACGAACGAGAAGTGGAACTTCCCGTTCGCCTTCCAGATCATGCAGCAGTCCCCCGTCCTCGAGGGGCTGTGGAAGGGCACGATCTTCGGCACGGTGGGCGCGATGATCCTGGGCATCTCCCTCGGCATCCTGATGGCCGTCATGCGCCTGTCGGACAACCCGGTGCTGCGAGGTGTGGCCTTCGTCTACACGTGGTTCTTCCGCGCGATCCCTCGCTACGTGCTCCTGGTCCTGCTCGGGGTGGGCCTGGGCTTCCTCTACCCGGTGTTCGACATCGGCGTGCCGTTCGGTCAGCAGATCGCCGGGGCCCTGGGCATCGACACCGACTTCACCTTCTTCACGATCAACTACAACAACATCTCCAGCACCATCTGGGTCGGCATCCTGGGACTGGGCCTCTCCGAGGCCGCCTACATGGCCGAGATCGCCCGCGCCGGCATCTTGTCGGTCGACCGCGGCCAGACCGAGGCAGCGCAGGCCCTCGGGATGCCGCCCGGGCGGATGATGCGCCGGGTCATCCTGCCGCAGGCCATGCGCGTCATCGTGCCGCCCACCGGCAACGAGACGATCGCGATGGTCAAGGACACCTCGCTCCTCGCGGCCGTGCCGGTCATCGTGGAGTTGTTCTACCAGTCCTACCAGTTCGGTTCACGCAGCTTCCAGATCATGCCGGGCATCGTGGCAGCGACCCTCTGGTACCTCATCGTGTGCTCCATCCTCATGGTCGGGCAGTCCTACCTCGAGCGCTACTTCGGGCGCGGGTTCGGGCCTGTGCCGAAGAAGACGCAGCAGAAGCTGACGACGATCGAGGCGGATCACTGATGGCCCAGCAGAGCAGCACCACGCCGGGGTCGGACGCCCCCCTCGTGCATGCCGTCAACGTCACCAAGGCCTTCCAGGGCAACGAGGTGCTCAAGGGCATCGACATGGACGTACGGCGAGGCGAGGTCGTGGTGCTCCTCGGGCCCTCGGGCTCGGGCAAGACGACGTTCCTGCGATGCATCAACCAGCTGGAGAGGATCGACGGCGGCCGGATCTGGGTCGACGGTGACCTGATGGGCTACACCGACCGCGGAGGCACCCTCCACCGGCTGACCGACAAGCAGATCGCCGCCCAGCGCCGTGGCATCGGCATGTGCTTCCAGCGCTTCAACCTCTTCCCCCACAAGACCGTGCTCGAGAACATCATCGAGGCGCCCATCCAGGTCAAGCGCGAGAAGAAGAAGGTGGCCACGGCGCGGGCTCACCAGCTGCTGGCCCAGGTCGGCCTGGAGGACAAGCCCTCCGCCTACCCTGCCCAGCTCTCCGGTGGACAGCAGCAGCGCGTGGCGATCGCACGTGCGCTGGCGATGGAGCCCAAGCTCATGCTCTTCGACGAGCCGACCTCGGCCCTGGACCCCGAGCTCGTCGGCGAGGTCCTGAAGGTCATGCGTGACCTCGCCGCCAACGGGATGACGATGATCGTCGTCACCCACGAGATGGGCTTCGCACGCGAGGTGGCCGACCGGGTGGTGTTCATCGATGCCGGGGTGGTGGTCGAGGAGGGCCCCCCCGCCCAGGTGATCGGCAACCCGCAGCACAAGCGGACCCGGGCGTTCCTCTCGCGGATGCGTCAGGAGGAGAGCGCCCACGCGGAGGCCGTCAAGGCCACGGTGACCGAGAATGTCACGGCACTGGCAGCCGCCGCAGCAGCGGAACCCGCTCTCGGGGACGAGTCGAAAACTCCCACGGCTTGACGCGGGGAGCAGGGAACAGCGTGCGGATGCCGTGGCCTGCCCTGGTGCGGGTCCGGGGTGAGTCGATGATGCCGACCTACCGGGACGGCGACGTCCTGCTCGTGGTTCGTGGGGTGCGACCGCGAGCTGGTCGGGCGGCCGTGGTCGTCCTGCCGCCGGCCCCGAACGGCCGACCTCGACCGTTGGCCGTCAAGCGGGTGGCGGGCGCAGACCCGCAGGACCCTTCTCGCTGGTGGATCGACTCGGACAACCCGTCCGCAGGAGTGACCTCCTTCGACGTGGGCTCCCTGGCGACGGCGGACATCGTGGCGGTGGTCATCGGTGGGGTGGGTCGGCGGCTGCGGTAGGTTGATTTCGACCGTCCATCCGAGCACGAGGAGCGACCCATGTTGTCCCTGTTCCGCATCACCGACGTCTCCGCGCACTGCGACCTGCCCTGCGGTGTCTACGACCCGGCCCAGGCCCGCATCGAGGCAGAGTCCATCAAGGGGATCTGTGCGAAGGTCGCCGCCAACGACGACCCCGACTTCCGCACCCGGGCGCTGATCATCAAGGAGGCGCGCTCCGAGCTCGTGAAGCACCACCTCTGGGTGCTGTGGACCGACTACTTCAAGGCTCCGCACTTCGAGAAGTACCCCCAGCTGCACACGCTCGTCAACGAGGCGACCAAGCTTGCCGGCGCCTCGGGCACCAAGGGCGCTCTCGATGAGTCGACCGCCGATGAGCTGATCGCGAAGATCGACGAGATCGCGGCGATCTTCGCGGAGACCAAGAAGGCCTGACCTCTCCCACTGCCCCGACGGCGCCACCGGTTCCTGCCGGCGGCGCCGTCGTCCTGTGCCGGGGGTGTCGGTTCAGCCCTGCGGCACCGTGACGAGGTAGAACTCGCCGCTTCCCTCGAGGTGGACGGAGCCCTCATCGGCGGGGATGAAGGCGGACTCAGCGTCGGTGAGCTCCACGGCATCCGCTGCTCCGTGCAGCGCCACCCGTCCGCGTAGGCAGAACCCGATGCGCGGGACTCCCTCGCCGGGGAGCAGCCGGCCCGGGGTGACGCGGTGGAGGAGGAAGCGATCGGACGCGCTGTCGAAGACCTCGAGCCCGGGCTCCAGCACCCTCGCCCGGCCCGCGACCCCGCTCGCCGAGGGATCCACGATGCGCAACAGCTCGGGAACGTTGACGTCCTTGGGGGTCAGGCCGGCCCGCACCACGTTGTCGGAGTTGGCGAGGACCTCGATGCCCAGTCCGCGCACGTAGGAGTGCAGCACCCCCGCCGCCACGTCGATGTACTCCCCCGGCTGCAGCAGCCGGTGGTGCATGAGCAGCAGGACGACGAGACCGATGTCGTCGGGATGCTCCTCCGCCACCCGAACGACGGCCGCGCAGGCCGTGCCGAACGCGTCTGCGGACCCCTCGAGCCGCACGCACGCGGCCACCACCTCGCGGGCGAGCTCAGCGACCTCCTCGGGAGGGGTGTCCAGGATGGCCCCGAGAAGTGCGTGCACAGGGTCCGCTGAGGAGACCGAGCGCTCGACCATGTCGGTCAGGGCGCGCACCCCCAACCGGCGCGCCAGGGCGCGCACCTGCGCGTGCTCCTTCATCCCGACGAACACCTCGAAGGGCGCAATCGCCAACAGCAGCTCCGGCTTGGCCCAGTCGTCCCCGTAGACCTCGTCGCCACTGCTGGCCCGAACGCGCCGTGCCTGCTCCGCGGTCGGATGGGCCTGGATCGAGATCGCCCGGCCGGGGGCGAGCACCTTCAGGAGAAAGGGCAACCGCACGCCGTAGCGGGCGACGCAGGCACTGCCGAGCTCTCGCTGTGGGTCCGCTGCGATCACCGCGGCAAGATCGGGGAATCCCGTGCGGTCGGTCCCCGACGGGCCGGCCTCGTGCGCCCCCATCCACAGCTCGGACTCCGGGCGGCTGCTGGGGATCGGCCGGCCCTGGAGACTGGCGATGGACACGGTGGAACCCCACGCGTCGGTGAACACGACGGGGGTGAGGCGGTCCACGGCACCTCGCTGTGGTCGAACCGATGGGCTGGGTTCACGATGCTAACGTGCGGGCGCGGCGCCGCGCTCACTCCAGTCCGCGTCGCTCACCACCGTGGCCCTGGTGAGCGCGTCGACGACCTCGGGGTCGTACTCGTATCCCAGCCCCAGATGGATCCGTTCCATCGCGGCGGCCACGGACTGCGCCTGCTGCGACCCACCCGTGAGGTCGTCGAAGGCGTTGGCGACCTTGATGATCCGGCCCACGAGGGGCACGTCCTCGCCCTGCTCACGCACCTGGCGGTACGGCGTCGCCTGCGACTCGATGTAGCCGGCCACGACGTCGAGCCCCTCGGCGTGACGCACGATTCGAGCCCCCTCCCCCGCGATGTCCCACTGGTCCACCGGGGCTGCGAGCACGGTGGCTCCCCGGGGGATCGGCTCGGCCAGGGAGATCTGGCCCAGGTCGTGCAGGAGCGCCGCGTACTCCAGGTCGCGCAGCTCACGCTCGGACAGGCCCAGGATGCGACCGATCCGCACGCTCGTCCGGGACACGCGCTCGGCGTGCCCCGCCGGGGTGTAGCCGCCGTGCTCGGTGAGGTGCGCCAGGGTCGCGATGGTCTGTCGGTAGGTCAGCCGGTTGCGGGCATAGCGAGCGACGGCGACGTAGGTGATGGCAAGCGGGAAGAGGGCGGCGGGCAGTGACATCAGGCCGAAGCTCGGTGCCATGAGGGCAACGAGCGGCCCCGATGCGACCACCGCGAACGTCAGGGGCGCCACCTCTCCCAGCTCGTCGAGCAGCGACGTCCGCCACGAGGTGTGCAGCCGTTCGGCCCGCACCCCCGAGCTCAGCACCATCTCGACGGCGAGCGCGATGCCGGAGACGAGCACCATGCCCAGGGCTGCCACCGAGGGTGCGGCGAGCGGGTCCGCGAGCAGCTCCCACACGCTGGACCCGTTCGGCCGCCACTCCCTGGCGATGAGCGCCGCGAGCGAGACCGCCAACAGCCGTGAGGAGACCTGGCCGAGCCCGACGCGGACACCGCGCAGTCGCTGCACCACGGCAGCCAGGACCATCCCGGTCGCCACGACGACGATGACGACCCCACCATCGAGATCGACCGTGGGCTCCCCCTGGACCGGCCCCAGGAACGCGAGACCCAGGGCAGCAGCGGAGGACAGGGGCGCAGTGAGGCGACCACTCGGCATCCGCAACCTGGCCACCTCCCCCGCGAAGACGGCGAGCGCGAAGACCGTGACCGTGTGCCAGTGCAGCTGGAGCACCGAGCCCAGGACCGCCCGCTCCGCCCAGATGCTCAGGCTCAGGACGAGGACGGCCGCCGCCACGATGGTCAGCGCCCGAGGTCGCGAGGTCAGAGCCGAGCGGCGCCACGATCTGTTCACGTCGACGTTCCCGCACGACGGGACAGCGCACCTTCGAGCGCTCTCATCAGGTCCTCCCGAGCGACAGGGAGAGCGCGCAACCGCTCCAGTGCTGCGGAGGCTTCGAGCACCTGACCGCCGGCCGTCCCCACCTGGGTCAGGAGGTCGAACTCGTCCGCGAGCCCCACGACCGCCGCCGGCAGACCCACCGTCCCGAGCTCGAGGGCGAGGGCGTCCCGGTGCCGGGCCACGGCCTGGAGGGAGCCAGAGAGAAAGCTGAGATCCTCCATCAACGCCGCCCCACGTGCGGGGTAGTCCACCAGGGCAGCGGTGGCGCCACGCCTGCGAACCAGGTCGGTGGGCAACGACGTCTGTCCGAGGTCGTGCAGCATCCCTGAGACACGGGCCTCCTGGACGACCTGCCCACGCAACCCGAGGTTCTCGGCCACCAGTGCGCTGAGCTCTGCGACGCGCGCGCTGTGCCCGGCGAGGTGAGGCGCCTTCGCCTCGATGGCGGCCACGAGCACGAGCAAGGCGCGTTCGTGACCCTTGGCCTCCTCGGCATACTGCGTGTAGGCCCACCGCGCCACGAGGAGCGGGGCCAGCACCAGCACCGCGCTCCAGGGCCCGAGCCCGGCTGGCTGCCAGAGCACGACCATGAGGAACGCGACGACGCCATAGCCCAGGTAGGCCGGTCCCGTGGTGCGGAGCAGTCGGAGCACCTGGGGACGCATGCTGACGCCCTCCGACATGCGCAGCACCCCGGCGAGCAGGATGAGGTTCACCGCGACCTGGACGAGGTCGGCGACGAGGATGGGGTAGCCGATCCGGTTCAGGATCTCGTGGGCCCCGACCAGGTCCGAGCTGTCGGGTACGCCGCCCGCCACGTGGTAGGCGGTGCCCCCCAGCACACCCAGGGTCGCCGACATCCCGGTGTTGAAGACGCGGGCCCGCAGTGGCACCGTGCCTCGCTGGATCGGGCCGAGCAGGATGCCGATGAGCCCGGCACCGCCGGGGCTGAGCAGGGCCATCGCAGCGAGGAGAACGACGCTGGAGAAGGTGAGGCGCACCGTGCCGTCCACGACCACCGCCCCGGACCACCAGGTCAGCCCGGCGAGGAGGCCGAGCACGACGAACGTCTCGTCGATCACGACGCCGCGGCGCGCAATCGCCACCACGGCCAGGAGCACACCGATCATCGCGACCGTTCCGACGTATGCCGTGGTCCGGGTGATCGAACGACTGGCCCGCGCGGACACCTCAGTCAGGTGCTCAGACGTCATGCCCGCGCCGGTCAGACGTCAGCCGTCAACGACTCAGCCGCCCCACTGCCAGTGGAAGGTGACGTTGGTCGGCAGCTGGATCACCGCAGACTCGGCCTGGCTCGCGGCAGGAGCAACGAGCGCGACGGCGGCGAGGGCCGCGGTGGCAAGGAGGACGCGGAACGTTTTCATGGGAAACCTTCTCATGCTGGGAGAGATGGACAGGGACACCACGCCCATTGTCCCACGAAGGTCCAAGCGTGGCAGAATATGAGTCACGCGTCATGAGAGCGACCCAACGCGTCGACCGATGCACACCGACGAAAGGCACCCGATGAGCAAGCGCGCCCGCAAGCGTCGCTCGCGCAAGGGCAACAAGGCCAACCACGGCCGCAAGCCCAACGCCTGAGCACGTAGACCACGACACCCGGTGTGCAGCAGCACACCGGGTGTTTCGTGTCGTTGGGGGACGCGTGGCGGGACGAGGTGTCAGCCGTCGAGCTCCATGCGCACCATCGTGATCCGGCGCACCACCTGCAGCCGTAGCTCGGCCGACGCCTCCTCGGAGGTGCAGGACCGGCGGACGACCTGCTTCATCGCGGCATCGAGATCGTGCTCGGCGAGGCACGGTCCGCACTCCGAGAGGTGGGTGGCAACCCGGCGCACGTCGTCAGCGCTCATCTCGCCGTCGAGGTACTCATAGATCCGGTGCAGCACCTCGGAGCAGTCGCTGTGACCGGCGTGCGGGTCCTGTGCCATCACTTCTCCTCCGTGCCGAAGCCGCGCTCTCGCGCATAGTCAGCGAGCAGCCCGCGCAGCTGGCGGCGACCGCGGTGCAGGCGGGACATCACCGTTCCGATGGGAGTGCCCATGATCTCGGCGATCTCCTTGTAGGCAAAGCCCTCCACGTCCGCCAGGTAGACGGCCATCCGAAAGTCGTCCGGCAGCTCCTGCAGAGCCCGCTTCACCTCGGTGTCGGGAAGGTGCTCCAGTGCCTGGAGCTCGGCCGACTTCAGACCGGTCCCCGTGTGCGACTCAGCTCGAGCGAGCTGGTAGTCCTCGACCTCGGCCGCGTCGGACTGCAGCGGCTCGCGCTGCTTCTTGCGATAGGTGTTGATGTAGGTGTTGGTGAGGATGCGATACATCCACGCCTTGAGGTTGGTGCCCGGTTGGTACTGGTGGAAGGCCGCGTACGCCTTGGCGTAGGTCTCCTGGAGCAGGTCCTCGGCATCCGCGGGGTTGCGGGTGGTGCGCATCGCCGCGGCGTACAACTGGTCGAGCAGGGGCAGCGCCTCGCGCTCGAAGCGCTCTTGACGCTCAGCGGGAGTCTCGGTGGCCAGGTCGACCTCGGCGGTGTCCCGCTGGTCCAGGGGTGTCGGTGGTGTACTCATCACCGCCCAGCCTATCCGGGCCCGGGACGGGGCGGTGTCGAGCACGAACACGTCGAGACCTTTCGCAGCAGGGATGGACCAGCGCAGTCAACGCCCTCCCCCTGCACGGCATTCCCCCGAGTCGCTAGATTCAAGGCATGTCGACACAGTTCGCGGACCTGCTCCGCTCGCAGGTCCGCAACGAGTTCACCGCCAGCCAGCAGTACATCGCCATCGCGGTGTGGTTCGACGGGCAGGACCTTCCACGGTTGGCCGCTCGCTTCTACGCGCAGGGCGTCGAGGAGCGCAACCACGCCATGATGATGGTGCGCTACATCCTGGATCGCGAGTGGGAGGTGGCGATCCCCGGTGTCGACGCGGTGCGCAACGACTTCTCCGCCCCGGCCGATCCGATCGCCCTCGCGCTCACCCAGGAGAGAGCCGTCACCGAGCAGTGCGAGGCCCTCTTTCGAGCCGCCCGGGCCGATGGCGACGTGCTGAGCGAGCAGTTCATGCTCTGGTTCCTCAAGGAGCAGGTCGAGGAGGTGTCCTCGATGTCGACTCTCCTGAGGATCACCGAGCGCGCCGGCGACGACTGGTTCCAGATCGAGGAGCACCTCGCCCGCGAGCCCGACGCGGAGTCCGCCACGGACTCAGGGGCTCCCGAAACCGCGGGCGGCGCCCTGCAGCCCCTGCAGGGCTGAGCGGGCCACCTCCTCCGCGGACCGCTCCAGGGAGTGGTCCCCCTCGACGGCGTGCACCGATGCGTTCGCCGGGAGCACGGCCACGACCTCCTCGGGCGTGCCCATCGGGTCCGACCGCCCCTGGATGACGTGGACGGGGATGCCTGAGCGGGACGGAGCCACCAGCTCCTCGGCACGGGAGCGGTCCGGGCGCCCCGGTGGGTGCAGCGGGAAGGACAGGGCCAGGACCGCCGCCGCCCCGACCTGCGCGGCGGTGCGACACGCGACCCTGGCACCGGCGCTGCGGCCGCCGACCACCAGCGGCCCCGCCGGACGCCCGAGGTCGGCCAGCACGCTGAGCCAGGCCAGGTCCAGGGACTGCGGCCTGGTGGCGATCCGTCGCCCTGCCACCCGCCATGGCTGGTCCAGCAGCACCACGACCCAACCGGCATCCACCGCAGCATCGCGCACCGCACAGACGTCGTCGGTCCAGCGGCTTCCACCGGCACCGTGGCCCAGCACCAGCATCCCCACGCTCCCGGCACCCGACACTCGCACTCGCGCCGGCCCCTCCGGGGTGTCGAGCAGGGCGTCGCCGGTGGGCGTCATCACCCGATGACCTCGCCCGTCCGCGGGTCGACCACGCCCACGAGGGTGTCGCGTGGTGCCGGGTCGAGCAGGTGCGGACCGTTCGACCGGTTGTTGCTCACCTGGGTGGAGACCGGGTATGCCGTGAACCGACCCGGAGGCTGCGGGGACAGGAGGTCCGCGGCGTCGGCCGCGCCGCGCCCGGGGTCCAACCAGTCCGCCCACTGGGCCGGCTCGAGGACCACCGGTTGCCGGTCGTGGATCCGTTCCAGAGCGGCCTCAGCCGGACCGGTGAGCACCGTGAAGGTGGCGAGCCAGGCGAGCGGGTGATCGGGGTCGGCGACCGCGGCATCCCGCCAGAACTCGTAGAGGCCGGCCATGCCCAGGGTCGCGCCATCGGCCCGGCTTGCGAAGAAGGGCTGCTTGCGCGGCCTTCCCCTGGCGTCCAGCGCCGTCGGTGAGACCTGCCACTCGTACCACCCGCGGGCGGGCACGATGCACCTGCGCGCCGCCAGAGCGCGGGCAAAGGCCGGTTTGTCCGCCACCGTCTCGACGCGGGCGTTGATCATCCGCACCCCACCACCGGGCTCCTTGGACCAGCTCGGCACGAGCCCCCAGGTGAGCAGCCGGAGCTGGCGCCGCGGCGAGGCCTGCGGGTCATCGCGAGGGGTGCGGGTCAGCACCACGGGGGCCTGCTTGGTGGGCGCCACGTTGTGGTCGGGGCGCCCGGGCGGGGGCTGCTGCGGGTTGACCAGGATGCTGCGCGAGGGCTCCGCGGTGCGGTCCTCCTCCACCTCGCACTCCAGCACGAGCTCCCCGAGGTTCGCCGTCGCGGCATACCGACCACACATGGTGCTCAGGCTACGCACGACCTCGCCGAGCAACTACGGTAGGAACGGATCTCCTGACCAGCAGGAACCGACTGTGGAGGACTCATGACCGTGGTGCGCCGCTTCGCCCGCCCGATGCTCGCAGCGATCTTCATCTCCGGGGGGCTCGAGCAGTTCAGGCACCCCGGCCGCAAGGCCGAGACCGCGCGGCCGATCGTCGAGAAGGTGGCCCCAGTCCTGGGCCTGCCGCAGGACACCGAGCTCCTCGTGCGGGCCAACGGGGTGACCATGGTCGCTGCCGGCGCCATGTTGGCCATGGGCTGGTTCCCGAGGGTGGCCTCGGGAGTGCTCGCGGTGAGCCTGGTCCCCACCACCGTCGCGGGCCACCCGTTCTGGCGCGAGGAGGACCCCGCACGCCGTGCGCAACAGCGCACCCAGTTCCTGAAGAACCTCGGCCTCATCGGTGGGCTCCTGCTCGCCGCGGTCGACACCGAGGGACGACCCGGCCTTGCCTACCGCGCTCACATGGCCGGCGACAGCGTGCAGCGAGCCGCCAGGACCACCCGTCGAGAGGCACGGCACGCAGCTCACACCGCAGCTCGCGAGGCACGACTGAAGGCGGCCCGGGCGCAGCATGCCATCGGGTGACTGGGCGGCGCCCACGGCATCCGGTCCGGTCGATGCGGACATCCTGCTCCCGGGCAGCAAGTCCCTCACCAACCGCTACCTCGCCCTCGGCGCCCTGGCCTGCGGCACCTCACGGCTGCGCGCACCGTTGCGCTCACGAGACACCCTCCTGATGGCCGCCGCCCTGCGCACCCTGGGTGCCGTCGTTGAGGACGTGGACGAGGTCGACTGGCTGGTCACGCCCGCCGACCTCGCACGTGGAGGAGACATCGACTGCGGCCTGGCCGGCAACGTCATGCGCTTCGTGCCGCCCATCGCTGCGCTGAGCACCGCACCGGTGCACTTCGACGGGGACCCCCCGGCGCGCCGGCGCCCGATGGCTCCCGTCCTGGAAGCCCTTCGCCAGCTGGGGGTCGCCGTCGAGGACGAGGGCCGCGGGACCCTGCCGTTCACCGTGCGCGGCACGGGCGCGGTGCCGGGTGGGACGGTGACCCTCGATGCCTCGGCGAGCTCTCAGTTCGTCTCGGGTCTGCTGCTCTCGGGTGCGAGGTTCCGCCAGGGACTCACGCTCCACCACGAGGGGGCGACGTTGCCCAGCCTCCCCCACATCGAGATGACCGTGGAGGCGCTGCGCGACGCCGGGGTGGTGGTCGAGGACGCCGACCCAGGGACCTGGCGCGTGGAGCCGAGTGAGATCCGCGCACTCGACGTCCAGGTCGAGCCCGACCTCTCCAACGCCGCACAGTTCCTCGGCGCCGCCCTGGTCACCGGCGGACGCGTTCACGTGCCGGGCTGGCCGCAGCACACGACCCAGGGCGGGGACTTCATCCGCGACATCCTCGACATGATGGGGGCCGACGTGGTGCTGGACCGCTCGGGGCTGACCGTCACGGCCGACGGGGCGATCTCCGGGATCGACGTCGACCTCCACGACGCCAGCGAGCTGACCCCCGTGGTCGCTGCACTGTGCGCCCTGGCCGACTCGCCGAGCAGGATCGCGGGGGTGGCCCACATCCGCGGTCACGAGACCGACCGCCTCGCAGCGTTGCGAACCGAGCTCTCCTCCTTGGGTGCTCAGGTCCTGGAGACCGATGACGGGTTGCGGATCACCCCTGCGCCGATGCGTGGCGGCACCATCGAGACCTACGCGGACCACCGCATGGTCATGGCCGGCGCGGTCCTCGGTCTGGCGATACCCGGTGTCGTCGTGCGTGACGTCGGCACGGTCTCCAAGACGATGCCGGGGTTCACCGACCTGTGGTCCGACATGCTCGAGCACCAGGTGCCGGCGGCTCCCTGATGGCGAGGTCGATGCAGGACTACGACGAGTCCGACGTGCGGATCCGCCCCAACCGCCGGGGCTCCAGACCCCGGAGCAAGGACCGCCCGGCACATGCTGACGCCGTTCCGGGGCGGGTGGTCGGGGTCGACCGCGGCCGGTACACCACCATCGTGGAGGACAGCTCGGGAGGCCACGTGGCACTCGCGATGCGCGCTCGGGAGCTGGGACGCAAGGGCATCGTCGTCGGCGACCACGTCCACCTGGTGGGGGACGTGTCGGGTGATGACGGCAGCCTCGCCCGGATCGTGCGGGTGTCCCCGCGCCGCACCGTGCTCCGTCGCACCGCCGACGACACCGACCCGGTCGAGCGTGTCCTCGTGGCGAATGCCGACCAGCTCGTCGTGGTGTGTGCCCTCGCCGACCCCGAGCCACGACCCAGGATGATCGACCGGTGCCTCGTCGCCGCCTATGACGCAGGTATGGAACCCCTCCTGGTGCTCACCAAGGCGGACCTCGCCGATCCGGTGCCCTTCCTCGAGCAGTACGCCCCTCTCTCCGTGTCCCACGTGGTGACCGCGCGCGCCTCCGGGCCCACCACCGGGCTGGAGGAGCTGCGCCGCGCACTCAGCGGCCGGGTCAGCGTGCTCGTCGGTCACTCCGGTGTCGGGAAGTCGACGCTGGTCAACGAGCTCGTCCCCGACGCGGCGCGAGCGACCGGGGTCGTCAACGACGTCACGGGCCGAGGGCGGCACACCTCGACCTCGGCCGTGTCCCTGGCCCTGCCAGATGACTCCGGGTGGGTCATCGACACTCCCGGAGTCCGCTCGTTCGGTCTCGCGCACGTCGACCCCGGGCGGATCGTCACCCACTTCAGGGACCTCGAGCCGGGGACGGCCGCCTGCCCGCGGGGGTGCACCCACGACGAGGAGGAGTGCGCCCTGGACGCCTGGGTGGAGTCCGGTTCGGCCGGGGCGTCAGGCCCTTCGAGGCTGGACTCCCTGCGGCGGCTGCTTCGCACGCGCTCGTCAGCCGTGGCGTCTGACAAGCCCTGACGGCCCGGCCTCACCGACGTCGTGCGTCGCGGCCGGGCGTCAGAGGGCGGTCGGCCTGTGGTCCCCGGGCGAGTCGTCGGACCGATGATCCTCGCCGTGGAGCTCCCCTGACCGACGGCGCAGGTGCTCATCGTCAGCCGGGCCTCCTGAGGTCAGGCTGTCCTCGTCATTCCTCGGCGCGGTGAACCTCCTATCGGCCTTCTCCCCACTGACGTCCACGGCCTTCACCACGGCGCGCGCTTCTGCGAAGTGGCAGGCTGAGAGGTGCTCGCCGCTGCCGTCCGGGCGCAGGATGAACTCTGGTTCCTCGACCGAACAGATGTCCTGGGCCTTGAAGCACCGGGTGTGGAAGCGGCAGCCGGAAGGGGGGTTCGCCGGTGAAGGCACGTCACCCTCCAGCACGATCTGGTCGCGCTTTCCGCGCATCGTCGGGTCTGGCACCGGAACGGCCGACAGCAGGGCCTGGGTGTAGGGGTGCGTGGGCCGGTCGTAGACCTGCGTCTCTGTCCCCAGCTCCGCCATCTTGCCCAGATACATGACCCCGACGCGGTCGGAGATGTGGCGGACCACCGACAGGTCGTGCGCGATGAAGACGTAAGCCAGGCCCATGTCACGCTGGAGCTGCTCCATGAGGTTGATGACCTGGGCCTGGACGGAGACATCGAGTGCGGAGACCGGCTCGTCGCAGACCAGCACCTGCGGGTTCAGGGCGATCCCCCGAGCGATGCCGATGCGTTGGCGCTGGCCGCCGGAGAACTGGTGCGGGTAGCGGTTGATGTGCTCGGGACTCAGCCCGACGACCTCGAGGAGCTCTTGCACCCGGGCCCTTCGACCACCCTTGGGGACGACGTCGCCGTGGATCTCGAAGGGCTCACCGATGATGTCACCGACCGTCATACGAGGGTTGAGCGAGGTGTACGGGTCCTGGAAGACGATCTGGATGTTCCGTCGCAGGCGCCGCATCTCGCGGCCAGAAGCCTTGCTGAAGTCCTCGCCATCGAAGACCACCTTGCCCTCGGTGGGCTCTTCGAGGCGCATGAGCAGACGACCCAGGGTGGACTTGCCACATCCGGACTCCCCGACGATTCCGAGCGTCTCACCCTTGTGCAGGTCGAAAGACACGCCGTCCACGGCTTTGACCTGGCCCTGCACCCGCTGGAGCACGCCCTTTCGGATGGGGTAGTACTTGACCAGACCTTGCGCACTGAGAATGACCTCAGGCATGTAGGACCTCCTCGGCGAAGTGGCAGGCCGAGAATCGGCCCGGGGCGATCTCGCGCAGCTCGGGGCGTGGCTCGACGCGGCAGACGTCCTGAGCCATCCGACACCGTGGGTTGAAGGGGCACCCTGCGGGGATCTTCAAGAGGTTGGGCGGCAGGCCGCCGATCGCGGAGAGGGTCTGACCCTTCTGGTCCAACCGCGGGATCGACTCGAGCAGGCCACGGGTGTACGGGTGGGCCGGCGCCGCATAGAGCTCGAGCACGTCGGCCTTCTCGACCAGCCGTCCGGCATACATCACGACGATCCGGTCCGCGACGTCGGCAACCACTCCGAGGTCGTGGGTGATCAGGATCAGTCCCATCTGCCGCTCCTCCTGGAGCTCTTGCAGCAGGGACATGATCTGCGCCTGGACCGTGACGTCGAGCGCGGTCGTCGGCTCGTCCGCGATGAGCACCGCCGGGTCGAGCGCGATCGCCATGGCGATCATGATGCGTTGCCGCATCCCACCCGAGAACTGGTGGGGGTAGGCCTTGACCCGCTCGCGCGCGGCCGGGATGGAGACCCGCTCCATCAGGCCGATCGCCCGCTCGAGGGCATCTGAGCGGTTCATCCCCCGGTGGGTGCGGAACATCTCGGCGATCTGCCAGCCGACCGGGAAGACCGGGTTGAGCGAGGACAGTGCGTCCTGGAAGATCATCGAGACCTCAGGGCCGCGGGTCTTGCGCCGCTGCTCGGCGGGCATCGAGAGTAGGTCCTGACCGCAGTAGCGGATGTGCCCCTGGGGGATGACCGCCGGAGGCATGTCGAGGATGCCCATGATCGCCTGCGCGGTCACCGACTTCCCGGAGCCGGACTCACCCAGGATCGCGAGGGACTCCCCCTGGTGCAGCTCGAAGGAGACCCCGTTGATCGCGGTGGCGATCCCGTCGCCGGTGTGGAACTCCACGAAGAGGTCCTCGACTTCCAGGAGGAGCCCGTCCTGGGCGGTGTAGGTGACCTCCTTGGACCCCTTGGCCGCAGTCCTGGTGTCGGTGCTCGTCGTCATGTCGTGGTCCTCGCTCAGCGGTTCTTCGGGTCGAGGGCGTCCTGCACCACGTCACCGAGCATGATGAACGCCAGCACGGCCAGGGCCAGGAAGATGCTGGGGAAGAACAACATGTGTGGGGTGGTGCGCAGGCCGACGATCGCCGCGCTGATGTCGATGCCCCACGAGATGGCCGGCGCCTGCAGGCCGATCCCGAGGAAGGACAAGGTGGCCTCGGCGGAGATGTAGGCGCCGAGGTTGATCGTGGCCACCACGATCAGCGGGGCCAGCGAGTTCGGCAGCACGTGCGAGCGCACGATCCGACCGGGGTTGGCACCCAGGGCGCGGGCGGCCTGGACATAGTCGTTGGGCTTGACCTGGATGACACTGCTGCGCATCAGGCGGGCGAGCGAGGGCCAGCCGAGGATGACCAGGGCGAGGACCACCTTGAGCACGATGAGGAAGTAGTTGCCGTTGAAGAAGTCCGGCAGCGACACCAGGAAGATGATCGCGCCCAGCAGCAGCGGGATGGCGAAGAAGACGTCGCCGATGCGCGAGAGGAGGGAGTCCACCCACCCACCGGCATATCCCGACATCACACCGATGAACCCGCCGATGAGCACCGTGCCGGTCGTGCAGAGCAGGCCCACCAGGATCGAGGCGCGAGCACCGTAGATGCAGCGCGAGTAGATGTCGTGCCCCTGGATGTCGCGACCGAACCAGGTGCCGTCGCCGGGACGGGCCCGGGACTGCTCGAGGATCGCCTCTGTGGGGCTGGTGTTGGTGAACAGGCTCGGCCAGATCGCCATGAGCACGAAGATCGCGATCATCGTGGCGGAGATCCAGAACATCGGGTTGCGGCGCATCGCCCGCCAGGCATCGGAGGCGAGCGAGCGCTCCTCACCGACGTCCCCCGCATCAGTGGGGTCGAGCGGGCGGACCTCGACGACGGCTTGCTCAGTCATGGCTGATCCTCGGGTCCAGCAGCCCGTAGAGCAGGTCCACGAGCAGGTTGACGAACAGGTAGACGATGACGAGCACCGTCACGGCACCGACGACGGAGGCTCCGTCGCGGGAGCGGATCGAGCGGAAGATGTAGCCACCGATGCCGGGGATGTTGAAGATGCTCTCGGTGACGATCGCCCCACCGAGCAGTCCGCCGAAGTCGAAGCCGATGAAGGTCACGACCGGGATGAGCGAGTTCCGCAGGGCGTGCAGGCCCACGGCCCGACGCTTCGTGAGGCCCTTGGCCACGGCGGTGCGCACGTAGTCGGCCCGGAGGTTCTCGACCCGGTTGGTGCGGGTGAGGCGGGTGACGTAGGCGACGGAGATGGAGCCGAGCACGATCGCGGGCAGGAGAAGCTCGTAGTACGAGGGGTCCGAGGAGGTGACGGTCACCGGGAAGATCCCCAGCTTGACGCCCAGGAAGTACTGGGAGAGGCCACCGATGACGAAGACCGGGATCGCGATCACGACCAGGGTCGAGACGAGGACCAGGTTGTCGAGGAACCCACCTTTTCGGATGCCGGTGAGCACACCTGCGAGGATGCCGATCACCGTCTCGATGAGGATCGCCATCAGCGCGAGCCTGGCGGTCACCGGGTAGCGGTTCTTGAGCTGGTCGCCGACGGAGATCCCGTTGAAGGTCTCGCCGAAGTCCCCCTGGGCGATGTTGACGACGTACTTGCCGTACTGCACGAACAACGGGTCGTTGAGGTTGTACTTCTCCTCGAACGCCGCAGCGTAGGCCGGCGGGCACGGGCGCTCACCGCACTTGCCGGCCAGCGGGTCGCCTGGAAGGGCGAAGACCATGGCGAAGATGAGGAATGTCGCTCCCAGGATCACCGGGATCATCTGCAGCAGTCGCCTCACGATGTAAGTGCCCACGTCACCTCCTGCATGTCGGGCCGTCGGTGGTGCTGGGACGGCGTTGTCGCTGGGTGTACCGAAGTCGAACCTAGACCATC
>JBDSNZ010000144.1:0-2522 GCA_039915055.1 Ornithinibacter sp.
CCTCCGGTTCTCCCGTCTCGCGCGTCGAGGTCACCGCGGCGGTGGAGCGCCCGTGGATCGTGTCGTTCCACGTCGACGAGGAGCCCGGCGCCACCGAGGCCACCGACCTGCTGTGGTTCGACGTGACCGAGCTCGCCGAGGTGCGCGCCCTCCTCGCCCGCTGACGTCCGCGCGAGTGCGTGGGAGTTGCGGCGGGTCCGCGGGGACGGCGAGAGTGGGGGGAGGACCCCCGACCGTGACCCCCAGGAGAAGACCGCAATGGATGCCGTGACCCACGTCCCCGCCCCGATCAACGAGCCGGTCCTGGACTACGCCCCCGGCAGCGCGGAGCGCGCAGCGGTGGAGGTCGCCCTGGCCGAGCTCGGGTCGACGAGCCACGAGTTCCCGCACACCATCGGTGGCACCCGGGTGATGGGCAAGGGCAAGAAGGTCGAGGTGCGCCAGCCGCACGCGCACCGAAAGGTGCTGGGCGTGACCAAGGGCGCCACGAAGGCGGACGCCGTGGCCGCAGTGGATGCCGCGAACGCCGCTGCGCCCGCCTGGCGCGACCTGTCCTTCGACGACCGAGCCGCGATCCTGCTCAAGGCGGCCGACCTCCTCGCGGGTCCCTGGCGGGCCAGGATCAACGCCGCGACGATGCTGGGACAGAGCAAGACGGCATACCAGGCTGAGATCGACGCCGCGTGCGAGCTCATCGACTTCTGGCGCTTCAACGTGCACTTCGCCCGCCAGATCATGGAGGAGCAGCCGCCGGCCAACTCGCGCGGCCTGTGGAACCGCAGCGACCACCGCTCGCTCGAGGGCTTCGTCTACGCGGTCACCCCCTTCAACTTCACGGCCATCGCCGGCAACCTCCCCACGGCCCCCGCGCTGATGGGCAACACCGTGGTGTGGAAGCCTGCGGTCACCCAGCAGCTCGCGGCCCAGCTCACGATGGAGCTGCTCGAGGAGGCCGGGATGCCGCCCGGCGTCATCAACCTCGTCGCGGGTCACGGAGCGGTCGTCTCTGACGTCGTGCTCGCACACCCCGACTTCGCCGGTCTGCACTTCACCGGGTCGACGCCGGTGTTCCAGGGCCTGTGGCGGCAGATCGGTGAGAACCTCACGGGCTACAAGCACTACCCCCGGATCGTCGGCGAGACCGGTGGCAAGGACTTCATCGTCGCGCACCCCAGCGCCGACCCCGACGTGCTGCGCACCGCGATGATCCGCGGGGCGTTCGAGTACCAGGGCCAGAAGTGCTCGGCGGCCTCGCGGGCGTACGTGCCGCGGTCGCTGTGGAAGCAGATCAAGGGCGACCTCGCCACCCTCACCGACGGCATCCCGATGGGCGACGTCACGGACCTGTCCAACTTCATGGGCGCCGTCATCGACGAGCGGGCGTTCGCCAAGCACAAGGCCGCCATCGACCGGGCTCACGCGACGAGCCACCTCGACGTCGTCGCGGGTGGCACCTATGACGACTCCGAGGGCTACTTCGTGCGGCCGACCGTCGTCGAGAGCAGCGACCCCACCGACGAGATGTTCTCCACCGAGTACTTCGGGCCGATCCTCGCGGTGCACGTCTACCCCGACCGGCAGTACTCCTCGATGCTCGACCAGATGGAGTCCTTCGCCCCCTACGCGCTCACCGGCGCGATCATCGCCCAGGACCGTGCGGCGATCGCGGACGCGATGCACCGGCTGCGCTTCGCGGCGGGCAACTTCTACATCAACGACAAGCCCACCGGTGCCGTCGTCGGCCAGCAGCCCTTCGGTGGCGGGCGCGCGTCGGGCACCAACGACAAGGCGGGCTCGGCGGCCAACCTGATGCGCTGGACCTCGACCCGCTCGATCAAGGAGAGCTTCGTCCCGCCGACGAGCCACACCTACCCCCACATGGGCTGACCCGACCCTGCTCGACTTATTGCGATCCACCCACGTTCTGGCCCCGTTTCCGGGGCACCGAACGTGGGTGGATCGCAATAAGTCGGGTGTCTGTGGGGGAGGTCGAGGGGTGAGCGGCGGGGGGAAGTCGAGGGGTGAGCGGCGGGTGGGAGAACGGCGAGGTCAGCGGGCGAGCCACTCGCGGAGCAGGGCGATCTCGATGTCGATCGCGGTGCGGATCGGCCCGGCCGCCGCCTGCTCGATCCGGGCGCCGATGAACGGCACGTTGGCCTTGAGCTCGGCATCCAGGGACTCGATGGTGCCGGCCCCCGAGGGCTCCAGGCGCACCGTGCCCTTGAGCGTGAGCGGCGCGCCCTTGACGTGCAGGTCGATCACGGCCTCGCGCGAGCCATCCGCAGCGGGGCCGGCCCAGTCGAGGATCTCGATGATCGTCAGCTTGTCGCCGACGAACGAGCGCGCCACGCTCGGCAGGTCGTCGGTGGGGAGCTCGCGCTGCGTCGTGACCCGAGCTCCCGCGCGGCTGCCACCGATCGTCGCCGAGTGCGGTCCGCCCACGGTCGTGGCCTCGCACTTGGCCTCCTGGAAGGCCTGGTCGCTCAGCAGCGCGTAGACCTCCTCGGGGGTCCCGGCCAGCT
>JBDSNZ010000155.1:0-3572 GCA_039915055.1 Ornithinibacter sp.
CGCAGAAGGCACGACCGAGGATGTTGTCACAGATGTCGAGGAGCTTGTCGAGGTCCTCCTCGCTGCCCTGTCCGTTCTCGAGGCGACCGAGGATCTGCTTGAGCCACCAGGTGCCCTCGCGGCACGGGGTGCACTTGCCGCACGACTCGTGCATGTAGAAGTCGGTCCACCGGTCGACGGCGCGCACGACGCAGGTGCTCTCGTCGAAGATCTGCAGGGCACGCGTGCCGAGCATCGAGCCGGCCGCACCGACGGACTCGAAGTCGAGGGGCACGTCCAGGTGCTCGGCGGTGAACAGCGGGGTGGAGCTGCCGCCCGGCGTCCAGAACTTCAGCGCCTTGTCGGGGTCGCGCATGCCGCCGGCCAGGTCGAGCAGCTCGCGCAGCGTGATGCCGAGGGGGGCCTCGAACTGTCCGGGGTTCTTCACGTGCCCGGAGAGGCTGAAGATACCGAAACCGGTCGACTTCTCGGTGCCCATCGAGGTGAACCAGTCGGCGCCCTCGAGGATGATCCCGGGCACCGAGGCGATCGACTCGACGTTGTTGACCGACGTGGGGCGGGCGTACAGGCCCGCGGCCCCGGGGAACGGCGGCTTGGAGCGCGGCTGCCCCCGGCGACCCTCGAGGCTGTCCAGCAGCGCGGTCTCCTCGCCACAGATGTAGGCCCCGGCCCCGGCGTGCACGGTGATGTTCATCGTCACTCCGGACCCGTGGATGTCGGTGCCCAGGTGGCCCGCGGCATAGGCCTCCTCGACGGCGCGCATCAGCCGGCGGTAGACGTGGACGACCTCGCCCCGCAGATAGATGAAGGCGTGCTCACAGCCGATGGCGTAGGAGCTGATGATCATCCCCTCGACGAGGACGTGGGGATTGGCCATCATGAGAGGGGTGTCCTTGCAGGTGCCCGGCTCGGACTCGTCTGCGTTGACGACGAGGTAGCGGGCCCCACCGTCCGGCGGTGCCATGAACGACCACTTCATCCCCGTGGGGAACCCCGCGCCGCCACGACCGCGCAGCGAGGAGTCCTTCACCGCGCTGATGATGTCGGCAGGCTGCATCCCGAGGGCCTTGTCGAGCGCCCGGTAGCCACCGTTGCGCAGGTAGGTCTCCAGGGTCCAGGACTGCGGGTCGTCCCAGAAGGCGCTGAGGATCGGGGTGAGCGTGTTCGCCATCATTCGCCCTTTCGCTCGGTGGTGTCGGGCTTGGTGGTGTCGGGCTCGGTGGTGTCGGGCTTGGTGGTGCCGGCCTCGGCGGCCGCTGGCTCAGCAGCGTCGAAGAGGGTTGCGCTCGGTGTCGCGTCCTGGCCCACGGGGACCGACGCACTCTGGGCGGAGATGTTGGCCGCACGGTCCTTGGGGTTCTTCAGGTCTGCCTTCTGGGCGGGCGCGATGTCGACGGTGTCGGCCGGGGGCTGGACCTCGCGGGACTCCCCGCTCACCCCGTCACCGGTCGAGACGACGGCTGCGCCCTTGCCTTTGCTGGCGGCGGGCGCGGTGCTCGACTCCTTGGCCGTCGCGCGTCGAGCCGGCTTCTTCGTCGCGGCATCCGCCGCCTTGCCCTTCGGCTTCTCACCCGGGGTGTCGTCGCTCTCGTCCCGCACTGCTGCGGGCTCGGCGTGGGTGGTCGCTGCGTCGTCGCTCGCTGGGGTCGTCTCGGTGCTCCCGGGTGCGGCGGCCGCTCCCGAACCAGCCGCGCCACCGGCATCCGGACTCGGTGCGGCAGGACGTGAGGAGGCCCCCTCTGGTGCGGTCCAGCCCTGCTCCTTGGCGATGCGCAGACCGAGCAGCGTCGGCGGGCCGGCGCCGACACCCTCGTCGGCGAGGCCGTCGGGGAAGCCCGCGAGCACCCTGCTCACCTGCTTGAAGGTGCACACGCGACTGGGGCCGCGGGTCGGGGCCACGGGGGTCCCGGCACGGAGGTCCTCGACGAGCTCGATCGTGGAGGACGGCGTCTGGTTGTCGAAGAACTCCCAGTTGGCCATCACGACGGGCGCGTAGTCGCACGCGGCGTTGCACTCCACGCGCTCGAGGGTGATCTTGCCGTCGGCGGTGGTCTCGTCGTGTCCGACCCCGAGGTGCTCGGAGACGGCGTCGAAGATCTCGTCACCGCCCATGATCGCGCACAGGGTGTTGGTGCAGACCCCGACCGTGTACTCCCCGTTGGGGTGGCGCTTGTACTGCGTGTAGAACGTCGCGACCGCGGAGACCTCGGCCGTCGTGAGCTCGAGCAGCTCGGCGCACAGCTCGATGCCGCGGCCCGTCACGTAGCCGTCCACCGACTGCACCAGGTGCAGCATCGGCAGCAGGGCGGAGCGCTTCTCGGGATAGCGCGCCATGACCTCGGCGAAGTCGGCGCGCAGCCCCCGCTCGACGTCGGGGGCATAGGCCTCCTTGGACGCGTCGCTGACGGTGAGGTGCCCAGCAGCGGTCTGGCGGCCGAAGTTTTCTGACATCAGCGGTCGACACCTCCCATGACGGGGTCGATGGAGGCCACCGCCACGATGACGTCGGCTACCTGGGAGCCCTCGCACATCGCGGCCACGGCCTGGAGGTTGTTGAAGCTCGGGTCACGGAAGTGCGCCCGGTAGGGACGGGTGCCACCGTCGGACACGACATGGCAGCCGAGCTCACCCTTGGCGGACTCGACCGCGACGTACGCCTGCCCGGCGGGCACGCGGAAGCCCTCGGTGACGAGCTTGAAGTGGTGGATCAACGCCTCCATGGAGGTGCCCATGATCTCGCGGATGTGGTCCAGGCTGTTGCCCTGGCCGTCGCCGCCGATCGCGAGCTGCGCCGGCCACGCGATCTTCTTGTCATCCACCATCACCGGCTGGCCCTCGGTGCGCTGGAGCCGGTCGAGGGTCTGCTCCACGATCCTCAGCGACTCATACATCTCGTCGACACGCACCCGGTATCGGCCGTAGGCGTCACAGCTCGATCGCGTCTGGACCTCGAAGTCGTAGGTCTCGTATCCGCAGTAGGGCGCCGACTTGCGCAGGTCGTGCGGCAGGCCCGTGGAGCGCAGGACCGGACCGGTGATGCCGAGCGCGATGCAGCCGGTGAGGTCGAGGTAGCCGACCCCCACGGTGCGACCCTTGAAGAGCGGGTTCTCGTTGAGCAGCGCCTCGAGCTCACCGATGCCGCGCCGCAGCTCGCTGATGACCTCGCGGATCATGTCGACGGCACCGTGCGGCACGTCCTGGGCCACCCCGCCGGGGCGGACGTAGGCGTTGTTCATCCGCAGGCCGGTGATCGCCTCGAAGACGCGAAGGATGCGCTCGCGCTCGCGGAACCCGACGGTCATCACCGTCGTGGCGCCGAGCTCCATGCCGCCGGTGCCGATGGCGATGAGGTGCGAGCTGATCCGGGTGAGCTCCATCATCAACACGCGGATCGTGTTGGCCCGCTCTGGGATCTTGTCGGTGACCCCGAGCAGCCTCTCGATCGCCAGGCAGTAGGCGGTCTCCTGGAACATCGGGGTGAGGTAGTCCATGCGGGTGCAGAAGGTCACGCCCTGGGTCCAGGTGCGGAACTCCATGTTCTTCTCGATGCCGGTGTGCAGGTAGCCGATTCC
>JBDSNZ010000157.1:0-10485 GCA_039915055.1 Ornithinibacter sp.
GCATCACGTGGACCCGCGCCCAGGGAGGGCTCTTCACCTGGGTGACGTTCCCGCTGCGGCTCGACATCGCTGCGTTCCAGCGCGACGTGCTCATCCCCCGCTCGGGGGTCATCGTCGTGCCGGGTGCGCCCTTCTTCGCCGACCGCCCGGAGGCACACCACGCCCGGATGAGCTTCTCGGGCATCCCCGACGAGCGCCTCGTCGCCGGCATCCGGTCGATGGGCGGCCTGTTGGCGGAGGCCCTCCTGTCCACCGAACCCGCAGCGGTGCAGTCGTCCACCGACCCGGAATCCTGCTGATCCCGCGCTACCGCTCGTCGTCGTGCTGGCCCAGGTGCAGCTTCCCCTTGACCCGCTCGATCCCCTCGGCGGCGACCGCCTTGGCCGAGTCGCGGATGACGTCCAGCTCGTCGGGGTCCCCGTGCAGCAGCGCCTTTGCCGTGTTCAGCGCGAACTCCGCCGTGATCTTCGGTGGCAACGGCGGCACGTTCTTGCTCGTGTAGGCGTCGATGAGGGTCACTCCCTGATGCGCGAACGCAGCATCCCACGCCGCTGCGACATCGTCATCGCTCTTGACGCGAATCCCCTTGAACCCCAGCAGTTCCGCCCAGCCGGCGTAGTCCACCGACTCCACGTCCTGGGAGATGGGCCACACCGGGTTGGCGTCTTCGGTGCGCATCTCCCAGGACACCTGGGTCAGGTCGTTGTTGTGCAGCACCATGACGATGAACTGCGGGTTGTCCCACTTCTTGAGGTACTTCTTGACGGTGATGAGTTCGTTCATCCCGAGCATCTGGAAGGCGCCGTCACCAATGGTGCAGACGACGCACCGGTCCGAGTAGGCGAACTTCGCCGCCGTCGCGTACGGCATCGCGGCCGCCATGCTCGCCAACCGGCCCGACAGGTCACCCATCATGCCCTCGCGCAGCCGGATGTGGTGCCCGTACCAGTCCGCGGTGGACCCGGCGTCGCACGTGACGATCGCCTTGGCTGGCAGCCGCTGGTTCAGCTCGTGGTAGACGCGGCGCGGGTTGACGCCATCGGAGTAGTGGAGCATCGCCTGGGCGTGCATCTCGTTCTCCCACTCGACCATGTCGTTGGCCACCCCTTCCTGCCACGACAGGTCGGTCTTCTGGTGCAGGTGAGGGATCAGCGCGAGGAGCGTCTGCTTGACGTCGCCCCAGATGTTCAGCTCGGTCGGATACCTCAGGCCCATCTGCTCCGGTTTGAGATCCACCTGGATCGCGCGCGCCTGGCCGCTCTCGGGCAGGAACTGGGAGTACGGATAGTTCGTGCCGAGCAGCACCAAGGTGTCGCAGTCGTCCATCTGGTGCTGACTGGGACGGGTGCCGAGCAGCCCGAGCTGCTGGGTGTGGAACGGCACATCCGAGGGGACGACCTGCTTGGCCCGCAACGCGGTGATGATGCCGGCACCGCACAGCTTCGCCGCCGCCAGGATCTCGTCGGTGGCGCCGTTCGACCCATGTCCGACCAAGAAGGTGATCTTGGCCCCCGCGTTGATGATCTCGGCCGCCTTCTCGATCTCCGCACTCGGTGGAACGATGGAGGTCGACGGTGCTGCCGAGCTGGAGCGCGACACCCCGTTCGCCGGTTCCAGTTCCGGCATCTCCATTCCCTGCACGTCGTGTGGCAGCACGATCACGGCTGGACCCAAGCGCACCAACGCCGTTCGGAACGCGGTGTCGACGACGGCCTGAGCCTGCTGCGGCGTCACGATCGTCTGGACGTAGACCGCGACGTCTTCCATCGTGCGCTCGAGGTTGTCTTCCTGCTGCTCGAACGTGCCCAATGAGCTGATGGCCTGTTGGCCCACGATCGCGACCACGGGCTGGTTGTCGCTCTTCGCGTCGTACAACCCGTTGAGCATGTGGAAGGCGCCCGGGGAGGAGGTGGCGATACAGACGCCGACCTCACCGGTGAACTTGGCGTGCGCCGTTGCCATCAGCGAGCAGATCTCTTCGTGCGTCGGGCGGATGTACTCGAGGCCCCGGCCTTCGCGCTGCGCTGCGCCGAGTGCTCCGTCGAACTCTCCGATGCCATCCCCGGGGAATGCGAAGACCCGACTCACCCCCCACTCACGGATTCGTTGAATGATGAAATCGCTGACGTTTGCCATGACGCTTCTCCTTCTGACGAACCCTGGGGCGCAGCACCGGCGACGCCCTGTCGTTCCACGATTCTATCCGACATTTGCTCTAGCGCAAGCATGCGGCAGCGCAAGTAATCGCAGCGGCTGCGCACCGCGGGTCAGGCAACGCGGTAGCGCTCGGCGTCAGCCACGCGAAGGGTCAGGCCGAGGCCCGGTGCGGCGGTATCCGGGCTGATGGTCCCTCCCGTCGGGTCGAGCGTGCCGTCGAAGAACATCGACTCGATGCGGACGTGGTCGTGGAACCACTCGAGGTGACGGAGGTTGGGTGTCGCGGCGGCGACGTGGGCGTGCAGGTGGGGCCCGCAGTGGCCCGAGACCTGCAGGCCAAAGGATGCCGCCACAGCCGCCACGCGCACGAACTCGCTGATCCCCCCACACCGTGACACGTCGGCCTGGAGGCAGTCGACGGCACCGGCCGCGCACATCCTGCGGAAGTAGGGGACGTCGTATCCGTATTCACCGGCCGTGACGTCGGCGGACACCGCGTCGCGGACCTCGCGCAGACCGTCGAGGTCATCGGAGGAGACCGGCTCCTCGAACCACCGCACGTCCAGGTCGGCAGCGGCAGCCATGACCCGAATGGCCTGCTTGCGGGTGTAGCCGCCGTTGGCGTCGACAAACAGCTCGGTGTGCTCGCCGATGGTGGCCCGGGCTTGGCGCATCCGTTCGAGATCACGGCCGGGGTCGGCGCCCCAGGACTCCCCGATCTTGATCTTCACCCGGGGGATCGCCTGCTCGAGGGCCCAGTGGCCCAGCTGGTCTCGTAGCTGTCGCTCGTCGTACGTGGTGAAACCGCCGCTGCCGTAGACGGGAACGTCCTCGCGAACCGCACCGAGGAGGTGGTGGAGGGGGATGTCGAGCAGCCGAGCCTTGAGGTCCCACAGGGCGACGTCCACGGCGGAGATGGCGTAGCCGGCGATGCCGGGGCGTCCGGCGTTGCGCACCGCCCTGATCATGGCCTGCGAAGCTCCGGCGACGTCCATCGCGTTGCGCCGGTTCACGACACCGGCGAGCTTGTCGTTGATGATGGTGGCGCAGGCAGTGGGACCGTAGGTCCAGCCGATGCCCTCGGTATCGCCGGACCTGGTGCGGACCAGAACCATCGTGGTGGAGTCCCAGCTGATGGTTCCATCCGCCTCCGGCGCATCGGTGGGAACGGTGTAGGCGCTGACCTCGACGCTGTCGATCCTGGCGTCGGTCACGGCGTTGATGGAGGCTTTCGTCATGCGAACTCCTGGGTGGGGGTGGTCGTCGCTGACCGGTCAGCTGGCTCGGCGCTGCGTCGCGATGAGACGCTGCGCGGCCCGGGCTGCGACGGACATGATGGTCAGCGCCGGGTTGGCACTGCCCTGAGTCGGCAGCACGCTGCCGTCGGTGATGTACAGGTTGGGCACCGCGAAGGTGCGACAGTCCCCGTCGACGACGCCGTGCTGCTCGTCGGCCGCCATCCGCGCACCCCCGACCAGGTGCGCATACCGGTCGATGGTGATCACCTCATCGGCTCCGGCTGCGCGCAGGATGTCCTCCATCACGCCCTGGGCCGCGCGCATCAGCGCCGCGTCGTTCTCGCACTGGGAGTAAGAGAAGTTCGCGACCGGAAGCCCGTGCCGGTCCTTCTCCTGCGACAGGGTCACCCGGTTCTCGGGCTGCGCGATGAACTCACACAACGCTCCAAGGCATGACCAGTGCACGTAGTCACTCATGTATTCACGCAGGTCGGCGCCCCAGTGGCCTTGGGCGGCGACGTGCTCCGCCCAGGTGATGGGCAGCGGTGACACCGTCTGGATGGAGAACCCCCGCTTGTAGTGCTTGGACGGATCGGTCTCGTAGAAGGCCTCGGTGCTCACCTCCGGCGGCGGCGCCTTGAACATGCGCACCTCGGCGTCGAAGCGGCCGGCCGTCTGGGGTGCCCCCTGCACCATGAGGTATCGACCGACATGGTCGAAGTCGTTGCACAGTCCGTCGGGGAACCGGGTGCTGGCCGAGTTGAGCAGCAGCCTGGGAGTCTCGATGGAGTAGCCGGCGATGGCGACCATGCTGGCTCGCTGGAACCGGGCGACTCCGTCACTCACGTAGTGCACCCCCGTGGCCCGCCCGGTGCGCACGTCCACCTCGACCCTGGTGACCATGGCGTTGGCGCGGACCTCGGCTCCGTGGGCCAACGCATCGGGGATGTGGGTGATCAGGGGTGAGGCCTTGGCGTTGACCTTGCACCCTTGCAGGCAGAAGCCGCGGTAGATGCAGTGCGCGCGGTTGCCGAAGCGACCGTTGACGATGGCGACCGGGCCGACCTTTGCGGTGAGGCCCATGGCCTCGGCGCCGCGGAGGAAGATCTCCCCGTTGCCACCGACCGGGTGAGGTCGGTAGGGGTAGGAGTGGGGATCCCCCCACGGCCACTTCTCGCCGGCGACCGGCAGCTCCTCCTCGATCGCCTCGTAATAGGGCTTCAGGTCGGCGTAGGAGATCGGCCAGTCGGCCCCCACACCGTCCCGGGTGAGCGTGGTGAAGTCGCTCGGGTGGAAGCGCGGCGTGTAGCCCGCGTAGTGCACCATCGAGCCACCGACCCCTCGACCGGAGTTGTTCGAACCCAGCGGGACCGGGTCGGAGCCGGAGATGACTCGAGGTTCGGTCCAGTAGAGGTGGTGGGAGCCGGCCTCGTCGCTGACCCAGTCGGTGTCGGGGTCCCAGAACGGACCAGCGTCCAGCACGAGGACTCGCCAGCCGGCCCGGGCAAGTCGTTGGGTCATCGTCGAGCCGCCGGCACCGCAGCCGACGACCACCAGGTCGACCTCGTCGGTGTCCTCGAAGCGACGCATGTCCTGGCGCAGCTGGTGGTTGACCCGTTTGCCGTCGGCGGGCAGCAGCCACGCGGACTCGTTGCGATCGCGCACCGCGCTCATGACGTCCCCCGGAGCGGGTCCTCGGACGGTTTCGCGTCGTGGACCTCGAACGGTTCCAGCCTGTCGACCCCGGCGTTCTTGTACCCACGGGGGTAGGCCGGTCCGGAGAAACCGATCTCGTTCCACGCCGAGGGGTGGGAGTAGAAGGCGGTGCAGGCATACCTCGTCCACAGGCTCCAGACGTGCGAGGCGTCGAGACCGCGCCACTCGTCGGTGCCACGGTCCTGCACCCCTTGGATCAGGCTGGCCCGTTGCCCCGTGGAGCAGGTCGCGAAGCTCTCGTCGAACCGTTCTTCGGCGTCGGCTTCAAGCCCCGCCAGCGTGTCGCGCCATGCCTGTCCGTCGGCGGGCATGTCGTGGTAGTGCCAACCGTCGGTCTGCTGCTCCGCCAGGCGCGCGTCGATCAGGTTCACGATGGGAACGCGGAGCGCCGGCGGTGTGTCGTCGTCCTGGCCGAGCAACGCATCACACAATGCAGTGGCGACGGCCTGTTCGGCGGGAGTGAAGAACCGGATGTCCGGGGCCATCCCCACCCTCTCGAGCACCACCCCCGTCGTCACGGGGTCCCAGTGACCACTCTGCTTCAGAACGTCGAAGCCCGGAAAGCGTCCTGCCCAAGGCTTGTCGGATGCCGGGGGCACCGGTGCCACGGCGCGCGTCACTTCTCGCGGCGCAGCACGGCAGCAAGAAGCCCCATACCGCCCACCATCGTGACCAGCAGCGGTGCCAGCAAGGGCGGGCCCATCTCCATGTTGTAGCGAGCGTTTCGCCATCCACCCGGCTTCTGGCTGATGCCCCGCGCGTGCAGGTAGAACCCTTGGAGCCCGTTGGCGCAGATCGCGACCGACGCGATCGGCAGGGCGGTCTTGGCCATGCGCTGGCTGAAGAACCCTGCCACGCCGGCCACGGCCCCGATGGGCCCCATGGCGACCGGGAGCCACATCATCTTGTTGCCGAAACTCGCTGAGTCGTGCTCGAAGAAGATCTCCACCGCGGCGACCAGCGCGCCCGCGGCCGTGAGAGCCGACAGGCTGCGCTCGAAGTGACCGGTCTCGATGTTGCGAACCATGCGGTCGATACCACGCGCGACGGGCTCGGCCAGTGGTGTGGTTCCTGGTACTGCTGCCATCTCTGATCCTCTCAGTAGCGCGCTGTCGGGTGCTTTGCCCAGACGTCGAACACGAGCCCGGCACTCACCAACGCTTGCCTCACCGCAACAGTATCCCCAATGCTTGCGCAATGGCAATCATCCGCCATACTGGGTCCATGCGAACACCGAAAGACGAGACGGCGGGTCCTCCGGTCACCGACGAGCAGGTGCTGGCCGTCATGGTCGCCGCCCAGGCCCTGGTCGGCGTGGCCGCCCAGGGAGTCGCGGAGGTCGAAGACCGGGTGACCCTGCCGCAGCTGCGCGTCCTGATGCTGGTGGCCACTCGGGGCGGGCTGAACCTGGGGGCCCTGGCCGACGCCATGGGGGTCCATCCTTCCAACGCGAGCCGGGCCTGCGACCGTCTCGTCGACGCCGGCCTGCTGCGGCGAAGTGAGTCCGCTCTTGATCGCCGCAACCTGATGCTGGAGCTGACCGAGGACGGACACTCGCTCATCGACGAGCTCATCGACCATCGCCGCACCGCCATTGCCGCGATTCTCGGACGGATGCCCGACGCACGTCGACGCACCCTGGCGAGCGCGTTGGGGTCCTTCGCCCGAGCAACTGGTGAGAATCACAGCGGATCTGCCTGGAAGCTGGGCTGGGCACAGGCAAGCTCCGGGCGGGTCTAGATCCCTCCGGCGTTGGCGTAGAACTGCTGATCTTCTCGCCAGCCACCCATGCCGAGGCCGATGTTCGTGACGTCCTCGACGAACTCGATGCCGACGACCCACTTGACCATCTTGAAACCGAGCTGTGTCTCGAGGCGGACCCGCACCGGGGCCCCGTGCTCGATCGGCAGTGGGGCGCCGTTCATGTCCAGGGCGAGAATGCTCTGCGGGCTGCGGGCCAGATGGATCGGGATCGTGCCGTAGAAGAAGCCGTAGCGGCCTTCACCTTCGGTGAGGCCCTTGTCGTCCATTGCGTAGAACACGACGTGCCGAGCCTCCGGCGCCGGACGCACCTGATCCATGAGTCGTCGGAGGGGAACGCCGGCCCATTCGGCGACGGCTGTCCAACCCTGGATGCAGTTGTGCTTGGTGACCTGGCTCTGCTCGCCCAAGGCACGTAGGTCCTGCAGGGAAAGGCTCATGGGTTTCTCGACGAGCCCGCCGACGCTCAGGCGGTAGTCCGCGAAATGGTTCTCGGCCGACCGGCTGTAGTCGTCCCCCGGTGGGGGGTAGCCGTTGACCCGGAAATAGGGCGAGATGTCGCTGGGGAGAAAGTGCTGTCTGGAGGTGAACGACCGAGAGATCGCTCGCTCGAAGGGGTTCACCATGAGACCCAGAAGCCGCTGGGTGCCTCTGCGGTAGCGCAGCGAGAACCAGGTGATGACCACATGGAGGACCAGGATGGCGAGCAGCCCGGCGAGTCCGATGCCGAGCGCGAGGCGCCGGTCGCCACCGGGGTCACCGAGCACGATGGAGGCGAACTCCTTGGGAACACCGTGGATGATGACCATGCCGACGTGCACGACCGTGAAGGCGGCGAAAGCGCACATCACCAGGAAGTGCACGCTCCGGGCACCCTGCTTTCCTCCGAACAGCCGCGCGTACCAGGGGAAGCGGGCAAGCACAGACGGAGACAGGGCTGCGCCCGAGGCGATCTGGAGCGGTGCCATCACGAAGATGACGACGAAGTAGGACAGCTTCTGCGCGGGCTCGAACGGTTCACCAGGGATCTTCGCCGGCAGGTCGAACTGCAGATAGGTGCCGATCGACGCGATCGAATCCGGCACGATCGACCAGTGTGTCGGGACGAGGTAGTGCCAGTAGCCGGTGACGAAGACCAACACGATGTAGACCAGACCGGTGAGGATCCAGAACTGGATGCTCATGAAGTGCCAGTGCCGACCCAAGCCGAGGTTCTTCCGCCCCGGTAGCGCGATGAGGGGTGACCACGACTCCTCTTCGTCCAGCGAGGACCAGGGCTTTCTCGAGTCGGCGCCGTACATCGTCTTGGAGAGACGGAGCCACTCACGGCCGGGCGGACTGTCGTCGTGCCAGTAGAGCTTTGGGAATGCCGAGAGCACCTCGAACCCGGACCGAAACAGCAAGAGCATGAAGAAGAGGTTGAGGAAGTGGGTGATGACCACCCACATCGGGAAGAAGCTGGGCACCAGTTCTGCTCCTTCGCACGTGGAGGTGTCAGGGCGGTCCGCATCCGGCCACAGCCTTCCGGTCGGTCAAGCTAGCTTAGGCGCAATGGTTGCGTACCCGCAATGATCTGTGTCAGAATTCCCTGGTGAAGACGACAATGGTTGCGGGCACAGCAGTCCGCGGCGGTGCTGGGCCGGAGGCCCCGGCGCAGCGACTCAGCGACCTGCGATCCACGCTGCTCGGTGGCCGCGGGCCGGGGGCCCCCGTAGAGGAGGTCCTCGCACACACTCGAAACAGGTCGTGGCTGGGTGCCGTACCCGCGCCGGTCGAGCGAGCGCTCGTGCAACGTCAGGCCGATGACTCGCGCGCCGGTGAGCCGATCGTGAGCGGACGCACGCGAGGAGCGGAGCGTCCTCGCTCGCTGAGGGCTGCCTTTCTGGGCGGCGTTGGTGCTTTCGTCGTGGGCGCGCTCGCTGACCGACTTCTCCGACGTGGTTCGCACCACCGCAGGACGAGCCGGGACATCAGCCGAGAGCCTTCCCCGGCTCACGAAGGAAGGGGCTGATCATGACCACGGTGCCCTCAGGCAGACAGTTCGAGATCGCCCACGACGATCACCGTGCGGTCATCGTCGAGGTGGGAGGTGGCATCCGCGGATACGACGTGGCCGGGGTCGAGGTGCTCCAGCCGTATGCCGTTGACCAGATGTGCGACGGAGCGCACGGAGCACCCTTGATCCCGTGGCCCAACCGGCTCGGAGGTGGCCGCTACCGCTTCGACGGGCACGACCACCAGGTGGCGCTCACCGAGCCGGAGAAGAACAACGCCATTCACGGCTTCCTGCGCTGGCGCCCCTGGCGCCCACTCGAGCACGAGAAGGATCTCGTCGTGATGACAACCACCCTGTTCCCGCTGCAGGGCTACCCCTTCGAGCTGGACGTGCGGGTCTCCTACCAGCTCGACGACACCGGACTGAGCGTCACGACGAGCGCGACCAACATCGGCGACCAACCGGCCCCCTACGGAGCGGGGCAGCATCCCTATCTTTCCGCTGGGACCGCCTCGGTCGATGACTGCACACTCCACCTCCACGCGGACACCCGCGTCCTGACGGACCCGCAACGTCAGCTTCCCACCGGCCGCGAAGAGGTCACGGGAACGGCATACGACTTCCGAGGAGGCAAGCAGATCGGCCGGCTCGAGCTCGATGACGCCTTCACCGACCTGCATCGCGACGAACGCGGCCGGGCGTGGGTACACCTTGGGCGTCCGGATGGCCGCACCACCTCGCTGTGGGTCGATGAGGCGTGGCTCTTCGTCGAGATCTACACCGGCGACACGCTCGCCCCGGACCGGCGCCGGCGCGCACTGGGCACCGAACCCATGACGTGCCCGCCCAACGCCTTCCAGAGCGGCGACGGACTGACCCGCCTCCAACCGGGTGCCACCTCGACCGCGAGCTGGGGGGTGGTGATGACACAGCCCTAGGACGGAGCCCAGTGCCGGGAGTAGAACGACAGTGAAGGAGCACAGATGTCTCGAGTAGTCGTAGTGACCGGAGCCAGCGGAGGAATCGGACGGGCCACCGTCGCGGAGTTCGCGCGACGTGGCGATCGTGTGGCCCTGATCGCGCGCGGACAGACGGGGCTCGACGCCGCCGCCGCCGAGTGCCAGGAGCTGGGGGCGAGGACCCTCACGGTGCCGATGGACGTCTCGGACGCCGACGCTCTCTCCGATGCCGTCGAGCGCATCGAGACAGAGCTCGGCCCCATCGACGTGTGGGTCAACGTGGCCTTCACGTCGGTCTTTGCCCGCTTCGACGACATCTCGCCCGAGGAGTACCGCCGCGCCACCGACGTCAGCTACCTGGGATACGTCTACGCCACCATGGCCGTGTTGCCTCGGATGAAGGCCCGCAACCGCGGCACCATCGTGCACGTCGGCTCTGCCCTGGCCTATCGAGGCATCCCGTTGCAGACCGTCTACTGCGGCGCGAAGCACGCGATCCAGGGGTTCCATGAAGCACTGCGGTGTGAGTTGCTGCACGAGCACAGCAACGTGCACGTGACGATGGTGCAGATGCCGGCAGTCAACACCCCGCAGTTCTCGTGGGTGCTCTCCCGCCTGCCCAAGCACCCACAACCGGTGCCGCCGATCTATCAGCCGG
>JBDSNZ010000177.1:0-3912 GCA_039915055.1 Ornithinibacter sp.
GCGATCGAGAGCACCCCCGCCAGCGGGACGAGCACCTCTCGCCCGGCGACGCCCTCGCCGGCGCGCAGCAGCATCCAGTCGCTGCCGAGGTCCGCCACCGTCCCCGCGAAGGATGTCCCGCCATCGAGGGTGAGGGTGAGCTCCTCACCTGCGGCCGCGAGGCGTCCCGCGAGGTCGACGCCGGCACGCTCGCGACGGGTGCGCTCCGCGACCTCGGAGTCGAGCTCGCGACGCTCGTCCGCGGCCAGCTGGCCCTCGAGGTCCGCGAAGAGACCGTCCCACCTCATGCAGGGATCCTAGGGCTACCCCTATTGCGGCATCCAGTGTTGGCGTTTACGGTTCAGTGCATGCAAACATCACCAAACGGCATCAAAATAGTCAGGATGCTGTCAGCCGTGGCACTTCCAGCGCTGGGCGCGTGGTTCGTCGGGAGGTGGGTGTGGGGCGTGCTGTCGATGGCGAGCGCCCCGTTGCGCCGCGGGTCACCGATCGGGGCGGACGAGGCGCTGCTCGCCTGCGTGTCGGCGCTGGCTCTCGTGACCCTCCTCTGGCTCGCCGTAGGCATGCTGCTCGAGACGCTGGCGCAGGTTCCGGGTGAGGTGGGAAGGGTTGCAGCGCGAGCGTCAGCCGCAGTCAGTCCACTGGTCGTGCGCCGGGCTGCCGCCATCGTGCTCGGCGCCAGCCTGAGCGCCACCTTGTCGCCGGCCGTGTCGATGGCCTCACCGGGTGTCTCGGTCGCCTCATCCATCGGCGTGCCCGCCTCGTCCTCCCCGGTGTCTCCTGCCACGCCGAGTGCGCAGCCTGACGGCCCGGTACTCCCCGATCCGGGCTTCGCGCCGCTGCCCGACCCGGGGTTCGCGCCGCTTCCCGACCCGGGGTTCGCGCCCCCCTCGGCCCCGGCTGTGTCGCCCACCCCCACGGCGGAGCCGTTCGTGGCGGAGCCGCCTGTGGTGCGTGCCCAGCCCGACGTGCGCGTCGTCACCCCAGCCGATCGGCGCACGCGAGGCATCGACGCGGGCCGAGAAGTCGTGGTGCATCGCGGCGACTCCCTGTGGTCGATCGCTGCTCGCCATCTCGGCCGCGATCCCTCCGACGCCGAGATCGCGACGGAGTGGCCGCGGTGGTATGCCGCGAATGCCGCAGTCATCGGGTCCGATCCCGAGCTCCTCCTGCCCGGTCAGGTCCTCCTCGCTCCTGAGGGGTCACGACGATGAGCGCAGGCGCACTGCACGTCGTGCCGCGATATCCGTCGCTGCCGCCCGCTGTCTCCTTGGCGGAGGCGGTGAGGCGCACCCGCGAAGCCACGGACCGCCGCCCCGGCTACATCCAGGACGCGTTGGCCGTCGACTTCGACGCGGCCTCCGACGCCCAGCTCTTCGGTCCCCAGCGCACCACCCGCGGTGACCTCCCCGATCCGAGCGCCTGTGCGGCGCAGCTGGGGCAGGCGATCCTCGAGGTGATGACCGGAGTCCGACCGGCCCCGCAGGTCGTGCGCTCGACAACGCCCGAGGTGTATGCCGTGGTCGCCCGGCGCGGCGCCCTCGTCGCGCGCCGGAGCTCGCAGGGCAGGACGGCCCGGCGGCACCGCATCCAGGTCATCCGGGTGCGGATCTGCGAGCCCGCTGACGGGGTGGCCGAGGCTGCTGTCGTCGTGCGCTACGGAGACCGGGTCCGTGCCGTGGCCATGCGGATGGTCGGCCAGGACGGCAAGTGGCGGGTCAGCGCCCTGCAGATCGGCTGACCCCGCGTGCACATGTGACCTATTGGTCGATTGTGCACGCCTGGGCGTCGGTCGACACCGTGCACACGTGACCTATTGGTCGATTGTGTGCGCGGGGGTCACCTGCGGCCGTGGCACATCTTGAACTTCTTGCCCGAGCCGCAGGGGCAGGGATCGTTCTTGCGCGCCCCGGCGAGCTGCTCGTCGGTGAGGTCGTCCGCCCGTCGGCCCGCCTCGTCGCGCTCCTCGACCTCACCGGTCTCGGTGGGCGCGGTGTAATGCAGGTGGTCGGTGCGCGGTCGCCCGACGCCGATACCGGAGACCTGCACCCGCGGGGCGGCCTCCTCCGAAGCACCGGATGCCGTACCCGAGCCGGATGCCGGCCCCGCACCCACGGTGGCCGGCTGCGGGTCGTCCGTGACCGGCATCCCGTCGTCCTCGACCACGGCCATCGCCTGGGGGGCACCCGCCATCGCACCGAGCATCTGCGAGACGTGCATCGGCGCGATGGTCGGGGCCGCGTCCTGGACGGGCTCGTCGACCTTGACGTCGACGTGGAAGAGCAGCCCGACGGACTCCTCCTTCACGGCCTCGTTCATCGTGTTCCACAAGGCGAAGCCCTCGCGCTGGTATTCCACGAGCGGGTCGCGCTGGGCCATCGCGCGCAGCCCGATGCCCTCCTGGAGGTAGTCCATCTCGTAGAGGTGCTCGCGCCACTTGCGGTCCAGCACCGAGAGCATCACGCGCCGCTCGACCTCGCGCATGACCTCCTCGCCGAGAGCGGCCTCACGCTGGTCGTAGGCGTGGTGCGCGTCGGAGAGGATCTCCTCCTTGAGCTTCTCGCTCGTCAGGGCGCTGCGCCCACCGGCCGCCTCCTCGATCTGCTCGGGCTCCAGGCTCACGGGGTAGAGGCCCTTGATCGCCATCCACAGCCGGTCCAGGTCCCAGTCCTCGGGGAAGCCCTCGCCGGTCTCGGAGTCGACATAACCCTCGATGACGTCGTTGACGAAGTGCCGCAGCTGCTCCTGCAGGTCCTCGCCCTCGAGCACCCGGCGGCGCTCCTCGTAGATGACGGTGCGCTGGCGGTTGAGCACGTCGTCGTACTTCAGCACGTTCTTGCGGATCTCGTAGTTCTGCGCCTCGACCTGGGACTGCGCGGAGGCGATCGAGCGGCTCACCATCTTGGACTCGATGGGCTGGTCGTCCTCGAGCTTGGCGGTGGTCATCACGCGGTCGACGAGCCCGGCGTTGAACATCCGCATCAGGTGGTCCTCCAGGGAGAGGTAGAACCGGGACTCCCCCGGGTCACCCTGACGGCCCGAGCGACCACGCAGCTGGTTGTCGATGCGGCGCGACTCGTGGCGCTCGGTGCCCAGCACGTAGAGCCCACCGAGCTCGGTGACCTCGTTGTGCTCGTCGGCCACCGCCTTCTCGGCCGCCTCGAATGCGGCGTCCCACTCGGCCTCGTAGGCCTCGGGTGTCTCGTGCGGGTCCAGCCCGCGCTCCTTGAGCACGGAGACCGCGACCATCTCGGGGTTGCCACCGAGCATGATGTCGGTGCCTCGACCGGCCATGTTGGTGGCCACGGTCACGGCAGCCTTGCGACCGGCATCCGCGACGATCGCGGCCTCGCGATCGTGGTGCTTGGCGTTGAGCACCTCGTGGCGCACACCGCGGCGGCGCAGCTGCTCGGAGAGGTATTCGGACTTCTCCACCGAGACGGTGCCGACGAGCACGGGTTGACCCCGCTCGTGCTTCTCGACGATGTCGTCGACGACGGCCTTGTACTTGCTCTCCTCGGTGCGGTAGACGAGGTCGGCCTGGTCGGCGCGCACCATCGGCATGTTCGTCGGGATCGGCACCACGCCCAGGCCGTAGATCGAGTTGAGCTCGGAGGCCTCGGTCATGGCCGTGCCGGTCATGCCGGAGAGCGTGTCGTACATGCGGAAGTAGTTCTGGAGGGTGATCGTCGCGAGGGTCTGGTTCTCGTTCTGGATCTTCACCCCCTCCTTGGCCTCGATGGCCTGGTGGATCCCCTCGTTGTAGCGACGACCGGCGAGCATGCGCCCGGTGTGCTCGTCGACGATGAGGACCTCGCCGTTCATCACGACGTAGTCCTTGTCGCGGGTGAAGAGCTCCTTGGCCTTGATCGAGTTGTTGAGGTAACCGATGAGCGGGGTGTTGGCCGACTC
>JBDSNZ010000212.1:0-6396 GCA_039915055.1 Ornithinibacter sp.
GGCGTCGAAGACCTTGTCCATCGTGGCGGCCAGCAGGTCGAGCTGGTCGACGAGGACCATGAGCGAGGACTTGCCCCGGTCGACGGGGCGGTTGTCGGCGAACTGGCGGGGCAGCCGGAGGTAGCCGTCCACCGCTTCGGGGAGGTAGTCGGTGGCAGTGGCCATCACCGAGTAGGCCTGGGGGCTGCCTGCGCCGAGGCTGGGCAGCCTCGGGACGGTGTCGCGCACGACCCGGTCGACCCGGCGCACCCGGGAAGCGACCGGGGCCGGCACCGCTCCCGCGAGGACCATCGCCTCGACGCGGTCCAGGGAGGCGAGGAGGTCGGCGCTCGTGGGCACGGACGGCACGACGAGACGCTGCTCGACCTGTTGGCCGCGGCCGAAGACCCGGCCGAGGAACCCACCCGACATGTGCTCACTATGCCCGAGCACCTTCTCAGCGCACAGCACCTGCCGTGCCACCCAGGTCCAGGGACCCACGGGCCACGCGGTCGTCGTGCCGGTCGACGCGCTCGAGGTAGGCCCGTGACTTCCCGACCTCCGTCTCCAACGTGCCGATCGTGGCGGCCATCGTGTCCAGGGCCTGCACCTTGAAGGTGTCGATCGCGTCCATCGTCGCGTAGATGTTCGCGAAGGCCGCCTGGAGCTGGGGAAGCCCGATGCTCGCCGACGCCGCCTGCTGCTGGATCTGCACCGAGTTCTCACGCAACATCTCGCTGGTCCGCTCGATCATCCCGCTGGTGGTGGTGTTCAGAGCCGAGATCTGGTCCAGGACGAGCCGCTGGTTGCCGAGCGCCTGGGCCACGATGACCGCCGTGCGCAGCGCCGACACCGTGGTCGTGGAGGCCCGGTCGACCCCCTTGATCAGCTCGGTGTTGTTCTTGATGACGATGTCGATCGCGAGGTAGTTCTGGATGGAGACCGCGAGCTGGGTCAGCAGGTCCTGGTGCTTCTGTCGCACGTAGAAGAGCACGTCGTCGCGCAGTGCCTTCGCCTTCTCGGGGTCGGTGGCCTCGAGATCGGAGATGCGGGCGGCCAGGCGGCCGTCGAGCCGCTCGGCGACGTAGACGTACTGGTTGAGGCGGGCCATCGCGTCCCAGAGATTCTGCTTCTCGAGGTTGAGCGCAGCATTGTCCTTGCCCAGCTCGTCCTGTCCGTCACGCAGGGCGTGCAGGATGCCGTCCAGATGGGACTGGGCCGACTGGTACTTGCGGAAGTAGTCCGTGACCTTGTCGCCGAAGGGGAGCATGCCCAGCAGCTTCTTGGCACGGGTCGCCTCCTTGGGATCCAGGTCCTCGATCGTTCGGCGCAGCTCCAGCAGGGTCGCGCCCACCGTGGAGCCTTCGGCGAGGCCGCCCTCCTGGAGCGCCTTGACCGGTGAGCTCAGCAGCCGGTTGGACGTCTCGGCGGCCGCGCGGATGTCGAGGTCGCCCATCGTGCGCACGTCGGTCGCCTTCGCGGAGAACTCCGGCGAGCGGGGGGCAGCCGCCAGCAGTGACTCGACGTAACCGTCGACCTTGGCGTCCAGACCGGGCAGGGCCGCGACGTCCACCGCGGGGGCCATCCTCGGGGCTGCGGTCTGTGCCACGAGCGGAGGCGGCGACGGCGCGGTGAGGGTCAGGGTGGCCGCGACGCCGTCCGGCGGCTGGAGCGGTGCAGGCTGCAAGTCGGTCATCTTGATCCCTTGTTCGTGCAGGCACACGTGCGATGCCTGCTGCCGGGTCGACGCACGGCCAATCTACGCGGTTCCCAACGCCGAGGATCTGCGACCTCGGCCGCTGGGTGTGGCGCCGACCACCCGGCGGCCCAGTGACTGCGGGATCACCGCTGTGAGGCGTCGGAGACCTCGCCGACGAGCTCCTCGATGACGTCCTCGAGGAACACGACCCCCACGACCGCACCGTCCTGGGCGACGACCCTGGCGAGGTGGGACCCGGTGTCCTGCATCGTCTTCAGCACCGACTCCACCTCGTCCTCGCGACGCACGTTGGCCATCCGCCGCACGCGCTTGCCGGGGATCGGCTCATGGCGCTCGGCCTCGTCCGCGTAGAGCACGTCCTTGAGGTGCAGGTAGCCGCCGAGGTCCCCCGCGCGGTCCACGACGGGGAAGCGGGAGAAGCCGTGCTTCGCGACGAGCCGCTCGATCTCCGTCGGAGTGGCGTCGGCAGTCACCGTGATGAGCACCTCAAGGGGGACACCGACGTCGGCGGCGTTCTTGTCACTGAACTCCAGTGCTGCACCGAGTCGTTCGTAGGGGTCATCCCCCACCAGCCCCTCGTGGCGCGACTCGTCCAGGATGTGGGCGACCTCCTCCGCCGTGAAGGCCGACGCCAGCTCGTCCTTGGGCTCGACGCCGAAGAGCCGAATCAGCGCCTTGGACAGCCAGTCCATCAGATGGATGACCGGGGCGACCACGCGCGAGACCGCGACGAGGGGCGGGACCAGGGCAACGGCGGCTCGGTCCGGGCGGGCGATCGAGAGGTTCTTCGGGATCATCTCGCCGTAGACCACGTGGAGGAAGACGACGATGGCCAGCGCGAGGGCGAGCGCGACCGCGTCGGTCACCACACCGGACAACCCGAGGCGCGCCACGACCGGCTCCAGGGCGTGGTGCAGTGCAGCCTCGGAGACGGCGCCGAGCAGCACCGAGCACACCGTGATCCCCAGCTGGGCCGTGGCGAGCAGGATGCCGGTGCGCTGCAACGCGTCGAGGGCGAGCGCCGCACGCTTGCTCCCCGCCTCCGCCAAGGGTTCGAGCTGGCTGCGGCGAGCGGACATCGCGGCGAACTCGGCGCCCACGAAGAAGGCGTTGGCGGCGAGGAGGACGATGGTGATCAGCACCGTGATCATCGGCTTCCCTCCCGCTGCTCAGCGGACACCGGCTTGCGTTCGAGGCGAACTCGATCGACCCGGTGGCCGTCCATGTCGACGACGTGGGCCGACCAGACGTCGATGGAGACGGTGTCGCCGACCTCGGGCACCCGACCGAGGGTGGCCATCACCCAGCCCCCCACCGTCTCGTAGGCCGGACCGTCGGGGATGGGCGCCCCGATGCGGCCTCGCACCTCGTCCGGGCGCCACAATCCCGGCACGGTCCAGGCGCCGTCCGCGTGCTGACGGAAGGTGGTCTGGGAGCGGTCGTGCTCGTCGCTCACCTCGCCGACGATCTCCTCGACCAGGTCTTCCAGCGTCACCACGCCAGAGGTGCCGCCGTACTCGTCCACCACGACCGCCAACTGCATGCCACCCTGACGCAGCTGAAGGAGGAGCGGGTCCAGGCGCAGGGTCTCGGGCACGAGCACCGGGTCGACCATCAGGGCCGACACCGGAACGTCGGCCCGACGCTCGAAGGGCACCGCGATGGCACGCTTGACGTGCACGATGCCGTCGATGTCGTCCCAGTCCGCACCGAGCACCGGGAACCGGGAGTGGCCAGTGTGCCGGGCGAGGGCGATGAGGTCGGCCGAGTTGGCGGTGCGCTCGATCGCGGTCGATCGCGAACGCGGTGTCATCACGTCGGCCGCCGTCTGGTTCGCGAACCCCAGGGATGCCGTGACCAGTCTGGCGGTGCCGCGGTCCAGGGTGCCGGCCTCCGCGGAGGTCCGCACCAGCGAGGCGAGCTCGGCCGGGCTCCGGGCCGCGGAGAGCTCCTCCTGCGGCTCGACGCCCAGGGCACGCAGCGTGCGGTTGGCGACCCCGTTGAGCACGGCGATCATGGGCTTGGTGGCGACCGCGAACCAGCGGACCGGTCCCGCAGCCACCTTCGCGGTCTCCAACGGCAGCGAGATCGCCAGCGTCTTGGGGACCATCTCGCCGACGATCATCGAGAAGATCGTGGCGATGAGCATCGCCAGGACGGTGGACACCTTCCCCGCGACCGACTCACCCAGACCGAGGCTCTGGAGCGGTCCTGCCAGCAGCACCCCGATCGAGGGGCTCGCGAGGAACCCGAGAACGAGCGTGGTCAGGGTGATGCCGACCTGGCAGGCCGACAGCTGGGTGGACAGGCGGCGGTGGGACTGGAGCACGGAGCGCGCGCCGGGTTCACCGGCATCGACGGCGCGCTGCACGGTGGGCCGGTCCAGAGCCACGAGAGAGAACTCTGCGGCGACGAACAGGGCGGTGCCGAGCGTGAGGACGACGCCGACGAGGAGGAGGAGCCACTCGGTCATGGTGCGCGCCATCCTACGGGGGACCCGGGTGAACTCCCCATCCGTGCCCGGACCACTCCGGCCCACCGGGGGGTTGACCCTCCCCGGGCGTCAGCCTGAAACACTCGTGGCATGACACCACGAGGCACACCATGACCAGCACGGCCCCGGTGCCCGGGGCGCGCATCGAGGTCCACGGCCTGACGAAGCGGTTCGGGTCCTTCGTCGCCGTCGACGATCTCTCCTTCGACGTGGAGCCGGGGCGGATCACGGGGTTCCTCGGCCCGAACGGGGCGGGGAAGACCACCACCTTGCGGATGCTCCTCGGGCTGGTGCACTCCAGCGGGGGCTCCGCCACCATCGACGGGCGCCGATACGTCGACCTCGCAAACCCGCTCGGCACCGTCGGCGCAGCCCTCGAAGCCACGAACTTCCACCCCGGTCGCAGTGGCCGGGACCACCTGCGGGTGCTGGCCGACGCCGGCTCGGTACCGCTGCGCCGGGTGGACGAGCTCCTGGAGCTCACCGGCATCCCGGCTGCTGCGCGCAAGCGGGCCGGTGAGTACAGCATGGGCATGCGCCAAAGGCTCGGGCTGGCCGGCGCGCTCCTCGGCGACCCGAAGGTCCTCGTCCTCGACGAACCGGCCAACGGGCTCGACCCGGAGGGCATCCGCTGGCTGCGCGGCTTCCTGCGACACCTCAGCGGTGAGGGCAAGACCATCCTCATCTCCAGCCATCTCCTCCAGGAGGTCGCTCAGACCGTTGACGACGTCGTGATCATCGCCAACGGCAAGCTGGTGCGCTCCGGACCCATCAACGAGATGCACGGCACACCCGGGGCCGTGGTCTCCACCTCGGAGCCCGAGCGCCTCGCGGGGGCGCTGCGCGTGGCGGACGTGACGAGCACCCTCGGCGAGGACGGGACCCTGGTCGCGGACACCACCGACCTACGGCTGGTCGGTGACGTCGCCCTGCGAGCGGGGCTGCCGATCTACGGACTGGCCCCCAGGAAGGCGGACCTGGAGGCGCTCTTCTTCGAGCTCACTGCAGGCACCAACCGCAACGAGACGTCCAGCGACGGGGCACCTCGCGAACGAGATGCCGTCACCGGCGAGGAAGGGGCCAACCGGTGATCCCCGCGATCCGCTCCGAGTTCCGCAAGTTCTTCACCACCCGCCTCTGGTGGGGCATGGCCATCGCGATCTTCCTGGCGGGAGCTGGTTTCGCCGCCCTGTTCGGGATCTTCTTCACCAGTGATACGGCCGCCGCGAACGGCGCGCCCACCGGTGACGCCGTCCAGGTCGCCAACAGCGTCTACACCGGCGGGATCTCCGTGGGATATCTCCTCCTGCTCACCATCGGAGTGCTCCAGATCGGATCGGAGTATCGCCACAAGACGATCAGCGGCACGTTCCTGGCCACCCCGCGACGCCTTCAGGCCATGCTGGCCAAGGTCGTCGCGCTGCTGGGGATCGGCATCGCCTATGGCGTGCTCAGTCTGCTCGGGTCGGTCACGGTCGGCGCCACCGTGCTGTCGCTGCGCGACCGCAACCCCTTCCCATCCCCGGAGGTCGCCCGAACCCTCGCGCTGAGCCTGCTGGTCCTGGGCCTGTGGGCGCTCATCGGACTCGGCATCGGCATCCTCATCCCCAACCAGGTCGCGGCCCTGCTCATCGGGGTCGGGGTGGCGTTCATCGCGGAGCCACTCCTGGGCCTCATCCTCGGCATCTGGGACTTCACCCGCGAGAACGTCGTTCCCTACCTGCCGTCCTCGGCCACGAATGCCGTCATCAACGCCGTGCAGAACCCCGGCGACGTGCGCCTGGAGTGGTGGGGCGGAGCCCTCGTCCTCATCGCCTACGCCGTGGTCCTCTCCGGGCTCGGCATCTGGCGGACGACCCGCAGCGACATCAGCTGACGCACGCGTTCGTGGCCACGACGGCCGGTGCCGGGGTTCTCCGCGGCACCGGCCGTCGGGCTTTTCGTCTCAGGACCCACACCGGACGCACCGCCTTCGAGGAACGGGGTCGGCTGCAGGGCTAGGCTGGGCGAGGTACCCATTCCTCGCAGCAGATGAGCCGAGAAAGAGGCGCATAGCCGTGGCCGAGCAGTCCCCGCCCAGCGACCCCCTGACCTCCTTCGGACCGAATGAGTGGCTGGTCGATGAGCTGTACGAGCAATACACCAAGGACAAGAACAGCGTCGACAAGGCGTGGTGGGACTTCTTCAAGGACTACGAGCCCGG
>JBDSNZ010000223.1:0-15154 GCA_039915055.1 Ornithinibacter sp.
CGGCCCTGCATGGGCCGGTGCTCGCCTACGCCAACTACGGCGTGGTGGTCTTCGGCGCCCTGCTGCTGGCGGCACTGGTGGTCGCTCGCCACGAGTCCAGCCGCGACCTGGCAGCCACCGGGTGGGCCGCGGTGGCGACCGTGCTCGCCCTGGCGCTCAACCAGCCGATCGGTGCCCTGTTCGGTGAGGCGCGACCGTATGCCGCTCACCCCGGCATCCTGCGCTTGGCCGACGTCACGACCGACTTCTCCTTTCCCTCCGACCATGCGGTGATGGCCGGTGCGGTCGCCGCTGGGCTGCTGCTGGCCCACCGCCGGCTCGGCGCGGTCGCCGTGGTGGCGGCCGTGCTGATGGCGTTCTCCCGGGTATACATCGCCGCGCACTACCCGCGGGACGTGCTCGCCGGCCTCCTGCTCGGTGCCGGCGTGGCGCTGCTGGGCTGGCTCCTGCTGGGCAGGCCGCTGACCGCACTGACCCGGTGGTTGCGCACCCTCCCCGGGGTGCGGGTTGTCTTCGCGGACCACACCGATCAGTCCACCCCCGCGGGCACCCACCTCGAAGCTGCGACGGTCGCGGACCGGTGACCGGGTTGGTCGACCAGCTCCTCGCCGCCGGGCCCTGGGTGGTCCCGGCGGTCCTGGCGGTCGTGGGGCTGGTCGTGTTCGTCGAGGGTGCGCTGTTCGTCGGCTTCGTCATTCCCGGCGAGACCGCCGCCATCCTCGGCGGCGTTGCCGCCCAGATGGGCCACGTCCCACTGGCCGCGGTCATGGTCACCGTGGTGGTCGCAGCCATCCTCGGGGACTCCGTCGGCTACGGGGTCGGCCGCCACTTCGGTCCGCGCGTCCTGCAGCTGCACGTGTTCGACAAGCGCCGCGCCCGCCTGGACGACGCCCAGGACTTCCTCGCCCGCCGTGGCGGGGTGGCCGTCCTGCTCGGACGGTGGGTGGCGTTCCTCCGGGCCGTCAAAATGCATCAGTTGTCGACTGCGCTTCGGTGCGGGATGGCGGCTGCGATCATCAGGAGCGTATGGAACGAACCGTAGTAGAGCGCGACCCACAGCCCGCGGAGTGTGGTGACGTCCAGTTCCGTCCCGGCGACGGGACTCGACGGTCAGGGCTAGTGCGCCGCAGGTGATTCGGCTTCAGGGGGGGGCTCGCCCGGAGATGGCGTACCGCCTGCCATGGCGTAGAGCGGCACACCGATCGCTCTCCCGCCGAGGCCGTTCGCCAAGATCCCGAGCACCCCCTGTGGCCCTTCGCTGAACACGACTGCGGCGAGCACCAGAGGTGTCAGGGCGGGCCAGCGCCACCCGCGACGGCCACCGGTTTTGCGAAGGTGCTCAGCCCCGGCCAGGAGCAGCCCGATCAACAGGCCGAGGAGCATGATGTAGCCGAAGGTTCCCGACCAGCTGACGTTCGATTCCTCCTGAGCGACTTTGCGCCATGAACCCGCGCATACCGGCGGCCCACGCCAGACCGAACATTCCACCGAGGAGGACAAGCGCAACGCCCCGGTTGCGACCGCGACCGGCACTGACGCGCATTGGCCGCTCGCCGGCCTGCGTTGCCGTCGACGACCCTCCTTTGTCCTCGTCGCAGGGACATCACTTCGGCGGACTCCCGCTGGACCCGACACGACGAACCGCCAACCGGTGGGTCATGCTGGTGAGCGGTCGCCTATGTGATGGCGGTGTTCGCCAGCGATACAAGAGTCCCGATCACCAGGGCTGCCGCAACGGCTGGCATGAACCAGCCCGGGCGCGCCCGGGCCCGCCACAGCGACCAGATGGCGACGACCGGTAGCAGGATGCCGAACACGATGCTGCCGACGTGGGCGACATCGCTCAGCGGCCACGCTGTTTCGCACACCGGCGGGCAGTAGACGATCGGGAACCCGTTGGTCAGCGCCGCCCAGCCAGCGCCGAGGATCCCGGAACTGGCGACGCCGCTGCCGTTGCCCCGAGACCCCGCCATGAAGGAGATCGCCCACCAGAGCTGGATGAGCGCCACCCCGACAAGCGTCGTCGCCTCGGTCAGGGACAGCCTCCCGTGCAGGTCGAACAGGCCGACGCCGAAGTCGAGGATGATGTGCAGCACACTGAAGAACATCGTCGCCAGCCCGACCCAGAGCCACACCGGCATCCGCCAGTCGCGGCCCGACCATTCCAGGCTCGGCCTGCGCGGCGCTACGGCCGCTGAGCCGGATGGGGCTGCACCGGCGGGCGCTGGGGTGCTCTTCACAGCCGGAGGCTAATCCGGCAGCTTCTCAAGGCGGTTGTTGTTTCCGTTTCGGAAACAGATGCCGCTCAGGACAGCGCTGACTGAGTGATGGATTCGGTGAACTCAGTCATCAGATCGATGGCAGTCAGCAGCGCTGGCCGGTCGTCGTTCCTGCGCCGTTGCGCGTGGTACCAGCTCGCCGGAACGCCGATGAGCCCCACCCGTTGGAGCTCAGGAGGCAGGTTCCCGGTGAGCGCCACCGGCACCACGGTCACCTCGCGCCCGCGCAGGATGCGCTGGGCGACATGCGCCGTGTTCGACGCATTGATCGGAACCAGCGTCGCCTCCTCGAGCGGCCGAACATCAGCCAGGATGAAGGGCTGCATGTACTCCTCGGGCAGGTCAGGGCTGTAGATCATCGGCAGACGCGCGAACGTGCGCACATCCACCGCGTGTTTGAAAGCCAACGGATGCGTTGCGCCGACCAGCCCGACCCGATGAATCTGCGAGAGCCGCGTCGAGATGACCTCGGGACTGGGGGAGGGTCCGAAGGTCAGGACCACGTCAACATCGCCCGCGAGGAGGGCTGGGGTCAGTTCCGGGAACGGCGTCCGCACCGACTCGATGGTCACGCCGGGGTGTGCGTGCTGGAGTGCCAGTTCAAGCGTGGCAAGCGCTTGTGGCATCAGTGGCGCCACGACTCCGACTCCGGCCGGTACGGCGAGCCGCAGCGTTTCGACCGATGCGCCGGTCGCGGCGGACTTTGCCGCTTGGGCAGCGCGCAGCAACTGTGGGGCGAACTGCACGAAGCGCCGACCGGCCGGCGTGAGCCCCGCGTACCCGCCAGTGTCGCGCTCGATCAGGGGCACGCCCACCACGGCCTCAAGTCTCTTGATGCGCTTGGTCAACGCGGACGTCGTTACGCCAAGCCGGTCGGCGGCGCGCCCGAAGTGCTGCAAGTCAGTGACAGCAACGAAGCTCTCGACGGCAGCCAGATCGAGATCCATGAGTGCGATCGTCGCAGTCGGCACAGTCGGCGTCTACAAAAGCGCACCGCCAGCCGCGACCGGCTCGTTTGGGTGCTTCGAAAAAGTGAGTCACTTCGCGGCGTAGCGCGCACAATGCGCCCGGCCCAGCCAGTGACCGCGACGGTACCGCTGCGGTACCATCGGGCCATGGCGATGAACCTGCGGCTGACCGACGCGGAAAGCGATGCCCTGCGTGTGAAGGCCGAGCAGGAGGGCCGCTCCATGCAGGAAGTCGCACGCGCCGCCATCGCCGAGTACGTCTCGGAGCGCCCTCAGCGACTGCGGGCGGCGATCGATCGGGTGCGCACCGAGGACCGTGAGCTGCTCGATCGCCTGAGCAAGTGAATGACCAGGAGATTGACTACCTATCGGTCGAGGATCTCCTGGAGATCGCATCCGGGGTGATGCGTGAGGTCGCGGTCAGGGATCCCGGGCTGCTGGCTGCGGCCGCCGCCAGACCGACGATCAGCGTGTTCGGCGAAGACGCATACCGGACCTTTGAGGACAAGGCCGCGGCACTGCTGCACTCCCTGGTCCGCAACCACGCCCTAGTGGACGGGAACAAGCGTCTGGCGTGGTCGGCGACCCGCGTCTTCTGCCTCGTCAACGGGCACGATCTGACCTACACGGTCGATGAGGCGGAAGAGATGATGCTCGAGGCAGCAGCCGGCGGGCTGGACGTTCCGCAGATCTCCGCCTGGCTCGCAGCGCGAATCGGACCTGCGTCGTAGCGCCGCGTAGCGACCGCCCTGTCCGCGGGAAAGTAGGACGTCACTCAGGCTGATGAGTGGTCCGTTGATGCTTCGCCTGATTCCCGGTCTTTCGGGCCATCCGTTGGGCTAGCGCGGTTGCCGTTGGCGACGAAACCATCGCTTGAGCCGTTGCAGCGGTGCTATCAGGTGCTGATGTGGCGAGGTGGTCGTATACCTCGCGGTGTTGTGAGGAAGTTCCTCCTCGGTCACCGATATCCATGGGTCGACGCCGTGCTCCATGGACCGTCTCACGAAGCGGCCAACCCGGGCGCGGGCTCGGTCGCCAGGGTCCAGCCGACTGCCGGAGATGTACTCGCGCCGATCGCCACCATCGTCTTCTCGGGCCGCGACGTCCCTCTGTGCACGGTCGAACGCAGCCTTGAACTCGCGCTTGGTGTCGAAGGCGCCCACAGTGACATGCCGGCGCTCTCGTCGATCCGGGTCGTACCGGTAGTGGCGCACGACCCATCGCCGAATGGAGTCATCATCGGGGTCGACCGAGGGCATGCAACCGATGGTAAGGCCGAGAACCAACGGTGATGACGCGGCCCATTCGAGGGCACGACGACGACCTCGGTGCGGCATAGGAAGACGTTGAGCGTCTTCAATGGTGCGTAGCCTCGGGGACGTGCCCTCTCAGTCACTGCAGGCCCCGCACGCACCAGTGCCGTGGAACCGCGCCATGCTTACTTGGGGTGTTTCCTCGACGGTGATCGGTTCGCTGCTGACGTGGGGGGCAGCCCAGTTCGCCCTCGCACCGGATGACGGGACGGACGCCGCAGGCATGGCTGCCATGTCGTTCGGCATGATGGGAATCCCGGCTCTCGTCGCGGGTGTCACGCTTGTGGGGTACGCCGTGTGGCGCCGTTTTCGAGCGCCGCGCCGACCACGGGCACCTGGCTGGCAACACGACCCGTGGAGTGAGGCGCCACTGCGCTACTGGGACGGCCAAATGTGGACTGAGTCATCACTCATTGACTGACTGCGGCAGTAGAGGATGGCGCTCTCCGTAAGTCGCGGCTGAACCCACGAACTGCCAGCGGATATGACAGGACTTGGCTGCGTACGATCCGGTTGTGACACGACGAAGGTGGGGGCTCGTTCTCGCGGCCTCGCTTGTTCTGGCGTTGGTGTCCTTGGCTTCGAACGTGACAACCATGAGCCAGTTGGCGGGCGAGGCCCAAGCGGCTTTGGCGGTGCGATCGACGATCAGCAAAGTGGTGAACTCGGGGGCGATCTGGGGTGGGCTGCCGATTCTGGCTGGTTGGCTTGTTCGCCGCCCCCGGCAGGCGTTTGCTGCCGGGATCGTGGCCTGCCTGATGGCGCTGTTCGTCCACTACGGCGTCGGTCGACTGCTCGGGCTCTTCGATTCGACGGTCTGGACGGAGAACCAGTTCTGGTTCGGGCTCGCGGTCGTCGTGGGCGGACCCTTGGGCCTGATCGGAGCTGTCGCACGCCGCAACGACCGGTGCGGATTGGTGGCGCGCCTGGTCGTCCCCGTGGCGGCCATCCTCGAGCCCTTCTACCTGGGCATGCTCAGTCCACCCGCCGTCATGCCGTGGCCCGGTCGTGTGTCGAGCGTCGTGAGCGCAGTGGTGCTTATCGCGGCGGGGACAGCCGGCGCAGTGTCGATAATCGTCCGGCACAGGAAGCGCCAGCGCGCCTCGAGGGAAGACACGCTGGTCTGAACAAGAGAGGAACGCCCTGTCGGTGCGTGCATCAGGACCGGTCCTTGACGAGGCGACCGCGCATCTGCGGATGCCACCTGCGGCAGGTCCGGACGGGTGCTCCGCACGCGCGCGGCACGCCCGTCGCCCCGGCATCCCGTGGCGCCCGCATCCGGTCACACGCAGACGATCGGAGGCCACGCACATATAGGTGCGTCCCCTCCGATCTTCTGCGTGGCGGCTCCAGCACGGACATCACTCCCGACGCGCACGCTGTCATCGGCACGACAGGACGGGTCGCATCTGCCCCCTTTCGCCGCCAGGGGTCACGTCGTGGGCGGGTCAACTGGCCGTAGCAGGCCTGGAAAGAGCCCTGCGAACAGCCAGATCGAGCTGATCACGCTGAAACTCTTGCGGACTGTGGGCGAACTGAAGGGAATTGCTCCCCCTCTGACCTGCGGAAACGCAGCGATTCAGACGTTGAAGCGGAACTCCACGACGTCGCCATCGGCCATGACGTACTCCTTGCCCTCGATGCGCACGCGGCCGGCCGCCTTGGCCGCGGCCATCGACCCGTGCTCGTCGAGGTCGCTGAAGGAGACGACTTCGGCCTTGATGAACCCGCGCTGGAAGTCGGTGTGGATGACACCCGCGGCTTGCGGCGCCGTCCAGCCCTGGTGGATCGTCCAGGCGCGCGACTCCTTGGGGCCGGCGGTGAGGTAGGTCTGCAGACCGAGGGTGTGGAACCCGACGCGCGCCAGCTGGTTGAGGCCCGACTCCTGCGCTCCGAAGGACTGGAGCATCTCCAGGGCGTCCTCGTCCGGCATGTCCATGAGGTCCACCTCGAGCTTGGCGTTGAGGAAGACCGCATCAGCAGGTGCGACGAGCTCGGTGAGCCGCGCGTGCAGGTCGGCGTCGGCGAGCTGCTCCTCATCGAGGTTGAAGACGTAGATGAAGGGCTTGGTGGTGAGCAGACCCAGCGCCGACGCCATGCTGAGGTCGACCCCACCGGCCGCGCCACCGGCATACAGGGTGGTTCCTTTCTCCAGCACCTTCTGCGCGGCGAGTGCGTTCTCGTGCAGCGGCTTGGACTCCTTCTTGATCCGCGACTCCTTCTCCAGGCGCACCACCGCCTTCTCCAGGGTCTGCAGGTCGGCGAGGATCAGCTCCGTGTGGATGGTCTCGATGTCCGAGCTCGGTGAGACCTTGCCGTCGACGTGCACCACGTCGCCGTCCTCGAAGGCCCGCACGACCTGGCAGATCGCGTCGGCCTCGCGGATGGTGGCGAGGAACTTGTTGCCCAGCCCCTCACCGACCGACGCCCCGCGCACGATGCCCGCGATGTCGACGAAGTCGACCGTGGCCGGGAGGATCTTGGCGCTGCCGAAGATCTCCGCGAGCCGCGTCAGCCGCTCGTCGGGCAGCGGCACGACGCCGACGTTGGGGTCGATCGTCGCGAAAGGGTAGTTCGCGGCGAGGACGTTGTTCTTGGTCAGGGCATTGAACATCGTTGACTTGCCGACGTTGGGCAGTCCGACGATGCCGATCTGGAGGCTCACAGGGCCGAGAGTCTACTAGCGCCGCGGGGCCGGCCCGACGACGGTCAGCCGCCCACGGGCTCGCTGTTCTCGAGGTATGCCGTGTGCTCGCCGCCTGCCGTGACCTCCAACATCCGTGCGGTGTAGGGCGCAACGTGGGCGGCCACCTCCTCGGGCGTGCACCAATGGGCGTCGGCGATCTCGCGACGCAGGAAGAGAGTGGGATCGAGCTCCCCGCTCTCGTGCACGCCGAGGTCGAAGAGGAAGAGGTGCGCGTCGTCCCAGCCGCGCCACGGGGGCAGCCAGTTGACGGCGAGGAGCCGGCCGGCAGGGACCTCTATGCCGAGCTCCTCGCGCACTTCACGCACCACGCAGGTGGCTGGCGATTCCCCCGGGTCGACCACCCCGCCGGGCAGGTCCCACTCCAGCTTGTAGCTCAGCTCGCAGAGCAGCACGCGCCCTGCGGGGTCGCGCAGCACGCCCTGAGCGATGTTCCGCTTCTTGGGAAGGCGGGTGTTGAGGATGGCGATGCGCCGCCGCCGATCCTGCTCGGTCTCCTCGCGTGGCGCCATCACCGAAGGCTATCCGCCTCCCCCGCGCTGTCGGTGGCCGGTGGCAGGCTCCGCTCCATGAGCGCATGGGTCTGGGGTGTCGTCGGGGTGGTCCTCGGTGTCGGGGCAGCGGTGGCCGTGGCACGTCTGGTGTATGCCGCACGCTCGGCTGCCGTGCTCGCCGAGCGTGACCTGCTGCGAGACCGGGTCATCGACCTCGAGACCTCGCTCGCCGAGGACCTGGAGACCGCCGCCCTGCTCGCGCCGTTGCGCGACGCGCTCGGCCGGGTGGAGGCGCAGGTCGGCACGCTCGAGCGCGACCGGATGGAGCAGTTCGGCTCGCTGCGTGCGCTGCTCGCTCGGGTGGAGGGTGAGACCCAGCACCTCGGGCAGCAGACCGCATCGCTCGCGGGGTCGCTGCGCTCCTCCACGGTCCGCGGCGCCTGGGGCGAGGTCCAGCTTCGACGGGTGCTGGAGGCGGCGGGCATGCTCTCGCGGTGCGACTTCGACGAACAGGTGAACGCCGTCAGCACCCTCGGGCGAGGGGTTCGCCCCGACGTGCTGGTCCGTCTGCCTGGCGACAAGGTGCTGGTGATCGACGCCAAGGCACCGATGACCTCCTTCCTCGACGCGCAGGCCGAGGGCCTGGACGTGGGCGAACGCGAGGCGTTGCTGCGAGAGCACGCGACGTCCCTCACCGGTCACGTCTCTGCGCTGGCGGCGAAGGAGTACTGGACCGCGTTCCGCCAGACGCCGGAGATGGTGATCTGCTTCGTGCCGAGCGATGCCATGCTCGGCGCTGCCTTGGCGGCCCACCCCGGGCTGCACGAGCGGGCCCTGGCCCAACGCGTGGTCCTCGTCGGCCCCGGCTCGTTGATGGCACTGCTGCGCACGGTGGCGTTCACGTGGCAACAGGACGCGCTGTCCCAGAGTGCCCGTGAGCTCATGGCCCTCGGCCGCGAGCTGTATCGCCGGCTCGGCACGCTCGGCGCCCACACGTCGAAGGTCGGGCGCAGCCTCCAGTCCAGCGTTGAGGCCTACAACGCGATGGTCGGCGCCCTGGAGTCACGCGTGCTGGTCACGGCCCGGAAGATGCACGACCTCGAGGTCGTCGCCGACGAGATCGAGGTGCTGCAGCCGATCGAGACCGGTCCCCGACCCCTCACGGCCCACGAGCTCATCGACGCCGTCGGTGCTGCCGACGCTCGCCCCGAGCTCCTCCTCGACCTCGGCCTGCAGAACCTGCGCCGAACGTCGGACACTGGCTGAGGCGAGGCACCGCTCAGGTCGGGCAGTGAGTTGCCGCCACGGCTGCCAGCGCAGGTCCCGGTCGAGCCGGAGAGCGCCGCCACGATCCAGGCAGAGCAGGGTGATCCACTCGTTGGCGACGAGGTTCACCAGCCCGCTGTGGTGGGCGACGACACGCGCGACGGCATCCGGGTCGGCATACAGCACCACGGTGAGTCGGACCGGCTCGTGCATCAGGTCCTCGGCGCCGTCGGCATGCTCCGGAGGGCAGCGGAACAGCGCCTGCCACGGAAGTCCGAGCCGCAGATCACCGTGAGCGCCGGTGATCACGCCGACATCGCCGACGACGTTGTGGGTCGTCTTGTCCCCGGCGCCGAAGACGTCGGGAGCGAGCGCCGAGAAGAGGTACTGCGCGTTGATCCACTGCGCCACGACCAACGGCGCGGTGAGCAGCTGCTCGAGCACGACGCCTCCCGGGTCGCCGGCCCGGTCGTAGGAGTGCAGGAACACCCGCCCGTCCAGCGACCGACCGGCCGTGAGCTCGCGCGGGCCGATGACCAGGGCGGCGTTACCAGCCAGGCCCCATTCCGGGGTCGGCTCCGACCAGTCCGACGCCCGGTCCACGGCGGCGCGTCGGGAGGTTTCGGCGCGACCGGCAGGGAGCAGCGCCGAGCGCTCGGCAGCGGCGCGCCGGCCCGCCAGGCGGAGGTCCGCCTCGAGAACGGGGTGTGCCCCCGGGTCTGCGAGCCGCACCACATCCGTCGCGGTGTCGTGCACCGCCGCGACCGCTAGCGTGTCGGCGGGGATCACCAGCCCGCGCTCAGCGAGGTGCGCCCGCACCTCTGGGTCGTTGAGCGCTGACACGAGGACCTCGGCGTTCACCTGGCCCTGGTGACCTCCGCAGGCCCCGCAGTCGTATGCCGTGGCGAAGGCGTTGTTCTCGGTCGTCGACCCGTGCCCGCACACGAGGATCACGGGAGCGAGGTCGTCGACCAGGCCGATGCTCGACAGGGCTGCTGCCGCGAGGTCCGCCCGCTGCGCGACCGACAGGTCCGAGTCGAGCGCCGGTGCCCCTCCGTGGCACCGCGTCCCTGCCCCGAGCGGCCGCTGGTCGGTGCTCGCCGACCGGATGAGGCGCCGCGTCGCTGCTGGGCGCAGGAGCGAGCCGGCGCTGCCCAGGGCGGAGAACATCCCGCCTGCCTCGGCGACGACCAGCGCCCCGAGGGGGTGGCGGCTGACGGCGGTGACGGTGCGGTGGAGCACCTGCCGGAACCGCAGCGTTCCGATGGCGTCACGCACTTCGGTCGACGGCTCGATGAGCGCCGGACAGAGGTCGGCGCTGTTGCCGTCCGCGTCGACGTGCCGCACGGCAGCACCGAAGAAGCCGGCATACCCGAAGGTCTCGTGCGCTCCCAAGCCCTCGAGGTGGCGACGAATCCGCTCGGAGCGCACGTCGATGCACCAGATCGACTGACTGACGGGACGCTCTCGGGGGCCGGGCGGCGCTGTCGTGGGCGGATCTACTGACACGCTCGCCTCCTCCAACGACGGGACGAGCCAGGACTCGACACCGACCTCCAGGGCCCGCTGCCAGGTCCCCTGGAGGGTGGCGGTCAGGGCCATCCGCTCCTTCTCGCCCCGCGCGAGCGGGCGTGCCGGCGCCACGTCGAGTGGACCGTGGCTCTGGACCGCCGCCCCGGCAAACAGCACGTCGTGCGCGATCCGCAGCGCGAGGAGCTGGAGGATGGGGTCCGTGTCGCTGGCCTGGCGGGCACGCCACGACGCGTGCGCCGCCCATCCGGGCGCGCCGGCCAACGTGGCCCCGAGGTAGTCCAACAGCGACCCGGGCGGCAGTGCGATGGCGTCGAGCAGAGCCGCGATGGCTCCGGCCGGATCCGCCGGGAGGGCGCTCACCCACGTGGATGCGCCATTGATCCCGGTGACCCGGTCGTAGCCGCGGTGCCGAGCGGAGGCGCGCCAGAGCGCGTACGGCCCGCCGCCGGTGACACCCGGCTCACCCGGCACGGCCGAACTGGCCGAGCTGGCCGGGGTGGCCGGGGTGGCCGGGGTGGCCGGGGTGGCCCACGCACGCTGACACCACAGTGCCTCGTGCTGACCGATGGCCCGGCGTGCGCGCCCACCATCGAGCTCCGCCAGTGCGTCTCCCAGGCGTCGAGCGCCGTGCATCCCAGCTGGTGGCTGTTGCGCCTGGTCGGCCAGCACTTCACGCGAGGCACTCAGGAAGGATGCCGTGGAGCTGTGCGCTGCCGCGGCGCGACAGCTTCTGAGATCCGGTGCCGTCGAGGTCGCGTCGTCTCCGGTCGTGGTCAGCGACTCCGAGAGGGCCACACCGAGGTCGGCGTCGCTGATCCGGCCAGACTCGTGAAGGGTGAGGAAGTAGCCCAGCGAGGGTCTGAGGACGACTCCGTGAACCCGCTCGGCGACCGCGAGGGCGTCGGTGAACGACAGCACCTCCAGGCGCGCCAGGGGGTTCGCCGCGACCATGGAGCGCAGCGGGAAGCCCGGCCCCACCGTGCCTGACGCGACGGAGGCCGCAGCCTCGATGGTGGCCCGGTCGACTGCGGTTCCGAGCACGGAGGAGTTCCCCGGCGCGTCCGTCGATCCAGAGGTCACCACCGGCCACGACGCAGCTCCCCTGACGGTGGCACCGGGTGACAGAGCTGTCGGGAGCAGGGCCACCGCAAGCGCCGAGTCGGGCACCGACCGGAGGTGTCGCTGACCGAGGAGGGCTGCGGTCATGCTCGCGGCGCACCCGAGGAGGAGGACGAGGCCGGGACCCACCCCCCAGAGGGTGAGAGTGGGAAGCGCGGGGCTCACTGCTCCCTCCCACGCCAGAAGCACCCAGAGGTAGGCGGCCGCCACCGAGCCCGCCAGCACGGTGACGGCCGCCGAGGTGGGGACGGCGACGCGAGCGAGCCCGGCGACTGCCCATCCCGCCAATGCCGAGACGAGGAGCACGAGCGCGACCGGAACCAGCGCGGTCACACCGAGGGACGTCGTCAGTTCCCGTGCCGCGGGGAAGCCGAGCACGGCGGCGACAGCGCCTGCTGACGACGCACAGGCGAGCCGTCGGGCCCGTCCCCCCTGCGAGGTCCAGGTGGAGCGGTGGCGTTCCACCGCGCCCCCGGCACGCAGGAACATCCACGACTTGTAGGCGCCGTGCCCCAGGAGGTGCATGAGCGCCATCGCGGGCAGCCCCAGGCCGAGCTGGACGCACATGTAGCCCATCTGGCTCGTCGTCGAGCAGGCCAGCCGACCCTTGACGTCGGAGCGGACTCGACCGGCCCACGCGCCGGTCACGACGGAGGCGGCTCCGAGTACGAGCAGGCCGATCAGAACCACGGGGGCCGCCCGGAAGAGCGGCCAGGCCAGCACGCCGAGCACTCCCGCGCCGTTGACCACACCGGCGTGCAGCAGCGCCGATACCGGTGACGGCGCCTCGGCCGTCTCGGCGAGCCACCGGTGCGACGGAACGAGGCCGCTTCGCGTCACACAGGCGACGACGAGCAGCACGGCAACGACCACGACAGGCGCTCCACTCGTGACCTGGTCGAGACGGGTGCGGTCGAGGGACGGCAACCACCCGAGGCCGATGACGACCGCAGACCAGAGGGCGAGGTCGCCGAACAACAGGTGCCGTCGCATCGTGCGGGCCGCGGCCGGTGCCCGACCGGTGCCGGTGCGCGCGACGACGAGACCGACGGCCAGCCCGCTGACGGTCCACCCGAGCGCGACGGTGACGAGACTGGCGCTCGAGACCATCACTACGAGGCCGAGCAGCGCTGCGAACAGTGCTCTTCCGGCAGGTGCCAGGCCGTCGCGTCCGCGTAGGTTGGTCAGCGAGTAGGTCGTGACGACCCAGACGAGGAGGCCGACGAAGGCCAGGAGCAGCGTCGAGATGACGTCGAGATAGAGACCGACACTGACGGGGCCAAGGGCGTGGGCGAGCTGCCAGGGGTGACCGAGGAACGCGGCCGGGGCCGCAGTCACACCCGCCAGCACCACGAGAACGCTGACGCGACGGGTCCAGAGAAACCAGTTCATGGGAAGCAGAATACACGTAACACAGTTCGCGTATTACAGTTCGTACCAAGCAGGCGTCGCCGGTTAGGGTGAGGCATGGACCAGGGGACTCGACGAACGTGGACCTTTCTGAGCAACCACGGTCATGTGCTGGTGGCCATCAGCCGCAACCCCCACGCTCGCATTCGGGATCTCGCGGTCGACGTGGGAATCACCGAACGGGCCGCGCAGCTCATCCTGCGCGATCTGGACGAGTCGGGCTACATCACCAAGGAGAAGGTGGGGCGACGCAACGTCTACCGTCTCGCCGCCGAAGGCCGGCTGCGACACCCTGCCGAGTCCACGGTGCGGATCAAAGCGCTCCTTGCGCTCTTCGAGGAAGCCTGAGGCGCGACCCGACGGGCGTGCCGTAACGTCGGGGAGTGAGCCCTCGAGACCTGACGACCGCCCGGGCGCTGGCGCTCGCGCTCGAGGTTGAGGTGAACGTACTGGTGCGTGCTGTGGCGCGCGACCAGCGTCAGGAGGGCCACGATGTGAGGACGGCACTCGCCGCCGCGACGCATACGCTGGGCCGGCTGACGGAGTCGCTCGAGGCCGCTGGCGGTCCGTCCGGATGGACGGGCTCGGTCGGGTCTGCCCGTCCCGAGCCGGTCGACGTGACCGTGCCGGTGCTGGGGGTCGACGGCTGCCGTGGTGGTTGGGTCGGCGCGGTTCTCGAGCCCGGCGCGCCTCGCCCTCGCGTCGCCGTGGCCCGGAGCATCGCCGAGCTCGTCGAAACGGTACGTACCTCGCTCGGCGTGGAAGTGGTGGGCATCGACATCCCGATCGGTCTGCCCGACAACACGGTTCGCCAAGCCGACGGCCTCGCCCGCAAGGCGCTGCCCGGCAAGGCCTCGTCGGTGTTCTCGACACTGACCCGGGCGGCGTACTCGGCGTCCGACCGCGCCACCGCCGACACCGTCAACCGCTCGCGGTGCGGCCAGGGGGTCGGGGCGCAGGCGTTTGCCCTACGCGACAAGATCGTCGAGGTCGACGCGTGGGTGCGCTCCCGCCCTACGGTGACGGTCATCGAGGTGCATCCTGAGCTGTCGTTCGCCGCCATCGCCGGCTCCCCGATCCTGCCCAACAAGAAGTCGGATGCCGGCCGCGCGGCCCGGCTCGAGGCGCTGCGTGGCGTCGGCATCGCCTCACCCAGCATCCTCTCGGGGTCCGGGTACGGCGCCGACGACGTGCTCGACGCCTGCGCGGTCGCCTGGACCGCCGCCCGACACTCGCAGGGTGTCGCCAGGTCGCTGCCGACAGAGGCCGAACGCTTCTCGGACGGCATCCCCGCAGCCATCTGGAGCTGACGGTCGGCTGCCCGGGCCGCAGGTTATCGTCTACCAGCATCGGCGGCTGGTCGCGTCGGCCAGCATCGGTGGCGGTCTGAATGGCTGGCGACCGGATGGCAGAGTGTCGCCATGACCACTCGCGAGCTCGACATCGTTCTCTACGGCGCCACCGGCTTCGTCGGAGCCCTGACGGCAGCGCACCTCGCAGACCACGCCGGGCCGAACGTGAAGGTCGCGCTCGCGGGCCGGTCGCACGCCAAGCTCGAGGCCTTGCGTGCCGACCTCGGATCGGCGGCCGCCGGTTGGCAGCTGGTGACGGTCGAGGCATCGGACTCCGTGGGGCTGCGCCGGATGGCGGCTCGCACCACCACGGTCGCCACGACGGTCGGCCCCTACGCCCGCTACTGCAAGGAGGTGGTGCGCGCCTGCGCTGAGGAGGGAACGCACTACGCCGATCTGACGGGTGAGGTCCTCTTCGTGCGGTGGTCGCTAGACGAGGTCGCGGCCCGCGCCGCAGAGACCGGAGCGCGGATCGTGCACGCCTGCGGCTTCGACTCCATCCCGTCTGACCTTGGTGTGCTCGTCACCGCCGAACAGGCGGCGAACGACAACGCGGGAACGCTGGGAGAAACCACCTTGACCGTGCGGTCGCTGCGCGGTGGCATCTCCGGCGGCACCATCGACTCGGGCCGCCAGCAGGCGATCATTGCGCGCGACGACGCGGTGGCTCGTCGCACCGTGAGCGACCCGTACGGCCTCAGCACGAGGCGGTCGGA